>NZ_WKKH01000008.1 GCF_009674725.1 Pedobacter petrophilus | reverse complement strand
TGTTATGGATGATTTATTTCAGCAAAAGCGCCAAAGTTATATCGAGATAGGACAAATATATTTTTGGACAGCAACAATCAGTAAATGGCAAAAACTGTTTTACAACGAATTTAAAGAAGTATAATACATTTCGTGAAATTGGTAGATTTATCTTGCCTCGGTTCGTGTCTTCACGAACCGAAATATAAGTGAGAACTAAATAGTAACCTGTTATGTATGGATGATTTATTTCAGCAAAAGCGTCAAAGTTATATCAAGATAGGACAAATATATTTTTGGACAGCAACAATCAGTAAGTGCCAAAAACTGTTTTACAACGAATTTAAAAAATTGCGATACATTTTGTGAAATTGGTAGATTTATCTTGCCTCAGTTCGTGTCTTCACGAACCGAAATATAAGTGGGAACTAAATAGTAACCTATTATGTATGGATGATTTATTTCAGCAAAAGCGTCAAAGTTATATCGAGATAGGACAAATATATTTTTGGACAGCAACAATCAATAAATGGCAAAAATTGTTTTATAACGAATTTAAAGAGTTGCAATACATTTTGTGAAATTGGTAGATTTATCTTGCCTCGGTTCGGGTCTTCACGAACCGAAATATACCTGGGAACTAAATAGTAACCTGTTATGTATGGATGATTTATTTCAGCAAAAGCGTCAAAGTTATATCGAGATAGGACAAATATATTTTTGGGCAGTAACAATCAGTAAATGGCAAAAATTGTTTTACAACGAATTTAAATAATTACGATACATTTTGTGAAATTGGTAGATTTACTTTGCCTCGGTTCGTGTCTTCACGAACCGAAATATAAGTGGGAACTAAATAGTAACCTGTTATGTTATGGATGATTTATTTCAGCAAAAGCGCCAAAGTTATATCGAGATAGGACAAATATATTTTTGGACAGCAACAATCAATAAGTGGCAAAAATTATTGCTTGAAGACAAGTTTAAGGAAGTCGTAATTAATTCATTAGTTTACCTGACAAAAGGAAAGAAAATCGATGTTTTCGCTTTTGTGATAATGCCTAATCATATTCACCTGATCTGGAGAATCAACGAACTTAATGGCAAAGAAATGCCTCAAGGTTCATTCTTGAAATATACAGCCCATGAATTTAAAAAATTATTGAACGCTGAAGCATTATCCAAATTTTATGTAAACGCTGTGAACAAATCTTATGAATTCTGGCAAAGAGACCCTGTCGCGATTCATTTGTATTCACCAGAGGTGATGTGTCAAAAGCTGGATTATTTACATGATAATCCCGATAAGCGAGCGCTGGAAGCTAGCGACAGAACCCGTTGATTATCTATATTCATCAGCAAGTTTTTATGAAAATAATCAAACTGACTATCTCTTTTTAAAAGACTTAAGATCTGAAATGTAGTGTTCATTTAAAATAATAAATTTCTCCAAGATTGAGAATTGCTGTTTTAATAAGGAATTTAACTCGAATTTGTAAAAGCTGTCACTAAATCAAAACAAAGGTAAAATTTACACTTGAGATTAAAACGAGGGTAAATTTTCGCTATAATTACACGCATTAACTAATTAATGAAATTTTCACCGAAAGTGTCTGAACTATTCAAGCTCCCTTATACTAAACGACAATCCTTGATTAATGCAAAATTAGGAACACCTAAAACCGTAGGTAATTATCTGATTTTATTAGAAGAATATGGTTTTCTAAAATCAACGAGAGTTGGTAAGGAGAAGTTGTATCTCAACTATAAATTGCTTAATATTTTAGAAAAAAATGATAATGCATAAAATACCAAAGGCATTCCTGATTTCTGATCTCATCTGTTTTGCGTTGCTTTTGGTTTTTCTATTTCTACTCCCAACCAAACTTTTTAAGTCACCAACATCATTTGTAATTGAGGCTAGTAATGGTAATTTACTTAGCGCAGCGATTGCCTCCGACGGACAATGGCGTTTCCCGGTGGCAGATTCTGTTCCTGTAAAATTTAAAGACTGCATCATTGCTTTCGAGGATAAGCGATTTTACAACCATTTTGGTGTAGATTTTTTAGCCATGAGCCGTGCAATGCGACAGAATATCAAAGCTAAAGGCGTAGTAAGCGGTGGAAGTACATTAACCATGCAGGTAATTCGTTTATCAAGGAAACAGGATCGGACCATCTGGCAAAAATTGTATGAAATCTTACTTGCTTTCAGATTAGAATTTAGATATGCCAAAGACGACATTATGGGTTTATATGCTGCAAATGCACCATTTGGGAGTAATGTTGTAGGCTTGGAAGCAGCGAGCTGGCGATATTACGGTCGGAATGCGAAAATGCTTTCCTGGGGCGAAATGGCAACATTAGCGGTTTTACCAAATAGCCCTTCACTGGTTCATCCTGGAAAAAATGCCACAAGGCTAATAAAAAAAAGAAATGATTTGCTCGACAAATTAGTCAGGTTGAAATATATTGATCAAAACACAGCCAATCTAGCTAAACTCGAACCGATTCCCGGGAAACCACTCCCCTTGCCCCAAAACGCACCTCACCTGTTGAATCGATTTAAAGCAGAAAGACTTAGTCTGGATATTAATTCAACCCGAATAACATCAACTTTGAATGAAGATGTTCAACTGAAGGTAAACTCGATCTTAAAACGTTACAATAACCGATATCGGGCTAATGATATTAATAATATTTCTGCACTGATCTTGGATGCAAAGACTGGCAAAGTAGTGAGTTACGTTGGGAATATCTATCAACCCGAAAACGTTGGATTACTGAGTCATGTAGATATGATTAAGGCACCCCGAAGTCCGGGGAGTACCCTAAAGCCACTGCTTTACGCCAGTATGCTCAACGATGGGTTCATCCTTCCGCATACTTTAATTCCGGATGTACCTACACAAATAGCCGGGTATTCGCCGCAAAATTATGACCTGGGTTATGATGGCGCAATTTCTGCCGATAAAGCTTTAAGCCGCTCTTTAAATATACCAGCAGTAAAAATGTTGCAGCAATATAAGTATGAAAGGTTCTACGATAAGCTTAAAAAACTAGGTATTGGAACGTTAAACCAGCCTGCAGATCATTACGGATTATCATTAATTCTTGGTGGTAGTGAGGTTACCATGTGGGATTTGGCAAATACCTATATGGGAATGGTGAAAACCTTGAACCACTTCAACGCTTACAAAGGATTATATGATCCTAATGACTATAAACAAGCTACTTATTATCGTACAGAACCTAAAAATGAAAAAGATTATCAGCGCAACTCATTTCTGGATCATGGTGCGATTTGGGCGACTTTTAACGCCATGGAAGAGGTAATGCGTCCCGGCGACGAAGGTTTATGGGAGCAATTTTCATCCTCTCAAAGAGTAGCCTGGAAAACCGGAACAAGTTTTGGTTTCCGCGATGCATGGGCCGTAGGTTTAACACCAAATTATGTTGTTTGTGTATGGGTTGGCAATGCAGATGGTGAAGGCCGGCCGGGTTTAGTCGGAATCGAGGCGGCAGCTCCTGTCCTATTTGATATTTTTAGATTACTCCCGAACGGAAAGTGGTTTGAAACGCCAAAAACTAAATTAAGAAAGCTTAAAGTTTGTAAGCAAAGTGGTTACAAAGCCGGAGAGTATTGTTCTGATGTGATAGATGAATGGGTACCTACTGCCGGAGAAAAAACCGCTATCTGTCCTTTTCATAAACTTATTCATTTAGATAGAACGGGGAGTTATCGGGTAACTGATCAATGCGAGACTGTTACGAGTATGCAACATAAAAACTGGTTTATATTGCCGCCGGCGATGGAGTATTATTACAAGATCAAAAACAGCGATTATAAGGTATTACCGCCATTTATGACTGGTTGCGAAAATGCTGGCGGAAATAGTGTGATGGAATTGATCTATCCGAAAAACAATGCAACTGTATATATCCCATTGGAACTGGATGGAACAAGGGGAAAAATAATCCTGAATGCCGCACATCGAAATCAGAGTTCAAAAATATATTGGCATATTGATAATGAATATTTCGCCACAACCAATAACTATCATCAGATAGCAGTTAGTCCGCCGCCAGGCAGGCACACTTTGACGCTTGTAGATGAAAATGGGGAAAGACTGGTGCAGGTTTTTACTGTTTTAGATAAAGAAAATAAGCGTAGGAATTGATCTTTATTTAACCGCGAAGAGGGCAAAGATTTTCGCAAAGTACGCAAAGAAAGTTTCCATGGAAAACGTTATAGCACCGTTAAAAGCAGGAAGATGAGCCAGGCGTGAGTAACTGTGTTTGAAATTTAAATTTGATCCTGGCAATTAGACGTTTACCAGTACAATACTCTGGTGCTGTAGGTATTAAACTAAATAAACCAAAATTTACCACAGAGGTTCACAGCGTTCTACACAGAGCTAAAATTAGAAAACACAGCTTTGTGATCTTTGTGCTTCTTCTTCGTGTTTTCTGTGGTTTATATTTTTGCATAAGCGACTAACTCACTTCCCTTTCTTTGCGCCTTCGCGGTTAGGCCTTAAATTAAAATGTACCACACAGGTCACAGCGTTTTGCACAGAATGAAATAAAAAAACATAGCTTTATGTTTTCTGTGGTTTATACTTTCGCATAAGCAACTATCTCACTTCCCTTTCTTTGCGCCTTCGCGGTTAGGCCTTAAATTAAAATGTACCACACAGGTCACAGCGTTTTGCACAGAATGAAATAAAAAAACATAGCTTTATGTTTTCTGTGGTTTATACTTTCGCATAAGCAACTATCTCACTTCCCTTTCTTTGCGCCTTCGCGGTTAGGCCTTAAATTAAAATGTACCACACAGGTCACAGCGTTTTGCACAGAGTGAAATAAAAAAAACATAGCTTTACGTTTTCTGTAGTTTATATTCTCGCATAAGCGACTAACTTACTTCCCTTTCTTTGCGCCTTCGCGGTTAGGCCTTAAAATAAAATTTACCACACAGGTCACAGCGTTTTGCACAGAGTGAAATAAAAAAAACATAGCTTTACGTTTTCTGTAGTTTATATTCTCGCATAAGCGACTAACTTACTTCCCTTTCTTTGCGCCTTCACTTGGCGTGCTTTGCGGTTAGGAATCATTGTTGAAACTTACTCAGCATAACAGACTGACCCTTTAGCTCAATGCGCTCTGTGCCCTTTCTCAGTGTTCTCTGTGGTTAATATACTAAAACAAGCAAACTCATTTCCTTTGCGGTCAAAAAGTAACCTATACCTCCGTTTGCTTTACTACCAGTTCCCTCACTACTGTTCCATAAACAATCAAGTATTGTGCAATCATATAAGTTACCATTATGAGTATGCCGGCCTGGGGGATTGGTCGGCTAAATTTATTTATTGCCAGCACACTATCAGATAAAAGAAAAAACAAAGCACCTGCTAAAATCAGTTGAAAACTGGATACATTAACTTTACCATACCGGTTCAGCGCCATAATCGCCATAAATGTGATCACGATAGCATAGATTAAAACAGCAAACTGCATTGCACCAAGAACTGGCTGCAGATAGAAAAACAATCCAATACAAAAAATAATCAGGGCACCAGTTCCCCATAAAAAAAAAGGATTCTTTGCATTCAGATTAGACTTGTGGTCTAGGGTAAATGCCCTGATGTATAAAATATGGGAGAGTAAAAATGCCACTAAACCCAAGCTGAAAAAGCCTGATCTACTAGCAGAATACATCAGTATTACATCGCCTGTTAAGCTAAAGATCAAACCAATGAAAATGCGTTTATGAAAACGGCCTTTAAGATTTGTTGCACTGTAAAGCCATGCAAATAACGTAATTACAATAAGCGGTTTTGAAAAATGACGGAGTGCAACACTTTCAACAGCCTCTGCATATAAATGGATAATCCCGATTATGGCAAAGATGAAGGTAAAAAGTCTAGTTTTCATTTAAATTCTGATCTAACAAACCTGACGTAACTTCTTCGTCATGATTTGTCCACCTTCCTGAAGACCGAAAATCAGCATTAAAAAATCATCGGTTTCCTGAATGGCAATATTAACTACAACTCCAGATATTCCCTCGTCATTCCCTATGGTATCGCCAACTTTTATTTCTAAAAGCATTGAAGTGGGCAGATTATCATTTACTACTATCATTTGTTGGTATAATTAATGTAAAACAAGTTTTATCGTCGGTAGAACTTACAGAAAGTTCACCACCGTGTGCGTTAGCAATTTCTGAGGCGATATACAAGCCTAACCCTAAACCTTTTTGATTCGGTTCTACTTCTCCCCTGGAGAACGGCTGAAATAAGCGTTCCATTGCTGCATCCGGAATTTTCTTCCCTTCATTTGCAACAAAAAGGTTAAATTCTTTGGCGTTGCTAAATGCGGTTACTTCTATCGTAGATTCCGGCGGACTATAGTTCAATGCATTTCCCAATAGGTTAGAAAACAACTGTGCTACACGTTTACCATCCGCAATAACCGGTGATTGAAAGTCAAAATTTAATTTAATATTTCTGTCAGGCCATACCGCCTGCATTTCATCAACTACCTGAATAAGGATTTTCTCGAGGTTTTCATCCTGATTTAATGAAATAGAGATCCCGCCTCCCAATCTGCCACTGGCAAAATCGAGCATATTTTCGATCAAACCATTTATTCTGTAAGACGAATCCCTGATGATATTGACCAAACGATGGCTTCGATCTTCATGATTTAGTCGATCTAAAAGTTGCGCACTGCTGGAAATGGCATTGAGGGGATTACGTAAATCATGCCCCAGGATGGCAATAAATTGTTCCCTTAATACGGCGGTTTCCAATTCCTGCTGAAGCTTTTCTTCTGACGCTGCCAATTGCTCAACTGCATCCAGGTGAAAGGCAATTAAATCGGCGAACATTCGAAAGGTGCTGATGGTAGATGGTGTATTCACTTTTGCAGGCGAAGGATCTATGGCACATAAGGTACCAAAGAAATCACCGTTCTTCAAGATGATAGGCATAGAAATATAGCTTCTAAAGCCATACATCTTTGGGGTTTGGTGGTGCGAAAAATGCAAATCTGTTGCTACGTCATCAATTATCACCGGATTTTGGTGTTGCCTGATTTCGTTACAGATAGTGGTTTCTAATTTTAACTCGCCCCCGGTTACCAGCCCAAAGTTGATGCTGTCTTTAACCTCGCAGGCAATCCACTTATCGCTTGTAACCCTGGCTACAGCTGAAAAGCCCATGCCGGTGATGTTACAAACAATTTCGAGAATATGTGCAACAGCAGGGATTTTTCCGATTGCCTCAATGTCATTCAGGATGTTATTCTGAGAGTTTTGCAAATCTTAATTTTATTTTTCAGCAAAGTACTAAATTTAAAACATTGAAAAAAAACATTCGCATGATGTGTCACATGTTTTACAAAAGCATAGATTTTATTGCAGTGAATACGCTATTTCATATCATATTAAAGATACATTTCGACAACTTAAAAAAATTGATTTGAATGCAGGGGTATTTCAAAGTATACCCCACAAGAATCTTGCAGATAAACGACGACGGGAAGAGAGCGGTATCGGATGATTTATCTGGATTTTTCAGATCAGTCTGATGAGTAAGAAATCTTTATATGGCATAAAAAAGGCCATCAAATCTGACGGCCTTTAAAATTAAGTTAAGCTTTTAGCAAAGCTGGTTTCTCGTGGTAAGTTTTCCATAATAATTCGCCGAATAAGGTATTCGACCATGCAAACCAGGCCCGGGTAAAGTTTGCAGGATTGTCTTTGTTAAACGATTCATGCATAAACCCTTTACCAGCATGTGTCTTTTGCAGGGTACTGATGCAGTATTTAATTTCTGCTTCATCTTTAGAGGTTAACGCCCGCATTGTGATACTCATTGGCCAGATCATATCCTGACCCACGTGAGGTCCGCCAATTCCTTCTGCAGCACTACCTTTAAAAAAGTATGGATTGTCTGCGGAAAGGGCAAATTTCCTTGTGTTTTTGTAAATAGGATCTTCAGCATCCATTGCGCCTAAATAAGGTAAACTTAATAAACTAGGTACGTTTGAATCATCCATTAAATAGCTACTTCCGAAGCCATCAATTTCGAAAGCGTAAATTTTTCCATATTTAGGGTGATTAACAATCGCATGTTTTTGCAAGGCAGCATTTACTTCATCAGCTAGATTAAGCAAATTACTTTCTAAAGTTTTATCTGGCTGAAGTGCTTTAATCATTTCAGCGGCATGCTTCAAACTTGATACAGCAAAAAAGTTAGAAGGCACTAAAAAAGGAAAAATTGTTGCATCGTCACTCGGGCGGAATGCTGAACAGATTAGTCCTACCGGATTTACGGGAAAACCATATCCTGCCATCGGCAAAGAATCTGTGGGTTTGTTCGTTTGGCGTTGAAAGTGATATGGACCATGACCGGTTTTACGCTGTTGCTCTTTAAAAGTTTTGAGAATGGTTTCAATTCCTTTTTTCCAATCGGCATCAAAAGGCGCTTTATCGCCAGTTTTTTTCCAATAATGGTAAGCTAAACGAATGGGATAACAAAGCGAATCGATTTCCCATTTGCGCTCATGCACCCCCGGCTGCATGGCCGTATCATCGGTTTTCCATTCACCTACTTTATTTGCATCTCCATAAAATGCATTTGCGTACGGATCTTTTAATACACATTTGGTTTGGTGATTAATTACGCCGGCAATTAATTTTTTTAACGGCTCATCCTCATTTACAAATTGAAGATATGGCCAAACCTGAGCAGAACTATCCCGTAACCACATGGCATCGATGTCGCCGGTGATTACATAGGTATCTGGGCGACCGTTTTTCTCAGAATAATACACGGTGGTATCTAAGGTATTCGGAAAGCAATTTTCAAATAGCCATGCCAGCTCAGGATTTTTAACATTAGATTGAAAGGTCTTGATGGCTGAATTTACGGCCTTACTTTGGAAATGTCTTTTTCCGGCCGCGACCCGTACCACAGGAAATTCAGGTGCCAATTCTGCCGCAAATGAAAACTTCGATGCCACCATACCTGCACCAAGCAATCCGGTATTTTGAATGAATGTTCTTCTTTTCATTAAATATATATTTTTATGATTTGGTTAAATTTAAAGTTGCCAGCCTGGCGTATATCTCTAAAATCCCGGCTTGCAACAGCAATGTTTTATCAGCTTCCCTTCCTAAAAGATTTCTTTCGTCACGCTCATCATTCCATACACGATCTGCATCATCAATAAAAAACTTTAAACGGGATGCATCTTTCTCTACAGCATACAACGCCAAATAGCCGCGCAATAATACTGCATTAAACCAATAATGATCTGGTAATTTTCCATTTTTATAAAATCTTTTTTTAGCTGCAGTCGCTATTAATTTCGCTTCATGGAGGTACTTAACATCCTTTGTAATTTGATAAAGCACCACATTCGACTCAAGCATAGTGCCTGTATTATATGTATAAGCTGCCGAATCTATCTTTAAAGACGACACATTAATCGCATCATAAAAAATTCCATCCTTCCTCCTTAGATTTTTATTTGTCCAGTTATAAACTAACAAAGCTGTATCAAGGTACTTTTTCTCTTTGGTCGCTTTATAAAGTTCAAGCGATACTAAAATATTAGGGCCATTCGAACAGGTGTTTTTAGAAGTTTTCTCATCTTCCTTCCAGTACAAACCCCCACCCGTTTTATTGTCATAGCCCGTTAGTAACCAGGTGTAAATTTCCTTCGCCTTATTAAAATAGATTTTCTTTTTGGTGCGGGTGTAAGCATTGAGGTAGGCAATTGCAATCCATTGATTATCATCATAAAAACGGGAACTTTTCTCTATGTACGATTGATAGGAAGGTGCAGGAGGTGCTGTAGTATAATATTGATCTATCGCCTTAATTACAGGCTGCATACCGCTGTTTTTCTTGAGCCCTTCCGTTTCATTCTTTGCCTGGATAAGTGCACAAAGCGGCCATAAATAAGAGAATGGTTTTTCGTGTTTCCCGATGTTTTCTAGGTATAATCCGCGTTCTCCGGCAACAAAATACTTCTGTATATTTTGCTCAATAACATCAATTCTTTTTAAGTATTCCTGTTTGGTAGTTTGCGCTAAACAACTACATACCGTTAACATAAAAATCAGGCTGAGGATTACCCTGGCTATTTGATTTCGCATAGATGTAAATGAGTGATCTGATTAAAAGTGCATAAGATATTTTTGTTCGATGAATAATAGCGTATATCCATATAATGGAAAAGACTTTGATCATCATTTGGCTAGCACGTAGACAAATATTAATAAAATTCTGCTAACATCAAAATCAAAAAGCCTAATTACGCCATTCCTAAATCGTTTTTTCTCTTCCTATTCAATTTATTACAAAGAATATTATAATCGTCAGGCATATCTGCTTGATGCCTGTTAAATGCAGATAAACAGTAAGCGCAATGATCGATTTTTGTCTCAGTTCTGGCGGCAAATAAATTAAACCACAACCCTCCTATATTAGAAAACCAGCGAAGTTGACCAAAACGCGCACAAAAAAACCGCTGGGAAAACCCAGCGGTTTAATACCACAAACGAGACAGTTGAGATATTATTTTTTTGGTTTTGCATTCATGTAAAAAGTAAGTTTACCACCGTTGGTAATGTCTGAGTGTTTAATGCTGTGATTGGTGATCTCCTTCCCGTTCAACATCACTTTCTGCACATAAACATTTTTGGCGCTCTGGTTTAATGCCTCTACTGTAAACGTTTTATTATTCTCCAGGTTAACCACGGCTTTATTAACCAGCGGACTACCCAAAGAATAAACATCAGCACCTGGTGCTACCGGATAAAATCCCATTGCAGAGAACATATACCATGCGCTCATCTGTCCGCAATCGTCATTTCCACCCAATCCATCAGCCGTTGGCTTGTATTGCATATTTAAAATGTGTCGAATCTGCGCCTGCCCTTTATAAACTTCATCTGTCCAGTTGTACAGGTAAGCTACGTGGTGGGCAGGTTCGTTACCGTGAACATAACCACCAATAATCCCTTCGCGGGTAATGTCTTCGGTATGGGCAAAAAACTCATCTGGCAGGTGCATGCTAAATAAAGAGTCTAACCTGGCAGCAAATTTCTTTTTTCCACCCATCACCTCAATTAGCGAAGTTGGATCATGTGGAACGAAGAAACTGTAATTCCAGCTATTACCTTCTATAAAGCCCTGTCCTTCTGTATCTTTTGGATCGAAAGCTTTCTTAAAAGTTCCGTCAGCCAGCTTTGGACGCATAAATCCAGATGCCGTATCATAGTTATTTCTCCAGTTTTGCGAACGTTTGATAAATTCATCATAAACATCCTTACGGTTCAATTTTTTCGCCAATTGTGCTATCGCCCAATCATCATAAGCATATTCCAAGGTATTCGAAACAGATACTCCACTCCTTTCGGCAGGAATATAACCCTTATCCATATAATATCCGATCCCTTCATAGTCGCGGTGTTTCGCGGTTACTACACAAGCATCCAAAGCTTTATTTGCATCGCCGTTGTAAGTACCTTTAATAATCGCATCTGCAATTACAGAAACACTATGGTAGCCGCTCATGCACCAGTTATCGTTCGCATAGTGCGACCAAATCGGTAACATATGCAGGCTGCTTTGATCATAATGGGCCAGCATTGATTTTACCATATCATTGCTTCGGCCAGGCTGTATAATATTAAAAAAAGGATGCAGCGCACGGTAGGTATCCCATAACGAAAAAGTGGTATAATTGGTAAAGCCATCTGCCTTGTGAACGTTCTGATCCAAACCTTTATACTCACCATTTACATCCGTATAAGTGGTAGGATTAATAAACGCATGGTACAATGCCGTGTAGAAATTGATCTTATTGTCTTTTGAAGTCGTCACCTGGATTTTATTTAACTCCTTATTCCAGGTGGATTGTGCCTGGGCTTTAACCTGGTTAAAATCCCAACCCGATATTTCGGTACGCATGTTTTGAAGGGCATTTTCCTGACTAACCGGAGATAATGCAAATTTAATTTTGATCTGCTCCCCTTCATTGGTATCAAAATCAAAGAATATTTTGATTTTCTTTCCGGCAATTTCCGGGAAGTTTTGATCTTGATTAAACTTGCCCCAGAAACCCCGGTAAGCCTGCTTCGCATCATAACTTTTTCTGCCGTAATTTTTAAAAGGTTTAGAAAAGCTCATCGCGAAGTAAACCGTTCTGGTACGGGCCCAGCCATTGGTTTGGCGATATCCGGTAATTAAGGTATCATTTACCACCCGCACATAAGTCCACACGGTTTTATCTTCATAATTATAGATTCCAGCCATCAAATCCAAAATGATATGCGATTGATCTGATTTTGGGAAAGTATACTGGTGCATTCCAACCCTGTTAGTAGATGTTAACTCCGCGGTGATGTTATGATCATCTAACTTCACCTTATAGTAACCTGCTTCTGCCGTTTCATTGGCATGACTATATGCTGAGCGGTATCCGCTATTGGGGTTATCGGCGGTGCCGGGATTTAATTGCAGCTTACCTTGGGTGGGCATGATCAGGAAATCGCCAAGATCTGAATGGCCGGTTCCGCTAAAATGGGTATGGCTAAATCCAACGATCGTTTTATCTTCATACTTATAGCCGGCGCAATATTTATAAACATCGCCATTGTACTTCCCGTTTACCTCGTAAGATAAGGTATCGGTTTCCGGACTTAACTGCACAGCGCCGAAAGGTACCGTTGCACCCGGATACGTGTGCCCCATTTTGGAAGTGCCAATAATGGGCTTAACATATTGCACTAAATTTTCTTGTGCAGTGGCCAGAAATGCTGAAAAAAGAAAACAAGGCAGGATAAATTTTTTAATCATAGTTTGTGTGAACATTTAACGTTATCAACGAAAATTCTAAGGTAGAAATTAATTTGTAAATCTGCATAAAATATCAACTAAAACGTTTAATCAATCCCAAAAATTAAATAACACCTAGTAAAATTTGGCAAACCTGGCTGGCACTCGGTTTTTTCTGTTATCTGTTGCTGGCCTGAATAGCTTTTGACAACGAACTGACTTGCTTTAAATAATTTAAGGTAAATAAACCTTATTTTTGCAATCTATATTTTAAAAATGAGTAAACACGGTAGAATTCTGGTTGCCATGAGTGGCGGGGTTGATAGTTCGGTAGCGGCTGTAATGCTGCATGAGCAGGGTTATGAAGTAATTGGATTAACCATGAAGACCTGGGATTATGCAACTTCTGGTGGCAGTAGCAAGGAAACTGGCTGTTGCTCATTAGATAGCATTAATGATGCCCGTACACTTGCCGTTAATTATGGTTTCCCCCATTATATCCTGGATATCCGCGATGAGTTTGGCGATTATGTAATTGATAATTTTGTGGATGAATACCTGGCGGGAAGAACACCAAACCCATGCGTATTATGCAACACATATATTAAATGGGAAGCATTACTTAAACGGGCCAATAAACTCGACTGCGAATTTATTGCAACCGGGCATTACGCTAACATCCGTCAGCAAGACAGTGGACGATACGTGATCTCTAAAGGCAAAGACGAAAATAAGGATCAATCGTACGTACTTTGGGGCGTTTCTCAAGAAAATCTTTCCCGTACAAAGTTTCCGCTTGGAAGTTTTGCGAAATCTGATATCAGACAAATGGCATTGGACATGGGACAGGAAGAACTGGCAAAAAAATCAGAAAGTTACGAAATCTGTTTTGTGCCTGATAATGATTACCGTGCCTTTTTAAAACATAAAGTTGAAGATTTAGAAGATCGTGTAGCGGGTGGAAATTTCATCTTGAGCAATGGAATGATTGTCGGTCAGCACAAAGGTTATCCATTCTACACCATTGGTCAGCGGAAAGGCTTAGGTGTAGCTTTTGGCGAGCCGATGTTTGTTACTCAAATTTTACCAGAAAGCAATACAGTAGTTTTAGGTAAAGCTGATGAGCTGGAGCGCAAAGAAGCGATGGTTCGCAACATCAATATGATTAAATATGCGAGCATTGAAGAACCAATGAACGATGTGATTACCAAAATCCGTTATAAAGATGCTGGTATGTTGAGTACCATTGTTCAGGAGAAAGATAGCATGCGTGTGGTTTTTGATCACAATGTTTCTGCAATTGCACCTGGCCAATCGGCTGTTTTTTACGAAGGAAATGATTTATTGGGCGGCGGTTTCTTGGTTTAAATAAAAATAAAAAACATACAGATCCCGGTTAGTAAATAGCCGGGATTTTTTTGTTTACTCCTATTCGTAATAACGCCAAACAAATGGCTTAAAAGTTACTTTACTAGATATACTTATTTAATTTTTTGCACCGTATGAATCACACCAAAAGACCATTTCAACCTATAGAAAACTATGGCATTATCGGAAACCTGAAAACTGTAGCACTGGTTTCGTTAAATGGTTCTATCGACTTTATGTGTGCACCGAGATTCGATTCGCCTTCCGTATTTGCTACGATGCTGGATACACAGAGAGGTGGATTTTGCGCAGTAGAACCAGAGTTGGGAGATTTTACAACCAAGCAACTCTATTTCCCGGGAACAGCTATATTGCTTACCAGGTTTTTTTCAGACGCTGGAATTGCTGAATTAACAGATTTTATGCCCATTTCCAAAGGCAATAAGTCGTTAACAAGTGCCATCGTCAGGCAAGTCAAAACCATTAGGGGAAGTATAAAATTTAAATTTAGTTGTGTACCAAGGTTCGGTTATTCTGAAAGTGATTATGAAGTAAGTCAGGAGCATGATCAACTCATTTTCAGTTGTGAGAAGGAGGAATTAACGATCAAAATTTCTGCGGATGTGCCTTTGGTGGTAAGAAAACAGAATGGATATGCAGAGTTTACACTCGAAGAATCGGAAACGGTAACGATTGTGTTGGAGTTTTTAAAACCAGACGAAGCGGGCAGAGAGCTTCCTTTCTATGTGAATGATGCCTACCATGAAACGAAAGATTTTTGGGTTAAATGGATTAACAAAACCAGCTATAATGGTAGATATAGTGAGTTAATCAGGCGTTCGGCCATTACACTTAAGCTCCTTACTTCAGCAGAATTTGGTTCAGCGGTAGCCGCCCCGACTTTCGGTTTGCCCGAAGCGCTTGGCGGCGATAGAAACTGGGATTACCGCTTCACCTGGATCAGGGATGCAGCCTTTACCATGTATGCCTTTTTATCGCTCGGCTTTTACGATGAGGCAACAGCTTTTATTGACTGGATCTTTGGGCTTTGCCAAAAAATTGATTTACAGCTTATTTATCAGATAGATGGCAACCCAAATATCGAAGAGAAAGAACTGAAGCACTTTGAAGGTTACCGCCAATCTCAACCGGTACGGGTTGGAAATGCAGCAGCAACCCAGGTTCAAATTGATATTTATGGCGAATTGATTGATACCATTTATATCTACAACAAATCATATAAACCCATCACCTACCAATTCTGGACCTTGATTGAAAAGCAGATTGCCCAGGTAATTAAAAACTGGAAAAAGCCAGATCATGGAATTTGGGAAATAAGGAGTGAAGAAAAAGAGTTTCTACATACCAGGTTAATGTGCTGGGTAGCGATGGATAGGGCAATCAAAATAGCAGAGCACCGCTCCTTCCCTTACCCTGAAATGGAATGGCATAAAATCAGAAGTGAGATTTACAACGACATTTACAACAACTTCTGGAATGAGAAACTAGGAGCCTGGGTGCAATACAAGGGGGCCAGCCATGTTGATGCAAGTGCTTTACTAATGCCTCTAACACACTTCATATCGCCTATGGAACCTCGCTGGTTATCAACAATGAAAGTAATAGAAAAAGAGCTACTGCTTGATGTTTTGGTTTATCGGTATCAAAACGGCTTCAAAAAAATAGACGGTTTGGAAGGTGAAGAAGGAACGTTTAACATGTGCTCTTTCTGGTTTATAGAGTCGTTAGCAAAGAGCGGTGAACTAGATAAAGCGGTAGAATATTTTGAGAAGATGATTGGCTATTCCAATCACCTTCTTTTATTTAGCGAAGAACTGGGTAAAAAAGGCGAGCATTTAGGCAATTTCCCCCAAGCATTCACTCACTTAGCTTTAATCAGCGCAGCCGTAGAGTTAAATAAACAGATTAGCAGGCAAACTGGAAAGGCTTAAAAACCAGTTTCTTATTGTTCCTCATAATGATAAGTTAGTCCGCCGTCTACGTAATAGGTTGATCCCGTTACGTAGGCAGCTTCATCTGATGCCAGGAATGCAACCACACCTGCAACATCTTCTACGGTCCCCATTCTCCGCAACGGAATATTTCCAATAACTTTTTCCAGTTGCTCCTTATTTTCCAGCAGATCTTTATTAATTGGTGTTGTAATTGCACCTGGTGCCACATTGTTCACCCTAATTCCCAATGGCGCAAGTTCACTGGCCAGGTTGCGGGTAAGCATTTTCAAACCGCCTTTACTGGCGCAATAAGCAGCAAAATGGGGAAAAACAATTTCCTCATGAACCGAACTCATATTGATGACTGCTCCCTGGCGCTTTTCTTTTCTGCAATAATTAACGAAGGTTTTAATACCGAAAAACACTCCCTTTAAGTTGGTATCCATCACCAGATCATAATCTTCTTCGGTAACATCCCAAAAGTCTGCCTTGGTTTCCAGGCCAGCATTGTTAACCAGGATATCTAAAGATCCGAAAACGTTAATCGCATCTTCAACGAGCTTAATCACCTCTTTGGTCTTGCTTACGTCGGCTTCTAAAAATTCGGCTCTGCGGCCCATTGCTTTAATCTCATTAATGAGCTCCTCACCACGTTCATCAAATGTTCTACCATTTAAAATGATATCTGCCCCTTCTTTCGCCAAGCGCAAAGCACAAGCTTCACCAATTCCCTGACTACTTCCGGTAACTAATGCTATTTTATTTTTAAAACGTTCCATTTTATTCTTTTTAATGATGCTACTTAAACTATTTTGTGTAAATAATTTCTTCTATTCTATGATCCATTTCCGGGTCTTCCGGTAGCTTTTTGAGGTAAAATTCTTCATAATATGCTTTGATAATCGCGGCCATTGGTGTGGCTAAAAGTGCACCGGTTAAGCCAAATGCAGCACCCATTGCCAAAAGCATGACAAGCGATGAAACCGGATGGATATTCATTGTAGATGAACGGAGTTTTGGCATTAAAAAATCAGACACTAATTCATTCAGCAATAAGAAAAATAGCAAGCACCAGAAGGCAGTTAGCGGACTTATAGAGAGTGCTACCAATGTTGGTGGAATTGCCATGATGTAAAATCCCAGCTTTGGAATTAACTCCGAAAAGAATGCGAGTGCCGCCCAGACCAACGCACCGGGTACATTAACGATACTTAAAAATGTGTATACCAGAACAGATTGGATTGCTCCTCCAATCAGGTTAGATTTCATCCAGCCAACCAGCATAACGGTGGTATGCTGCAATGCGTTTTTTGCACTTTCACGTTTCCGGGGTTGAAAAAGAGATAAATATAGTTCTACTATCGGTTTAGGTTGGCTTACATAAAATACAACCAGACAAACGAATACAATAAATAAAAATATCCCTCCAATCAGGCCAAAAGAGAAATTACCTAACCCAATAATAGTTTTGCCTACAGATGGCATTGCTGATCCGATTGAAACGCCGCTATTCTGAATTTCACGGTTAAACTCCGGATAATTTTTCAAAATGGAAGCGATGTGATTGGAGGCAGAAGTATAATAACTTGGCAAGTTGCTAATTAATACATCCAGCTGGTTCGTAATGTGCGGTACAATTAACCATCCTAAACCAATACTTACGCCAAAAATAAGAATGAAAATGATGAGACTTGCCAGCCAGCGTTTCATTCCCCTCTTCTCAAATTTGCTTACCGGTGCACTGATAATAATCCCCAATACCAGCGCAAAAATTACCAGCAGAACAATAGAGATAATTTTAAACGTAAAAAACAGCAGTAAAGTTAATCCTGTAATATATAGAATGGTAGATTTAATGGTTTCGAAAACGCTGTGGTGTTTAGGTAAGCTCATTTGGCTGTAGGATTTATTTAATATACGGTCAAATTTTATTAGGGATTAACGTTCGGCAGCGTTATTATTTTTAAACGAGTACAATCTTTTCGACGGCGCCTGCATCTTCACAACGGATAAAGAGTACTCTCGGATGGCTTAAGTTTTTGAAGCGGGATTTGAGCTTGGCAATAAAACTTTTTGAATTCGTTTCCTTTACCAGGGTAATAGCGAGCGCATCGGCATTGCCCCTCACCTCGATAATTTCGGTTGGATAAACTTCCCTAAGCTCACGTGTAAATTCCATATTCAAGAAACCAACTTAACTGCTTAAAGTTTGATTTTGATGATTAAATATGAAGAGCAAAAAAAAATCCTGAAAGGATTTCAGGATTTTTTTTGCTAAGACCGGTGCATGTGCAACATTTTTTTCAGCATTTCTCTGGCTACGAAGATTCTGGTTTTCACTGTTCCCACGGGAATTCCCAGTTCTTGTGCTATTTCTTCGTATTTGTAACCTTCAAAATGCTTTTTAAAGCAATAAGAAGATTGGGGCGGAATTAAGCTTAACGCTTTATTAATATCATCTAATAAAAATCTCGCCTTGCCCGTATTTTCTGCGCCGTTTGGTGCTTCAGCATTAACCGCATCCAGATTATCTTCCAGCGATATAGCACCTTTATTTTTTTCCCTGTGGTAGTGATTAAGAAAAGTGTTCTTTAAAATAGTAAATAACCAGCCACGTAAATTACTTTCTGTTTTTAATCGCCCTGCAAAACGAAAGGCTTTAATGAAAGTTTCCTGCACTAAATCATTTGCAATATCATCGTCGTGCGTGTAGGCCAAGGCCCTTTCGGTGAGTACTTTTCTAAAGCAATAAATTTCATCTTTAAAATCAACTTGTCTTTCCATTTGTAGATAGGTCTAATCCTATCATTAAACACAACACGCATAAAGTTGTTGATGCTACAAGTACGTGGATTTCTACTGAAACATCAACTCACATAGCCATTTAATACCGCATAGCGAATTAAAGCAACAGAATTTTTGGCACCAGTTCGATCAATCAGGACCTGGCGGATACCCTCAACAGTTCTTCTGCTGAGGAAAACCTGTTCTGCAATTTCCTGATTCGTCATTCCGTTTGCAATAAGCCCTAAAACCAGTTGCTCACGTTCTGACAGCGCCAAACGTTGTGCGCCTTTCTCTGGCATATTGGTAAGCTGGTGATTAAAGCGTTCCAGTACACCAATACTTAATTCTGATGATAAATAACGTTTTCCACTCACTACATGACGAAGTGCAAAAAGCAATTCTACTTCATCTACATCTTTAGATAGATAAGCCCTAGCACCTGATACAAAAGATTTTGCGGCATATTTTTCATCTTCAAGAATAGAAAGCATTACCACATTAATTTTTGGTTTTATTAACTTAATTTCTGAAATCATCTGAATTCCATCCATTTCAGGCATATTCACATCTGTGAGCACAATATCTGCGTTGGTTCCGCTTTTTAAAAGTTCCAGAACCTTATGCGCCCCATCAACTGCGGCAACGACTTCTAAATCAGCGTGCTGTTTTAACAACACCTGTAAAGATCTCCGTACAATTTGATGGTCTTCTACTAGTATAATCTTAATCATATATGTTTATTAAAGCCTGGAACCCCTCCAGGCGAATAACATTCTTGCGAATGTTATTTTGGCAGCGTAATGTAAAACACTGTCCCCTTGTTTAATTCAGTTTCAAACCAAATATCGCCACCATGTAAATCAACAATTGCTTTGATAATTCCCATTCCCAGCCCGTGAGATTCTTCTCCAATTAAGCCACGTTTCAGCCCCTGCTCCGCCCGATCGAAAAGAGACGAGCGTAATTCTACCGGAATCCCGCTACCATTATCGGCCACAGTGATTAATACAGTGTCTTCCTGTTCGGCTGCCGTAAGCGTAATTTCACCCTGCGCCGCCGTAAACTTAATGGCGTTAGAAATTAAGTTGTTTAACACCTGTAAAAACTTCATACTATCCAGGCGAAGGTAGATCCGTTCCGACTCACATTTGAACGAGAAGTGTTTAACCTCATTTAAGCGCGAGCGTCGGTAAAAACGAATCAGGTCACGAAATTCCCAAACCAGATCAACTCTTTCCTTTTTAATCTCAACCTCAGAAGATTTCAGAAATTCTTTGTTGATTAAACTGCGCACCATTTTCATGTTACGCTCGCACATTTCAATAATAAATGCTAAGCCTTCCGCCAGGTATTCCTCACTTTTCTGCTGTATGCCGTTCGCCAGCGATGACGCAGTAAGCTTCATCATGCCGAAAGGTTCCTTTAAATCATGCGAAAGCACTTCAAGCGCAATATTTTTTCTGTTATTTATCTGTTCGATGTGAATCTTATTGTGTCTTTCTATGGTAATGTCTTCCACTATCCCACACAAAGCATCATTTCCAACACCTTCTACAGGTCCGATGCTTACTTTTAAATACCTTTCATCTTTACCATTGAGCAGCAACCTGAACTCATATTTTTTATAAACCTTATCTGATGAGATTTCCTGAAAACAATAACCAACTAAAACCTGGTCATCAGGATGTACCTGATCAAACAAAATGGTAGGCGATTGCAGAATATCGTCTGGTGTTAAATCCCAGATATCCGCTAAAGCAGTGTTTAAATACAGAAACCTGCAATCAATCAGGTCATAAACAAAATACCCATCAGATGATTGTGCACCTAGCTGATAAAAAAGATCTTGTGGCATTACATTATTGTTTTGGTTAAGATGTCTTCAACTTACATATAAGCGAAAGGCATAGACCAAACAATCAGTTTCAAAAAATGTTTACGCTAACAGATTGGGCGAGCACTTCTGGCACTCCAAAATCAATTTCTTTACCATGCTTTCTAGACAAGATATATATAAACGACTGGTAATCAATAGATAACAACCGCGGTTGAAATCGTCTTCATTAATAATTGCTGCAGAAAATAAATAACATGTATATGAGCAAGCGCTGGCAAACGCTTCAGATTTCGACAGATTTCCTGACCATCTTCTGCCCAGAGCATAATGTCTGGCATAAATTCACTGATCAAAGTCTTGATAGAAACGATACCGGCAATAGTCTTAATAAGATAGTTCCGCTGATCAAAAGTAAATGGAATCATCTCATGGATGTGCTCATCATTATCGATAAGCAATAAATGTTTAAATAGATGCATAATTTAAAAGCCCAAATCTATAGATAATTCAGTATTGGCTTATGAGTATATTTACGCGTATTTCTCGCAACAAGTGTAAAAAAACAACTACAAGGCACTTTTTAAATAAAAATGAGAGTGAGTTTGATGATCGTTCATTTTATTTTTTAACAGAATTAACCCACCTTCTTTAGCATTTTTTCAAAAAAATCTGGTAAACCTGCCAAGGATAAGTGAACATAAAGAAATGCTGTTTTTTTTGAATGGATGAAATTTAAATCAATCCTGATAACAAAACTAAGAACGTTAACTTATTGGTTTTCAATCCCTAAATTATGAACGTTAGAAATTCCACTGAAATGTTAGAAAATAAAGTCTGATAAATTAAAATCAGGAAACTACTTTTGCGGGAATGTTGTCACAATACCAAATCTTATTTTATTTTGAAGGCGAAGGATTAGTGATCATGGAGCTAAAGCGAAATGACATGCCTGAAGGTGCAGATTTAGCTGAAATTTTCCATTGGCTTTATCTCGAAAAACAGTCTCAGTCACTCATTAAACTCTGGTTTCGATCATTGGATTCATCAGCCGATATTGAAGAACGATTCTTTGAACAAGGCTACCTGAAATTCAATGTGAGAGAAGCTACCTTTATCGAAAAGTATAATTCTGCTCAGCATAAACTGATGAAGTATGATGTGAACGCCGTAAGTGAGGATATTCACAATATGATTAAAAGTTACCTCAAGCAACCTTAACTAATTTTTCGTGATCCACCTGGCAATAATTAGCAGGTTGACCAGGAATATTTAATTAAATAATCGGGGTTGTATGATTTCTATGGGTAAGAATTAAGAAACTTATCTAAATAAATATAGATTGTATTTATTAATCCTTTAAAAAATACATCGATAAATTAAGGTGGAAACACTAAATAATTGATGATTTCAACAGATTGGTTCCTTTACCTTCTTGTCGGGCATCTTAATGCTACTATTTATGGCCAGATCATACAAAAATGCTATCTGAGGTCATTTCCCTTAATCATTTCAGTTAATCACACACCATGATAAGAACAAAACTTCCGCAGTTTGCAGGAGTTTTGTTTTTTCAGTCATTCTGATTAGAAATTAAGATATAAAAATCAAAAATTCAGCTATTTAATCATAAAAATTACCGATTGTAAAATAAATTTTCACTTATATCTTGATAAATAAATTTTTTTTCATTAAATTCACATTATTAATCACCAATTAATCAGAATGTTATGAAAAATATCTCGATTTTCATTGTAGCTTGTCTGATATCAACAGCGTCTGCCTTTTTTTCTAATACAATTGCAGCACCGGAATTGGGAATCTCTACTGTTTTGCTCGTTTGGGGAACGGCAACCTGGTATTTTTTCCATCGACATAACCGTACCATTCAGGATAAGTGACTTCAACCCATTCATTTAAAAAACAATCCTACAATAATTAAATTCAATTATTTTTAACAACAGCTACAGTAACCATAAGTTGTCCCAAATGCCTCATCGTATGTTCTGCAGCATGGAAAAGTAAACCAATAACTGTTGATGGAAGCCCTGCCCTACCAATGCCCCTGTATTCAGTCAAAGTTGATGCTTCAGTAAGTTTGATTTGTTCTATTGCATGGTCTACCTGAATATTAAACCGGTTAAGCAAGCCAGCAACTGAAAGTTGCCCGGCGGTGTCTTTTCCTTCCTCATATAATTGACTGAATTGAAATTCCGAGAGCCCTTCAGCACGCGCATAAGTAAACACCCGATCGAGTACGCCACTTAAATGTTGGAGATGAAATCCTGTAGAAGCCATACCCGCCGGGCGAACCCAAAGCAGTTCCTCAGGAAATTCATACAAATATTCATTGAGTTCTTCCCTCGCCTGTAATAAAGCATGGGCCACTGGCTGAAGCAAAGGTGGAATTTCTGGCAAAGCCCCCCTTTGCCAAACTTCTGTTTTTTGTGTCATATTATAGGGTTATAGATCAAAAATAAACTAAATTTTGTTAATAATTTAAAGCCTCATTATTTGTTGCTGGTACCACTTGCTTAGTAGTTAGTTAGTGTTATTCGCAACTAATCTATTAGTATAACAGCATAAACAGCACATTACTTTAAATTATGCAAAAGAATTAATGATGTCTTGATAATTTTTTTTTTAATTTTAAAGCCTAATACCATATTCCAGCATGCCTGTCAGTTCACTTTCGTCACAAAATTTCTCCGAATATCAAGAAGCGCTTTCAGCATCAACCAGCGCCAAAAAAAGCTTTTCTTCTATCACCGAACTCTATGTGCGTTTAGCCGTAAATGAAGAGGAACTGGAAGCTTTACAATTTGCAGCTGCACTATCCGAAATTCAAGCGCAGCACGATCTTGAAAAAGACGGCTTCAGAAATGAGCATTCTACCTTAAAAAGTGTTCGCAAAGCGATTGATGATCGAATTCTGACTGTAGAACAAAAACTTTATTTAGGCCTCCCTGATGATCTGGCTGAAATGGACCGCCTGATCGCAGAACAGGAAGCAATTGTTGCTGATCAGGAAGAACTGAACGAAAACGAACTTGCACTGATGGAAAAGATGAGTCGAAGTGATATCAGTTACGGAAAAAAACTAGCTGCTTTAGATCAGTCGAAATCAAATCGCGATCTTCCACTGAAAGCGAAACTGGAAAGACAACTTTTACAGGTGGCTGCTGCCGAAAAGCAAAATACATCCCGTACTGGAATTTTTTCAATGGTGATTATGCTACTTGTACCTATTGTATTGGACTACATCGCTTTTCTTCTGGGTTTAAATGGAAAGGGTAATACCCGGCTGATCTTTTCTCATTTCGTGTTCCTGATTTCGCTGATTGTTATTCAAGTCTTTTTTACGGATCAGATCAAACAGAAAATTTCCAACTTTTTAGCCAAAACACAGTGTGAAGTTTTTTTAAAGGAGATCTCAGAATCTCTGGATACCATTGAAAAAAGCAAAAGAAAGCTAAGTATCGAACGCAGATAAATTAATATTGATCAACTCAGCCAGGGCAAAAAAATCAGGAATCCTCTTTTAAAAATCCTGAACAGGTATCCATTAACATAAAACTAATCGCAATGGCTATGGTACTACCGTATAAAAAAGGTAAGATGCGAAGATGACCAATAGCACCACCCCTTGCTGTACGTTGGTTTTTCCTGTTGCCAGAGAAAACATGATGGTAATCATAGATAAGAGCAGTAAAACAGTTGAGCTCATATCAATTCCCAATGTAATTGGCATTCCGAAAACAATTGATACCACCGCAACCGCGGGAATTGTTAATCCGATACTGGCTAATGCGGAACCCAAAGCGAGGTTAAGACTGGTTTGTAGCCGGTCAGCCTTTACCGCATTATAGGCAGCCAAACCTTCGGGTAATAATACTATAGCAGCAATAATAACACCAACCACTGATTGAGGCGCTCCCATAGCGTGAACCATTATCTCAATATCTTTTGAAAGGTATTTTGCCAATAACACCACCGTAAACAAACTAACAATTAATAGTGCCAAACTGCTTAATGTAGTTATCATATTTGGTGCCGCTACGTGATCCTCTTCAGAATGAGAATCTTTAGGCAAGAAATAATCCCGGTGCCTAACAGTTTGCCTAAAAATAAAGCCACCATACAAAATCAGAGATACAACAGACACAAAAATTAACTGGCTCACCGTATATTCGCCAACAGCGCCACTAATGGTATAGTTAGGCAAAATTAATGTTAGCACAAGAATTGATGCAAGGGTAATTAGTGCCGCATTTACGCCCTGAAGCTTGTATAATTGCTCTTTAAATTTAATTCCGCCACGTAAAAGACAAATACCGACAATCGCGGTAAGGATAATCATCACGGCAGCGAAAACAGTATCACGAGCCAAAGCCTTGGTCGCTTCCCCGCCAGCCAGCATCAGCGACACGATCAGGCCAACTTCTATCGTGGTAATGGCTAAAGCCAGAATAATGGTACCAAATGGTTCTCCAACCCGGTGGGCAATTACTTCAGCATGATGAACCGATGCGAGGACACTACCAATCAATAAGCAGGCTAATAATATGCTAAACCATACACTTACTTCTACCACGGTTAAAAAGTAAGCTACAATTGCCAGGATCGGGATGAATATTGTCCATTTAGGTAGATCTATTTTTTTCATAAGTAAACTGATTTGCTTTACTAACAAAAAACTGTATATACGGTTTTGATAAAGCCGAACCAATAAATGGCAACACCCAGCTATATTTGATTTGAACTTTATAAAAAACACAGTATATTTATAATTGAATTTGTGATTCATCAACGCTCAAATAAAATTTAAAATTATGTTATTTTACGCCGTTCCTTTATACCTTATTGTCTTTATAAGCTGGTTAATTTATGCTGGACTAATCAAGAAAAATTTAAAACAAAATTTACCAATGGTTTATTTCGGCGGAGTTTTCAGTGTAATTTGGGTTGCGGTTTTTTTATTTTCGATCTGACATTTAACAGCTAACCTATGTTCTTCCAATCGAAGATCATTAATCCCAACCAACTGTATTCTTTTTCGATTGTGCAGGTTTTGCTAAAAGGGTAAAATCTTCTGAAAAATCATGACTAAAAACCCGAAAATTAATTGGCCATTCATCTTTCAATAATCCGGACACAAACCTTGAAAATATACCTTCAAAACTTTTGAATCCAATTCCATCTTTACAAACCACTAAATATTCCTGATCAGATCTGGGTAAAACTTCATGAATTTGCTTGTTCCACCTCGACATCAACGCAGCTGGTAAATCATTGAAATACTGTTTATCAATAAAGCCGACAATATCTTTAAAAAACTTGGAGGAAAAGTCCTTCCCGCTGATTTGCATCCATTGTCCTTCAACCTTATCCAGGCTACCAAGCAACTCGCCATCGAGTACTACACGCCAGGGGTCGTCTGGAGAAAACTGGATCACCTGATACATCAAAACCTCATCTTCTGCGTGCGATAAAAAATATTCCAACTCAATCATATCAAAAAAACCCATGTGAAAAGATTTCAAATATAAGCGATAAATACTAAATATAATAGCAAAAAAGATTTGTCAACCTTTTGAAAGTTTATACAGTATTATATATCAATCGTTTAATAATTATTAAAAAACTAAATTTATTAGTCTTTCGCTTTAGACGTATTTCTGTGAGGTCAATTAACCCTATGTGAATTTCGGAATCCGATATAAAATCTGAGGGATTTATCATCTTTTATCAATCCTCAAATCCTATATCTTTGTTACAAACTAAATCTTGGCACAGCATTTGAATTTCAATCAATACACACAAATTAAATCTGATTATTATGAAAAAGTTATTAATCATCTCCGCGATTGTAGGTATCGTTTCGTTAACATCAAATCAATCTAAAGCTCAGGTAAGTTTAAACGTAAATATTGGAACACAGCCAGCCTGGGTTCCTGCTGGCTATCAAGACGTAAATTATTATTACTTACCAGAGGTTAACTCCTATTACTATGTTCCGCAAAGACAATTTGTTTACCTAAACGGAAACCGATGGACAAGATCAAGAAACCTACCGAACCGATATAGAAGTTATGATTTAAACCGGGGTAGAAAAGTGGTAGTATATGGTAATAGTCCGTATCACAGCTATAATACCCACCGCATAAAGTATGCAAACCATTCAAGGGTTTACAGATCCTCATACGGTGGCGGAAATCGGGTAAGTTATAACGCTCCTGGAAGAAATCATTATAAAGTTTATAAAGGAGACAACAGACATTTCGACCGCAAGATGAACTATTCCCAAGGTGGAGGACACAGAGGAAAGCACGGAAGACATTAATCGAAATCAGGTATTGTAAAGTCGGCAGAGAAATCTACCGGCTTTTTTTGCTTTCTGATTGTAGCAATGTTTAAGTGCCTAAATATTGAAAAGTCTGACTGAGATTTTTTTAAACAACAAAGGCCGGAATCTCTTCCAGCCTTCTATTTTGCAATTTGTATATCTAAATTAACCTACTAAGTTAAATTAAGCTTTTGCAGGGCTATTTGCTTTACTGATTTTCAATTGAGCGTTAATTCTATCTAAAACATCATAGATGTCGAAAGGCTTGCTGATGTAATCATTAGCGAAAGCTGCGATAGCTTTTTGTTCGCTATTATTTTGTGCAGACATTACAATAATAGGAATGTGCTTGGTAAACATATCGGTTTTTAAATCTTCGCAGATTTCGGCACCATTACCATCTGGCAGCATGACGTCTAATAAAAATAAATCTGGCATTGCATCCTGGATATTTTTTTTCAATTCAGCGAAAGAAGATGATAATTGTAATTCAAACCCCTCCTCTTTCAAAAGAATTTCAATTACATTTCTGATTTCCTGATCGTCCTCTAAAATGTGTATTCGTTTAGTTTCCATATTCAAATTATCTCGTTTTGGTTTCTTGCATAAAAATAAATTCTATACGATAGTTACAGTAACACCTAAACCCTCTAAATGTTTTACAATTTGTTCAGAAATCCCCTTGTCAGTGATAATATGATCAATTTCTTCCAATCCGCAGATTTTCCCGAAGCCTCGTTTACCAAATTTTGTAGAATCTGCCAGCACAATTGTTTTTTGCGAAGCATTAATCATTTTTCTGTTCAAATGGGCTTCCATTGCATTTGTGGTAGTTAAACCGAAGTCTAAGTCAATCCCATCAACGCCTAGAAAAAGTTTATTGAAATAAAAGTCCTGCAGAACTTGCTCAGCGTAAGCCCCCATTACAGATGAAGAGCTTTTTCTTAGAATTCCACCTAATTGAATCACGTCTATATTAGGTTCACGCATCAGTTCCAGGGCTACATTAAGCGCAGAGGTAACCACCGTCAAATGTGTTGATGGAGTAATATTCTTTGCAAAATAGTAAACCGTAGTTCCTGAAGCAATTACGATTGAATCGTTTTCGTTAAGTAAAGCAGCAGCAGCAATGCCAATTTTATTCTTTTCTGTAGATTGAATTTTCTCTTTTTCGTTTACAGGCCGGTCTACAGTATAAGGGTTATTTACGGTAGCACCACCGTGCGTTCTGAATAGTAAGCTCTTATCCTCCAAGAGTTTTAGATCCTTTCTTATCGTTACAGAAGACACTTTCAACTCCTTGCATAAATCAATAACATTGATATATTGATCTTTTTGCAAGCGACTTAAAATAAACTGGTGCCTCTCAGCCAAATTCATCATAAACTTTGTTTGTTAAGTATTTTGCAAAATAGCAAATAAAAAACGCTATAAAATTGATTTGTGGAAATATTTAATATTTTTTTAATACAGATATTATATGATTTCGCAACTGATTACTTATACTTGCGTATTGTTTCATTTTATTATTTATTAACACAAAGTGAAAAAAGAACCCGATTATATCTTACCTCCAGATTCCGAATGGGATATCATCATTATTGGGGGTGGTGCTACAGGATTGGGTACGGCACTTGATGCAGTTACTCGTGGTTTGAAAACACTTTTAGTAGAGCAATCAGATTTTGCAAAAGGAACTTCAAGCCGAAGCACTAAACTCGTACATGGAGGGGTGAGATACCTGGCTCAAGGTGATATTGGTCTGGTTAAACGCGCACTGAAAGAACGGGGATTAATGCAATTAAATGCTAACCACCTTGTAAATAAAGAATCCTTTATCATTCCATGCTATAATTGGTTTTCAGTTGCTAAATACCTTACCGGCTTAACGCTTTATGATTGGCTCGCAGGAAAATTCAGCTTTGGAAAATCGAAGTTTTTCTCTAAAAACGAAACTTCGAAATTGATGCCTGGTATAAAATCTAAAGGACTGAAAGGAAGCATAAGGTATTTCGATGGGAAGTTTGATGATGCCAGATTAGCCATTAACATTGCTCAAACGGCAATAGAACAAGGCGCAAAACTTTGCAATTATACGAAAGTTACTAACCTCATTAAAAATGATAATGGCGATGTAGTAGGTGTCGAAATTATAGATACGCTAACGGGAAAACGGGCAAAGGCTGAAGCAAAGGTAGTGATTAACGCTACAGGTGTATTTGTAGATGATATTTTACAGATGAATAATCCACAGTCCAAGAAACTGGTAAGGCCGAGCCAGGGCGTACACATCGTGCTTAATAAAGCATTTTTAAAATCTGAATCTGCATTAATGATTCCGAAAACATCAGACGGCCGCGTACTGTTTGCCGTTCCCTGGCATGAGCATTTATTGGTTGGCACCACCGATACTCCTTTAGACGAACATGACTTAGAGCCGAGGGCCTTGAAAGAAGAAGTTAAATTCATCCTGAATACTGCCAGCGATTATTTTGAACGTGCACCAGTTGAAAAAGACATTCTCAGTGTATTCTCTGGATTACGACCGCTTGCTGCACCCACAAAGGGCGATAAAAACAGTACTAAAGAAATCAGTCGCGACCATAAATTAATCGTTTCTGCAAAAGGACTAATTACGATTACAGGCGGGAAATGGACAACCTATCGGAGCATGGCCGAAGAAACCATTGATTTAGCAATTAGTCATGCACAATTAAAAGCTACCGCCTGCCGAACGCAGCATTTGAAAATACATGGCTGCAGCGATTTTAAAGGAAATCATTTCTTAGATCTGTATGGATCAGACCGTGAAGCCATCGAAAAACTCAGTACCGAACTACCTGAATTTAATCAGAAACTGCATCCGGATTTCCCTGATTTAGCAATCCAGGTATTATGGGCAGCCAGGTATGAAATGGCAAAAACCGTTGAAGATGTGCTGAGCAGGCGGTTAAGAATCCTATTTATTGATGCGTTGGCAGCGAAGGAAATGGCACCAAGGGTTGCGGCAATTTTAGCGACAGAACTTCAACACGACCAAGACTGGGAAATCAAACAAATTGAAACCTTCAATAACCTGGCAGATGGATATTTATATGCACCGCAAAAAATAGAATTGGCCGGATCGCAAAACCAAAAAATATGAGCAAGTACATTCTGTCTCTCGATCAGGGAACCACAAGTTCGAGAGCAATCGTTTTTAACCATAATGGCGAAATCGTAGCCATTGCACAGAAAGAGTTTACCCAAATTTATCCTAAAGCGGGCTGGGTTGAACATAATCCGCTTGAAATTTGGTCGACTCAATTAACAGTAGCCACCGAGGCCATTATAAAAGCCGGCCTATCTGTTTCAGATATCCAGGCTATCGGAATTACCAATCAACGGGAAACAACCGTGGTTTGGGATAAAGAAACCGGCCAACCGGTTTATAATGCAATTGTATGGCAAGACAGGCGGACATCAAATTATTGTGACGAGATAAAGGCACAGGGTTTATCAGAAAAAATCCAACAGAAAACCGGATTAATTATAGATTCTTATTTCTCCGCCACTAAAGCGAAATGGATTTTAGATAACGTTGCCGGAGCGAGAGATAAAGCTAATGAAGGAAAACTTGCATTTGGAACAATAGACACCTGGCTGATCTGGAAATTAACGGCCGGAAAAACCTTTGTTACTGACGTTACCAATGCCTCCAGAACCATGCTTTATAACATTCATAACCTTGCTTGGGATGATGAACTAACCGATTTGTTCAATATTCCGAAAAGTATGTTACCGGAAGTTAAATCTTCCAGTGAAGTATATGGCGAAACTGCTGGTAGAATTCTGGCAGCAAAAATTCCAATCGCAGGCATTGCAGGCGATCAGCAATCTGCTCTTTTCGGACAGATGTGCACCGAAATTGGAATGGTAAAAAATACCTATGGAACAGGCTGTTTCATGCTGATGAACATTGGTGACACACCAAAAATATCTTCAAATAACCTGCTAACTACCATTGCCTGGCAAATAAACGGACAGGTGAACTATGCCCTCGAAGGAAGTATCTTTATTGGCGGTGCGGTTGTACAGTGGTTAAGAGATGAAATGGGTTTGATCTCAAAATCTGCTGATGTAGAAACCCTGGCCCAGCGTGAGAAAGATACCAACGGGGTTTATGTGGTACCTGCCTTTGCCGGTTTAGGCGCTCCTCATTGGGATCAGCATGCCCGCGGTACCATTACCGGTTTAACGCGTGGCACAAATAAATCGCATATTGCCAGGGCAGCACTGGAAAGTATTGCTTATCAAACCATGGACGTATTAAAAGCCATGGAGGCCGATGCAGGCATAGAAATTACCGAATTACGCGTAGATGGCGGGGCAACGACCAATAATCTCTTAATGCAGTTTCAGGCAGATCTTTTAAAAAGTATTGTGGTAAGGCCCGAAGTTACTGAAGTTACCGCACTCGGCGCTGCTTACCTTGCCGGTCTGGCTACAGGTTATTGGGATAGTATCGATCAGATCAGATCGCAATGGAAGATTGACAAAACATTTAAAGCTGAAGAAGGAATTGATAATACCGAAAGGATTAAAGGCTGGAACCGGGCAATCAAAGCCGCACGCATTAGTGCCGGTGACTAAACAAAATCAACGATTCAAATAGACCAACCAAATATCGATTATGACAGAATTTGTTGCAGAATTAATCGGCACTGCCCTACTCATTTTATTGGGAAACGGTGTGGTAGCAAACGTTGTGCTTAAGGGTACAAAAGGAAATAATAGTGGATGGATGGTTATTACCACCGCCTGGGGACTCGCTGTTTTTGTCGGTGTTGTTATTTCGGCGCCATACAGCGGTGCACATCTAAATCCTGCGGTAACCATTGCTTTGGCGATAGCGCAAAAGTTCGACTGGATTAAAGTGCCTTATTATATCCTGGCACAATTGTGTGGCGCCATGATTGGATCCTTCCTCGTTTGGATCATTTACAAAGACCATTTCGATGCAACGGACGAAAAGCATTTAAAGGCTGCGCCATTTGCCACCTCACCGGCCATCCGAAACCTAAAATCAAATCTCTTCTCTGAAATTATCGGAACTTTCGTACTTATCTTTGTGATATTTTACTTCACCAACGCAGAAATGGGAAGCGATAAAACGCCAATCGGATTAGGCTCATTAGGCGCCTTACCGGTCGCGTTCTTAGTCTGGGTAATTGGATTGGGCCTCGGCGGAACGACTGGTTATGCCATTAACCCGGCACGAGACTTGGGCCCCCGGATTATTCATTCCATCATTCCGATGAAAGGAAAAGGAGGCAGCGATTGGTCATATGCCTGGGTGCCGATTGTTGGTCCGGTAATCGGCGCTGCACTGGCCGCCGTGCTTTATATGGCTTTACTCAAGTAAGTACTCCATCAATTCCAGAATCGAATATGTTATAGATTAACAGATTAGCACAGTCAAATTTTATTACCTTTGGGATAAGACAGCGATTTCCATTAAATTGCTTCGACTAACCTAAATATCAGACCTTGCACGATTATTTTCTTTTTATAGATACCGAAACTTCCGGCTTACCTAAGAACTGGCGCGCGCCCTATTCTAAAGAAAATAACTGGCCGCACATTTTACAAATCGCCTGGATTATTTTTGATAGCAACTATGTGGAGGTTAAAAGAGAAAATCATTACATCGAAAATAATGGATTTACTATTGATAAGGCAGCGCAAAAGATCCACAACATAACCAACGAGTTTCTGAAAATTAATGGTGAACCCATTGATCCTGTCATGCGTTCATTTCGCGATGATATGAACCAGTTCAATCCCTTAGTTATTGGTCATTTTATCGAACTGGATTTCCATATGGTTAATGTTGAGCTCTGCCGTTTAGGTATAGAAAGTATTTTTGGGTCTTCAACTTTTTACTGTACAATGAAGACCAGTGCAGATTATGTAACCAACTCCATCATCAGCCACTTAAAGCTTGACAAATTCTACACCATTTTATTTAACGAAGAGCCGGCAGAAAACCACAATGCGTTAGCCGATGCATTGAATACATCAAAAATTTTCTTTCACCTGTTACAGGATAAAAAAATAAGTTTAACATCCATTTATAATCAGGAGCATACTTTCATCAAAGTATCAGATGGCTTAGAGATTTCACCATTTAAACGTATCTTACAGCGACTATTCCCATGGACAATAAGCTAGCAGATAAAATTTATACCTCCAGGATTGGCGATATCACGTTTAAAAAAATCGTGCGCTGTTCTCCGGAAACACCTGTTTTCGAAGCTGCCGCAAAGATGGCTGAAAACAAAACCAGTTGTTTATTTATTGAAGATGATCTGGGTAATTTCGTAGGCTTTGTAACTGATATTATCCTACGGGATGAAGTTATTGCAAAACAGCTGGATCCACAGATTGCAATTAGTGAAGTGATGGATCCGAACATTGTGACCATTTCGCCAGAGGCATTTGTGTACGAAGCGATCCTGATGATGTTCAGCAAAAAATCAAGATACTTGCTGGTAAATGATCACGGAAATTTTGTTGGTTTTCTAAGTCGGAACAGGCTTTTAAGCGAACAGGCTGAGTCGCCATTGGTCTTTATCCAGTCGGTAAAATCTGCAGTAAACACCGCTGATTTAAAAGCTAAATGGCAAAAGGTGCCACACATCGTTGCACAGCTTTTAGATAGAGGCGTTCACGCGAAAATCGTGAATGAAGTAGTTACCACGATTGCAGATACCATATCCCTTAAAATAATAGAAGAGGTGATAGATAAGCTCGGGCAGCCACCCGCGAAATTTGTATTTATGGTGCTGGGCAGTGAGGGCAGAAAAGAACTGAGTTTAAAAACTGATCAGGATAATGCTATTTTATATGAGGATACAGATGAAGACCGCCGTCCTGCGGTACGCTCCTATTTCCTCGATTTTGCAACCCAGGTTTCAGATAAACTAAATTACGTTGGTTTTGTGTACTGCGACGGTGATTACATGGCAACAAATCCAAACTGGACTCACTCACTGGAGCACTGGAAATACAATTATAAAAACTGGATTGAAGAAGCACTGCCTGAAACAGCAGTAAAATTCGCTGCTTTCTTTGACTGCAGAGCCATTTATGGTGATTTATCCCTGATGACTGGCTTAAGAACTTTCGTAGACGAAGAACTTCAGAAGCCAAGTGAGAAATTCTATGTTTACCTGGCGAAGAATGCCTTGCTTTATGAGCCACCACTTACCTATTTCAGAAACATCAGAACCCAAAAAATAGCAAAGCGGGAAGTGTTTGATATTAAAACAGCGATGACACCAATTGTGGATCTTGCCAGGGTTTATGCGCTACAAAACAGAATTTTCCAAAAAGAAAACACAGGTGAACGGTTGAAGGCACTTAAAGAGTTAGGCGTTTTTAGCGAAAAGCAGTTTAGTGAACTTTCCCATTCATACTATTACCTTATGGCATTGCGATTAAAACACCAGGCTAATCTGATTATCAATGATCAGGCGATCCCTAATAACTTTATCGACATTGATTCTCTTTCTAAAATAGAAAAAGTTACGCTGATTGAAATTTTCAAAATTATTCAGGATTTTCAGAGTGGAATTAGAATGAAGTTTACCAATAGCCTGAATTAAGGCAGTCGCCTTGCCGAACTTGTTTCAGCATCTTTGGTGATATAAAGGCCCTAAAATAAATTCAGGGTGACGATTCTTCAAAAAGTATAAATACAAAAAAAAGAGTTCCGGAAACCGGAACTCTTTTTAAAATATGATTGTCGCCTGAGCGAGAATTTCTATTTTACTGCATCAATTACAGCTTTAAAAGCTTCTGGGTGATTCATTGCTAAATCAGCCAATACTTTACGGTTTAAACCGATTTCTTTTGAAGCAAGTTTACCAATTAATTGAGAGTAAGAAATACCGTGCTGACGAGCACCTGCATTAATACGTTGGATCCATAATCCGCGGAATTCTCTTTTCTTAACTTTACGGTCACGGTATGCATATTGCAAACCTTTTTCAACTGTATTTTTAGCAACCGTAAAAACTTTACTTCTTGAGCCCCAATAGCCTTTGGCCATATTAAGGACTTTTTTCCGTCTTCTTCTCGAAGCTACTGCGTTTACCGAACGTGGCATGTTGTTGTTGTTTTTTGGTAAGCGGCGTTCCTTTTTTCCGGAAACTTAAGGCCTGATACCTGGTGAATTAATAAATTACTTTCCGATGCAAAGCATGCGTTTAACGTTACCTGAATCTGCATCTGTTACAATTCCTGCATTTCCAAGAGCACGTTTACGTTTAGTACTCATCTTTGTTAAGATGTGACTTTTGTATGCTTTGTTTCTTTTGATTTTACCTGTTCCAGTAAGCGAAAAACGCTTTTTAGCACTGGAATTGGTTTTCATTTTTGGCATAACCTGTTTTTTAATTTATAAACCTATTTTTATTTTTTTGCTACTTTAGGCGCAACTGTTAAGAACATCCGTTTACCTTCTAACTTAGGTAATAATTCTACTTTACCTACATCTTCCAAAGCCTGGGCAAATTTTAATAACAAAATCTCTCCCTGTTCCTTGTAAACAATTGCTCTACCTTTAAAATGCACATAAGCACGAACTTTTTCACCGCTCTCTAAAAAGCTTACCGCATGTTTTAATTTAAACTGGAAATCGTGATCATTCGTATTCGGACCAAAACGAATCTCCTTAATTACAGTTTGTTTAGCATTGGATTTAATTTCTTTCTGCTTTTTCTTTTGTTCGTAAACAAACTTGCTGTAATCAATAATTCTACAAACTGGTGGTACAGCATTTGGAGAAATTTCTACCAAATCCAATTCCAAATCATCAGCAAGCGCCAAAGCTTTTGCCAAAGGATAAATCCCTGGTTCAACATTATCGCCAGCCAAACGCACTTCAGGCGATTTAATGTACTGATTAATGTTATGCTCTGCTTCTTTTTTCTTAAAAGGTGGACGTGGTCCCCTGTTAAATCCTGGTCTTCCTAATGCCAAATGTGTAACTATTTTAATTTAAACTGTTATTTCTTTTTTTAATAAATCGTTGAACTCCTCCAACGTCATTTCACCTAAATCTCCCTCACCATGCTTGCGTACAGAAACCTTTCCTTCTGCCATCTCTTTATCACCGATAATCAGCATATAAGGGATCTTTTTAACTTCGGCATCACGGATTTTACGTCCGATTTTCTCATCACGAAAGTCAATCAGCCCGCGAATATCGGAATTATTTAGCTCATCTAAAACTTTTTTTGCATATTCTTCATATTTTTCTGAAATAGGAAGAATTGTAAATTGCTCCGGACTTAACCATAAAGGGAAATTCCCGGCGCAATGCTCAATTAAAACGGCAATAAATCTTTCCAACGAACCAAACGGCGCACGGTGAATCATCACTGGTCTGTGCTTCTGGTTATCGCTTCCGGTATATTCCAGTTCAAAACGCTCAGGTAAATTATAATCTACCTGAATAGTTCCTAACTGCCACTTTCTACCCAAAGCATCTTTCACCATAAAATCTAACTTCGGACCATAAAAAGCAGCCTCGCCATATTCTACAACTGTATTTAATCCTTTTTCAGCAGCAGCCTCGATAATTGCATTTTCCGATAACCTCCAGTTTTCATCTGAACCGATATATTTCGATTTATTTTCCGGATCTCTTAACGAAATCTGGGCAGTGTAGTTGTCAAATCCTAATGATTTAAATACGTAAAGTACCAAATCAATCACTTTTTTAAACTCTTCCTTCACTTGCTCTGGCATACAGAACAAATGCGCATCATCTTGGGTAAAACCACGCACACGGGTTAATCCATGTAACTCTCCGCTTTGTTCGTAACGATAGACCGTACCAAACTCCGCAAAACGAACCGGAAGATCTTTGTAAGAACGTGGTTTTGTTTTGTAGATTTCGCAATGGTGCGGACAGTTCATCGGTTTTAAGAAAAACTCCTCTCCTTCTTGCGGCGTTTTAATCGGCTGGAATGAATCCTTGCCATATTTCTCCCAGTGACCAGAAGTTACATATAAATTTTTATGACCGATGTGAGGTGTAATTACCTGCTCGTAACCAGCCTTTGCCTGTGCTTTTGTCAAAAAGTTAACCAAACGCTCACGTAAAGCAGCTCCTTTTGGCAACCATAATGGCAAGCCCATTCCCACTTTTTCTGAGAAGGCAAACAATTCAAGCTCTTTTCCTAGTTTACGGTGATCACGCTTTTTAGCTTCCTCGATCATTGCAAGATATTCAGTAAGCTCGCTTGCCTTTGGAAAAGTTACACCATAAATCCGTGTTAACTGTTTTTTAGTTTCATCACCTCGCCAGTAAGCACCAGCAACATTCATCAGTTTTACTGCTTTTACGAAACCAGTATTTGGAAGGTGTGGACCACGACATAAATCAGTGAACTGACCTTGAGAATAGAAGGTGATTTTTCCATCTTCTAAACCGTCAATTAAATCTAATTTATATTCATCTCCTTTTTCAGTAAAATATTTAATGGCATCAGCCTTGCTTACGCTTTCACGGGTAAAAGTTTCTTTCTGCTTAGCGAGTTCAATCATTTTGGTTTCAATGGCTTTGAAATCATCCGAAGAAAATTCTTTATCGCCGAAATCTACATCGTAGTAAAAACCGGTTTCAATTGCCGGACCGATACCAAATTTCGTTCCCGGATACAATGCTTCCAAAGCTTCAGCCATTAAGTGGGCCGATGAATGCCAGAAAGTTGATTTCCCAGCAGCATCATTCCAGGTTAATAATTTTACGGAAGAATCAGCTTCAATTGGGCGTGTTGAATCCCAAACTTCGCCATTAACCTCAGCTGCTAAAACGTTACGGGCTAAGCCCTCGGAAATTGATAAGGCAATTTGATGGGCAGATGTGCCCTGTTCGTACTGACGAACGGAGCCGTCAGGTAAAGTAATATTAATCATCTACAACTATGATTTGTTCCTTATGCTATAATTAGCGTCGGAACGGTTTAAAAATAAAGTGAATTCTAAATCACATACAAAGTGATTTTTTATTGTCGCGAAGATAAGAAAATTTATCTCACCGTTATTTTCCAACAGTAAATATTTTTAGCTGATTGGATTAAGGTTGTTATTAGAAATTGATCCGGAACTGGTTCAGGACGACGCATGGATAAAATCTAGGCAGCGTTAATGAAGAATAGTGCCGTTTGTTTTGAAATGTTTAGTCTGTCGTTTTTCGTTGTTGGCGTAGCGATCAGAAAACCCGGCTTTAGCCTTTTCGCTTCAGTCCTTCCTCAAAAAAATCCTGAAATAAGTTCAGGCAGCTTGACGAAGATGCAAGGTTGCATCTGTTTATAAAAAAACCTTTCGAAAATAAATCCGAAAGGCCCTTTAAATACTAAATATTAAAGTTTAATTACCTGGAACAACGATTCGCTGAACCCCGCCACCCGGTCTGTTCTGTCTGAAACGTTTCATCATATTATCCATTTTAACCTTATATTCTTCTTCTGTAATTAACTTCGCTTTTTTCGGTGGTGTAACGTCTTTGCTGCTCACGCCTCTGTATTCAATGCTTTTTGCAATGCTTGAATTGCCTTTACCTTCAATTGCCAATACGGTACCTTCCGTCCACATTTTAGGGTTTGGAGAGAAATTGAAGCCTAAATCGTTGGTGTACCAGATGTGAGTCTCTTCCGTTACTTCTTTGTCCATGTCCAGAATCTTTACTGATCTGGTAGATTTAACAATTACTTCCTTACAATCAAAACCGATTATTTTTTTAGTTGCATCTGTTTTCACAATTTCAATTTTTGGAGCCGCAACAGGCTTTGATTTAGTAGTATCATTTGACTTTCCACCACCCATCCTAAATGACCCCAAAGGACCCGAAGTAGATAAGGTTAACTTCCCTGGCATGTAATATGTCGTGTCACTCAGATCAAAAACTTCTGTAAGCTTTTGATCGGCAAAGCTGTAATAGTATTCGCGGTTACCACCGCCACCACCAAAACGCATCATCATTCTACCCATTCCGCCACCGCTGCCACCTGCACCGTTGCTGTCTTCCATATCTTCAACAGGCATGTAACTTGCATTTGTAGCGGTAAATAACAATTCGAAATTACTTTTACTGGATGATGGCATCCTTGCTTTCATCTGTTCTGGAATTTGCATTCCGCTTGCGGCAGCAATTGCAGCCGGATCAACAGTGGTTTCAAACTGAATGGCGCCAGATGTTTTCTTTTGTGCATCTGCAACGGATACTATAGAGAAAACGCTCAGAAGTGCGAAAATTATCTTTTTCATGTTTTATTCTTTAGCCTTTAGAGATGATTGCGTCTAAAAGGTTTAATCAAGAGATGACAGATTTATTGAAATTTGTAGATAATTAGGAATCAGTGAGTTCGCTAATATTCTGTGCTTTCCAGCCAGCCGTTACACAAAACATCAGCAATATGCATGGTTTTGATTGGTAGATTATTTTTCTCAATATAACCTTGCAGATGTAGCAGGCATGATAGATCGGTAGATATAATGTAATCGGCATTTTGAGCCATGGCATGATTTACTTTCTGCTCCGCCATTGCCGAAGAAATCGCATCGAATTTAACGGCAAAAGTTCCGCCGAAGCCACAACACATGTCGGTATCCTGCATCTCTAACATTTCCAGGCCGTGAACTTTTGAAAGTAACTGACGGGGTTCATCTTTAATTTTACATTCCCGAAGCGCACTGCATGAATCGTGATAAACGGCTTTCCCCTCCAACTCTGCCCCGAAATAATCCTTCTTTGCTACGTTGACTAAAAAGTCTGAAAGTTCCCAGATATTGGATTGTAAATTCCGGCACTTATTGTGGACTATCGTATTGGTAAACAAATCGTTATAACCTCCTTTTACCATGCCAACGCAAGATGCTGAAGGTGCAACCACATATGTGTTTTCTGAAAAATCGTTTAAGAATTTTGTCCCTACCTCTTTTGCCTCGTCCCAATAACCTGCATTATAGGCTGGCTGACCACAACAGGTTTGTTTCGAATTGTACTCCACCTTACAGCCAGATTTTTCTAGTAACCTCATGGTGTTAAATGCGGTTTCCGGGTATAACTGATCAACAAAACAAGGGATAAATAATTCTACTTTCATAATATCTTAACGCCACAAACTTACAACTTTACTACTTCTTTGCTTTCGTTTTTCCGTAAGATTAGCAAAAAGATTAAGCCAACGATAAAAAATGATGCCAAAGCAATAATAGAATAGCGAATGTTTCCCGTTAAATCTTCGATGTAGGCAAAACTAAATAATCCAATTACGATGGCCAGTTTTTCTGTTACATCGTAAAAGCTAAAGAATGATGTGGTGTCAGGCGTATTTGTTGGTAGATATTTAGAATATGTTGAGCGGGATAGCGATTGAATTCCTCCCATAATAAGACCCACAATTGCTGCAAGTGAATAGAATTGAATCTCATTGGTGATGTAATATCCATAAATACAGCAGCCGATCCAAACCAGCACCACCATAATTAAGATGTTTATATTGCCTATTTTCTTAGCCAGATAAGACATGAGCAGGGCGCCGGGAATTGCAACCAACTGAATGATTAGGATTACAGCGATCAGTTTTGCCGTTCCAAGTTTTAAAGTTTTTTCTGCGAAACCCGCTGCAGCCAGCATAATGGTTTGAACGCCCATGGAATAGAAAAAGAACGAAAGCAAAAACCCCTTCAATCTTTTAATCTGTTTTAGCTGCTGCCATACTTTTGATAATTCATTAAAGCCATCTTTGATGATGTTGGTTTTAACTTTATCAACCTGAGGTGTTCCGTTGGGAAGAACGGAAAAGGGTATTTGCGAAAAGGCAATCCACCAGACGCCTACTAATAAAAAAGATAACCTGGGTGGAAACGATGCGTCTGAAATCCCGAACCATTCCGGCTTTAGCACAAACAGGAAGCAAACAAGCTGCAAAAGCACAGAACCGATGTAGCCATAGGAAAAACCTTGCGCACTTACTCTGTCCTGGTGTTCTTCCGTTGCAATCTCTGGCAAATAAGAATTACTGAATAACACGCCACCTATATAGCCCATTGCAGCCAGTGCAAAGAAGATGATACTCATTTCTAAGGTATCGAGTTTGAAAAAATAAAGTGCCATACAAGACACACCGCCCATGTAGGTAAAGAATTTCATGAACGATTTTTTGTTGCCCCGCCGATCAGCAATCGACGACAGCACAGGTAGCGCTAAAGCCATAATCAAATAGGCAAAAGACAACGCATAATTGGATAGTGAAGTGTTTACGAAGCTTCTTCCAAAAAAAGTAACCTGATCACCATGTTCTTTTGTGGTGGTAATAATGGTATAGTAGGCAGGAAAAATCGTTGACGTAATGACCAGATTATAGGCCGAGTTAGCCCAATCGAAGAAAGCCCAGGAACGAATGGTTTTCTTATTATTTTTTTCTATCATTTTTATTTTCGCTTCGCGGATGATTAGACGGTTTGTTTGATTGCAGTTATTTAATGATTCAAAACAAAAGTAATATTTAATTGATCAATTGGATAACAATCGTTTAGCCCTAAAGATAATATTTCTTGCCATCAGTTTTAATTTTGCCGGCATCCAATAACTCGCGAATGGCATCAATCCGTTCATTTTCAGTTCCGATTTTGATTCCACTTACCAGATCATCCAGGTTTAAATGTTGCTGTTGAAGTAAGGAAATGATTTCATAGTCAATTTCATCATCAATCTGCTGATCATTTTCCGCCTTCTTTTCGGCAAGACAAACATCGCAAACGCCACATTTCGAAGCATTTTCTTCATCAAAATAAGACAATAGCTGAATACTGCGACAGATCTTTGTAGAAGCATAGGCAGTTACGGCGTTTACTTGCTTCAGCAGGATTTCTTTCCGCAGTTCCAGGTATTTCACGTCCAAATCAAAGTGATCCATATCCACCCGAGGGCGAATATATTGCAATTGCGGCTGGTCAGTTTGTTGAATATAAGTAAGCAATTCTATGGATTGTAACTTGTTCAACAAGGCAACAATTTCCTTGTACGAGAGTCCGGTTTTCCTGGCTAAGTCAGCCTCTTTAATATTTACAAAGCCATCAAAAGCTCCCCCATGAGACCGCAGGATGGTTTTGATAATGCTGTCATAAGCCTTATTCTCAATCTGAAAACGGTAAATATCTTCATTACTGGCTATAAACATCATTCTGGAGGGAAGGAAAATACTTTCTGATAGCGTTAGGTAACCATCATGTTCCAGAAATTTCAGGCCCGAAATTGTTTTTAAAACACTAATATTAAACCGTTTACAAAAGTCAGCGATATCGAAAGTAAAGGTTAACCCCTCGCCTGCACTAAAAGCGAGTTGAAAATAATTACCGAGGTAATGGTAAATTTTTCGAATTTCCTCTGGCGATGGAAAGCTATCGATATAGCGGGTTTCCAGGTTCATGATATCTGACTGGTTGGCCAACAACACAGCGTAACTTCGTTGCTCATCGCGGCCTGCCCGTCCGGCTTCCTGATAATACGCTTCTAAACTTTCCGGCAGGTCTAAATGTACAACCGTTCGAACATCAGCTTTATCAATTCCCATTCCGAAAGCATTCGTGGCCACCATGAAGCGGATTTTATTTAATTTCCAGTCTTCCTGTTTTTGAAAACGGACGTCGCGTTCCAGGCCGGCATGGTAAAAATCTGCTTTAATTTGATTGCGGTTTAAGAAATTTGATACTTCTGCAGTCTCCCTTCTATTCCGTACATAAACCAATCCGGTTCCCTTTACATTCCTGCAGATTTCAATTAGCTTTTTATACTTATCTTCTTTATTAAAAACCACATAGCTTAAGTTATCTCTTGCAAAGCTTTTAACAAAAACCTGAGGATCCTTCATTTCCAGCTTATCCACAATATCTCTCCGAACAAAAGCGGTAGCAGTGGCAGTTAGTGCCAGAACAGGTACCAAAGGATGAATTTCCCTTAGCTTTGCAATTTGCTGATAAGGCGGCCGAAAGTCATATCCCCATTGAGAAATGCAATGCGCCTCATCAACAGCAATCAGGTTTACGTTCATGTAAGATATGCGAACCCTAACCAATTCAGATAATAATCGCTCGGGAGACAGGTATAGGAATTTAATTTTCCCATAGATGCAGTTATCCAATAGAATATCAATTTCCCGCTTTCCCATCCCCGCGTAAATGGCAATGGCTTCGATCCCCCTTGATTTCAAGTTTTCCACCTGATCTTTCATCAAAGCAATTAACGGTGAAACTACAATGCAAATCCCCTCTTTTACCAGGGCAGGAACCTGAAAGCAAACGGATTTACCACCACCGGTTGGTAAAAGTGCCAGACTATCTTTTCCCTCCAAAACGGAATTGATAATATCTTGTTGTAAAGGCCGGAAAGCTGGGTAGCCCCAGTATTTTTGTAAAATCTCTATTGCTGTCATAAATCGGGCGTACCAAAACTATAAAATTTATGTGTAAAGCAATAGTATATTTACAATTGGTAGAAAACCATCTTTGCAAAAGATTATTATATTTGGCCAATACCTATACTTACATGCTAGAACCACAGTTTACAGAAATTATCGGCTTGATTAAAAAATCAAGAAACCATGCTCTTAAAGCTGTAAATAAGGAACTTATCGATTTGTATTGGAGTATTGGTGAATATATCAATAATCGCATCAGTAACTCTGACTGGGGTCAATCGGTTGTTAAACAACTTGCTGATTATATACAGCGTAATGAACCAGATTTAAAAGGATTTTCTGATAAAAATCTTTGGAGAATGAAACAGTTTTATGAAACTTATCAGGATACTCCAAAACTCTCATCACTGTTAAGAGAAATTAGCTGGTCTCATAATCTAGCTATTTTTTCAAGATGTAAAACTTCAGAGGAAAAGGAATTCTATTTAAATCTTTGTAAACAAGAACATTACTCGTTTAGAGAACTTGACAGACAGATTTCATCAAGTCTTTTTGAAAGAACAATAATCGGAAATACAAAACTCTCAACAGTGTTGAGAGAATTACAAGTTCGTGCAGAAAATACATTTAAAGATAGCTATGTCTTTGAATTTCTAAACCTGCCCGAAACTTTTAATGAAAGCGATTTGCAGAAAGAACTTTTAAAACAAATGAAAAATCTGATTCTTGAACTTGGAAAAGACTTTTTATTTATTGGAGAAGAATACAAAGTTCAGGTTGGAAACAGTGACTTCTATATAGATCTGCTTTTTTATCACCGGGGTTTACAGTGCTTGGTTGCGTTTGAATTAAAAACTGACAAATTTAAACCCGAACATTTGGGTCAATTAAATTTCTATCTGGAAGCGTTAGATAGAGATATAAGAAAGGAACACGAAAATCCGAGCATTGGTATTTTGCTTTGCAAGGATAAAGACAACGAGGTTGTTGAATACGCTTTAAGCAGAAGTTTATCGCCAACTATGGTTTCTGAATACCAAACTCAACTTCCTGATAAAATGATTTTACAACAAAAAATACACGAATTATTCCGTTAATAACCAATAAATGAAAAACCTCTACTTTCTCTCTGCGCTCTCTCTCCTCTTTTTTAGTTTAAATGCCCAGGAAAAAAAATGGGATGTAGAAAAATATCAGGGCACGACTAAAAATTTCACACTGAATACAGATGAAGGTACCTGGATGAATTTGGATGTGAGCTCTGACGGGCAGGAAATCGTTTTCGATTTACTCGGCGACATCTATACCATGCCGATGAGCGGTGGTCAGGCGAAATTAATCAGCGGTGGCATTGCATATGATGTGCAGCCCAGGTTTAGTCCTGATGGAAAATACATTTCTTACACCAGTGATAAAAGCGGTGGAGATAATATCTGGATCATGAGCCGGGATGGATCGAACAAAAAACAGGTAACCAAAGAAACATTCAGGCTATTGAACAATGCCACCTGGATGCCAAACAGCGAGTACCTCGTTGCCCGTAAACACTATACCGCTGGTCGCTCTCTTGGTGCCGGCGAAATGTGGATGTACAATATTAACGGTGGTGAAGGTGTTCAACTTACTAAACGCAAGAATGATCAGCAGGATGCTGGCGAACCCAATGTTTCACCAGATGGAAGATATGTTTATTTTAGTGAAGATGTTACACCCGGACCAGATTTTGAATACAGTAAAGACCCAAACGGAATTATTTATGCCATCCGCCAGCTGGATTTAACCACTGGCAAATTAACTACATTAATTAATGAGCAAGGTGGTGCTTGCCGGCCACAGGTTTCGCCTGATGGAAAATTGATTGCTTTTGTAAAACGGGTGCGTTTAAAATCGACACTTTTCGTTCAAAACATTAAAACCGGAGAAGAGTGGCCGATAAATGAAGATTTATCTCACGACCAGCAAGAAACATGGGCTATATTTGGGGTTTATCCAAACTTCGCCTGGACACCAGACAGCAAAAGTCTTGTATTCTACGCGAAAGGAAAAATCAGGAAAACAGAAATTGGAACACTCATCAACTCCACCATTCCATTCCAGGCCAATACTGTTCAAACGGTGCAACAAGCGCTACATTTCGAACAACAAGTATTCGATAATGAGTTTTCTGCTAAGATGCTAAGACAACTGACAACTTCGCCTGATGGCAAAATTGTTATTTTTAATGCTGCCGGATATTTGTATAGACAAGAATTACCAAGCGGAACACCTGAACGTTTAACCAACGGCCAGGATTTCGAATTTGAACCTGCGTTTAGTCCTGATGGAAAGTTTGTGATCTACACCACCTGGAGCGACGAACTACGGGGCGCAATTAAGCGAACGGATCTTAAATCTGGAAAAACCATCACGTTAAGTGATGAAAAAGGATTTTATTACTCACCACAATACTCTACTAAAGGCGACAAAATTGTTTTTAGAAAAGGAAGTGGAAATGACGTTTTGGGTTACAACTACGGACGTGGTACTGGAATTTATACCATGGGTGCAAATGGTGGCGTAAAAGTATTGGTTTCTGAAAATGGCATCCGTCCGCAGTTTAACAATACCGATACCCGAATCTATTTCCAGAGTTATGCTGATGGCAAGAAAGCATTAAAAAGTATCGATTTAAGTGGCGGAAACGAAAGAACACATTTCACTTCGCAATATGCCAATCAGTTTGTGATTAGTCCTGACAATAAATGGGTTGCGTTCAACGAATTATTTAACGTTTATATCACACCAATGATCAACGTTGGTACAGCGCAAGATGCATCAGCAGGAAATAAAGCTATTCCAGTTGCAAAAGTAACTACCGACGGCGGAACATATATTCAGTGGAGTGCCGACAGTAAGAACCTTCACTGGACATTGGGACCAAAATATTTCACTATTGATGTAAACAGTGCTTTTAACTTTGAAGCAGGCATGCATAAAGCACCAGCAACTTCAATTGATATCAATTTGGTTTTAAAATCAGATAAGCCAACTGGAATTGTGGCCTTGAAAGGTGCAAGAATTATCTCCATGAAAGGTGATGAAGTGATTGAAAACGGTGTGATTTTAACAGATGGCAATAAGATTTCTGCCATCGGTAAAGCTGATGCCATAACGATTCCGGCCAATGCGAAAGTGATTGATGTGAACGGCAAAACCATTATGCCCGGCATTGTGGATGTTCATGCACATTTACGCACCAGCCCGGATGGCATTTCGCCGCAAAGCGATTGGAGTTACCTGGCAAATCTGGCTTTTGGAGTAACCACCTCTCATGATCCCTCGAGTAACACCGAGATGGTTTTCAGTCAGAGTGAAATGCTGAAAGCAGGCAGAATGATTGGCCCGAGGGTTTATTCTACCGGATCTATTTTATACGGCGCTGATGGTGATTTTAAGGTAGCGATCAACAGTTTGGATGATGCGCTGGCGAATTTAAAAAGGTTAAAAGCTGTAGGTGCGTTTTCAGTAAAGTCTTATAACCAACCCCGTAGAGAACAGCGCCAGCAGATTTTAGAGGCTGCGCGTCAGCTTAAAATGGAAGTTGTACCCGAAGGTGGATCTACTTTCTTTCACAACATGAATATGATTGCTGACGGACATACCGGGATTGAGCATAGCATTCCGGTTTTACCGGTTTACAAAGATGTAACTACACTCTGGAACAATACCGAAGTTGGCTACACGCCTACTCTAATTGTAGCCTATGGCGGTCAGTGGGGAGAGAATTACTGGTATGATCGCACCAATGTTTGGGAGAATGAAAAATTAATGACCTACACCCCCCGTTCAATTATTGATTCTAGAGCGAGACGCAGAACAACATCAGAATATAGCGACTACAACCACATCGATATCGCAAAGGCAACTAAAAAAATTGCCGAGGGTGGCACAAAAGTAAATTTAGGAGCGCATGGACAGATTCAGGGTTTGGGTGCACACTGGGAATTGTGGATGTTTGTTCAGGGAGGATTTACACCTTTACAAGCCATTAGAAATGCGACTTTAAACGGTGCCGGATATTTAGGAATGAGCAAGGAACTGGGTTCATTAGAAGTTGGTAAGCTGGCGGATTTAGTTATTATGGATGCAAATCCTCTGGATGACATCCGTAATTCAGAAAAAATTAAATATGTAATGATTAACGGGCGTTTATACGACAGTTCAACCATGAACGAAGTGGGAACAAGAGAAAAGCTTCGAGGAAAGTTATGGTTCGAAAACGCCAGGGGAAATGGCTATATCGTTCCAAACGGCGAATCTGAAACCTGGACTTTCACTGTTCCGCATTGTGACTAGTTTTTCAGCTTTGACAACTTTATAGCCAAGCGCATATTAAAGTTGTTAAAGCTTTAATGATCTGAACTATTATTGTTCCTGCATGGTGTTAATTACTTAAATTTCGCCACATAAGAATTGAGAAATGATCCGTCATGATCTAATTTCTTATGTGGTTAATAAACTCACATGAATAACAGCAAATTATATCGTATTGCCTCTGCAAGTTTTCTTGTTTTAGGATGCCTTGTTTTTTCTCATAGCGGATATGATCTGCTTGGAATCCCAACAGTTAACCTGTTTTTAGTAATAATGGCGATGGCTTACATGAGTGCTATTATATCCCTAATTAAGGACAAAAAATCAACACTTAGCTGGTTATTGTTTATTTTGAATTCCCTTATCGTATTCTGTATCATTTTCTTCTTAGCGAGTTTTAAGATGAAATTTTAGATTTTTTAAATCAGACATATACATTCACTTTATTAAATAAGTGTTAACGTAAACGCATGGCTCCAATTGTTATGGCAGCTATTGTTTCAGGGATCTAAAGCTCTCCACAGATAAATATAAGTGTAGCGCTATTGCGTTAAAGTACTAATAACCCGAAATCTCTTAGCGTATTTATGGGTTTGGAATACCAAAACAATTCGAAATTTTCCATTTCACATTCGAAGTCGGTTTTAACATCCTGAAAAGAATAAGTCTGATCTGAAGCCACCTTGATCTTATCTAAAATCGAAACCAGCCACGCTCCTTCATTCTTGTTGGTTTGGATAGTAAAAGTTTCTTTTTTATCCTGGAAAGTTAGCGTCGCCATTTCCCATGAATTTCCTTTTTTAGTTTTGATAAAGTATTCAGCTTCCGGGCTGGTGCCTAACCAAATTACTTTCGCAGTGGGTTTGGTATTGAAATTCTGATCTTCATTTAATGCCTTCTCAATGAAATCTGCTGGAATTTTGGTTCTTGTAATCTTAAAGTCGAACCAGTCTTGAAGTTCATAATCGAAACAGATGCCATGCATAAAATTAAACAGCGATTTTTTCAAACCAAAGCTAAATTTATCATGATCAATACCCGTTTTATCTATGTAATTAATATCATTATTTGCAAATGTTCCAATGGCTTCGGTTTCTTTAACTACGCCAAACCTTTCGGGGTACAAACCTACCGGACTATGTGCCGTCATGGCAAATTGATGCCAAAAACCCGACTGCAAAATCCCCGCTTCAAACAATTGCCGAACCATTTCCAGGCTATCAACCGTTTCCTGAATGGTTTGTGTAGGATAGCCATACATTAAATAGGCATGCACCATAATGCCTGCTTCAGTGAAGTTTCGGGTTACACGAGCAACCTGTTCCACCGTCACTCCTTTTTCGATCAGCTTTAATAGACGATCTGACGCCACTTCCAATCCACCGGAAACCGCAATACAACCCGATGCTTTTAACAGCAAACATAAATCGGCCGTAAAACTTTTTTCAAAACGAATATTTGTCCACCAGGTTACGGCTAATTTCCGTCGAAGAATTTCTAAAGCCACCTCTCGCATTAAAGCCGGCGGTGCAGCCTCATCCACAAAGTGAAAACCGTTTTGTCCTGTTTTTAAGGATAACTCTTCAATCCGGTCTACAATCTGCTTCGCCTGAACCGGCTCATAAACCTTAATGTAATCTAAAGAGATATCGCAAAAAGTACATTTGCCCCAATAACAACCATGCGCCATGGTCAGTTTATTCCAACGGCCATCGCTCCACATCCGGTGCATGGGGTTAACGATCTCAATTACGGAAATGTATTGATCTAAAAGCAAACCAGAATAATCTGGCGTACCTACATCAGCTTGTTTGTAATCTTTTCTGAACGAGTCATTTCTATACACCACTTCACCATTTTGAAGCATAAATGTACGTTTGTACATCTGCATCTCTGCAGGAACCGCTCCGCTGATGTTTTGAATGAGCAACTCTATCGGCAGTTCCCCATCATCTAAAGTGATGAAATCGAAAAAATCGAAAACACGGGGATCAGAAAGCGACCTCAATTCTGTATTTGGAAATCCTCCACCCATTGAAATTTTTATTTCCGGGTGATGTTTTTTTACCCATTGTGCCGATCGGAAGGCACTATATAAATTGCCCGGAAAAGGAACTGAAATCAAAAATAACTTAGGTTGGACTATTTCAATGTAACTTTCCAGAACGGAGATCAGAATCTTATCAATATAACTGGGTTCCTTTTCCAAAGCCTGGTGGAGTTCATCAAAGGAGTTGGCACTTCTACCTAAACGCTCTGCATAGCGGCTAAACCCAAAGTTTTCATCTACGCATTCTACTATATAATCAGAGATGTCTTCCAGGTAAAGGGTCGCTAAGTGTTTGGCTTTATCCTGGGTGCCCATCGCCCCGAAAGCCCAGTCCAATTCTTCCAGCTGTGCAAACCTGGAGGCTTGAGGAAGGAAATCGTCACCACAGATTTGCAGGGCTAAAGTCGGGTTTTTACCCTGAAGAAAATCAATTACCGAATCTATCGTTTTTAAATATTCATCTTTCAGTGCGAGAATCCGCTTTGAATTAGTGCTTAATGGCTTCGGGCTTTTTACCGTAAAAAGATCTGTTAATCCTTTCTTCGAAAATATCTTAAGAATGACTTCAATACCTAAATCGGCCTGTGTAGAACTTATATTTTTTGTGTTTAGAAAGCCTGTTATATACGCCGTAGCTGGATACGGTGTATTCAGTTGAGTAAAAGGCGGCGTGATGATAAAAAGTTCTGTCTTCAAACGAAATACTTAAAATGCAAAAGTACGGGATTTTGTAGATTACACGTTCGTTATGCTGAATTATTTCGGCATAACAAATTCTGCAAACTAAAACTTCTAAAACCACGTTTTATACCTACATCCGCCTAATACTACCAATGAGATTTTTGCTATACCTTTTTTTTATACTTTTTGTACAAACGTCTTTTGCTCAAAAATCATTTGTTTTTCCTAAAGTAAAACTGCAAAGCACCTCCGTTGCACAACTTACGCCTGCCGGATGGAACATAATTAAAACCGCGACAGGAGATTTAAATAATGACGGAAATGATGACCTGGCACTGGTTTTTGAATCAGAGAAAACAGTTGATGAAACCAGAACATATGGCGATAATAATTCTGAGATTATCAAAGAAACCCAAAAACCGCGCATTTTAGCTATTTATTTTAAAAACAAATCAACTGGAAACTATCAATTGTCTGCCCAAAACAACGACTTTATCTTACGTTCTGAAGAAGGCGGGAAACTAGGCGATCCTTTACAACAAATTGAGATAAAAGAGCACCAATTGTTTCTAAGATTCAGAGGTGGAAGTGAATGGCGCTGGGAATTAGGGTATACCTTTAAATTCCAGAAGCAAGACTGGTTTCTCACCAATGCAATTAACCTTTATTTTAACCAGAATACCGGCGATATGACGGAAAGAATTTACGACTTTAATACCCGTGAATTATTTACCACAGTTGGAAATCTGCACCGCAGGGATATTGCTAATCGCAGAACAAGTGAAGTACTTTACTTTTCTCAGTTAAGAACTTTTAAAACTTTCAAAAAACCATGGGCATGGGAAATTATGCCTAACGTGTATTTGTAGGATTCTTCTCTAAATAAATTACAGAATTAATTTTATCTTTTCTGTATAGTTCTTGCTTCTGTAGCAATTATTTGGATTAAGTTTGGTTTTTTTGCCAAGGAAACTCAGCAATCACGGAATTATTTATAAATTCTGTGCAATTACAAAGCCGCTTGCCCAGGCCCACTGGAAATTATAACCACCAAGCCAACCGGTAACGTCTAAACACTCACCACCAAAGAACAGGTTGGGGATTTTTTTACATTCGAGCGTTTTGGAAGAAATATCATTGGTATCAATTCCGCCACGCATCACTTCAGCTTTGTCATAACCCTTATCGCCGGCCGGCTTAACTTTAAACCTATGAATGGTTTGATCTATTAATTGAATTTCGGCGCTGGTTAACGAGGCTACCGGTTTACTCAATGGTAAAAACTTGCCTAATGCATCTGTTAATTTTTTGGTATAAAAACGGTTTAATAATGTAGACACTAATGTTTTTCCATTTGATCGACGCTCTTCATCCAATAATAAAACGATATTTTCGCTTGGTAATAAATTCAAATTAACCACCTCTCCCCTTCGCCAAAATGAAGAAATCTGCAATATCGCAGGTCCGCTTAACCCCCAGTGTGTAAACAATATATTTTCTTCAAAAGAAATCTCGTCGTTACTCACTTCGCAAAAAACTGAATTACCAGAAAGTTGCGCAAACCACTCTTCATCCTTTCCGGTAATGGTTAGGGGCACCAGGGCCGGAGCTGTTTCTATAACGTTTAAATGATTTTTCCGGGCGAAACGCAAAGCGAAGTCTGTAGCACCCATTTTAGGAATTGGTAAACCACCGGTAGCAATCACCAACTTTTCAGCAGTTAACGAAATTGTTTTGCCATTCTTTTCATAGGCAACTTTAAAGCCATTCGGTAGCACATCAAGGTCTTTAACATCAGCTTTGGTTCTGATTTCCTGTCCGAAATCGGCGCAGGCAGCGGTAAACATTTCCACCACATCTTTAGCATTTTTATCCTCTGGGAACAACTGACCTAAGGTTTTTTCTTTACCCGATATGCCGTAAGTTTCGAAAAAACCAATGGTATCTTCCACCGTCCACTGGTTGAAAGCCGATTTTATAAAATGCGGATTTGCAGATATAAATTGTTCAGCTGTAGTAAATTGATTGGTGTAATTACAGCGACCACCACCGGAAATTAAAATCTTTGCTCCGGGTTTTTCGTTCTTTTCCAGTACGATAACCTTTTTGCCAAGATAGCCAGCCTGTACTGCACACATTAATCCACAGGCACCGGCACCAATAATAATCGCATCTGCATCCATCATTAAACCTAAAATTGTTACTTTTGTACAAAATTAGCATAATTTTCAACCCCTCATGGCAAAACAGATAAGCGAATTAAAATTAGGTATTTTAGGTGGTGGACAACTGGGCAGAATGCTTATTCAGCAGGCGATCAACTACAACGTAACTTCTTTAGTTTTAGATCCTGATCCGGATGCTCCCTGTAAACACCTTGCAAATTACTTTGAAAACGGTTCGATTACCGATTTCGACACCGTTTATAATTTCGGAAAGAAAGCAGATGTGATTACAATCGAAATAGAAAAAGTAAATATTGAGGCATTAGAGCAACTGGAGAAGGAAGGAAAACAAGTTTTCCCGCAATCGAGGGTAATCCGTTTAATTCAAGATAAGGGCGTTCAAAAACAATTTTTTAAAGAAAATGATATCCCAACCTCTCCTTTTCAAATTGTAAATACCAAAGAGGATATTGCAAATAGTCCGTTCCACTTTCCATACATCTTAAAATTACGTAAAGATGGTTACGATGGCAAAGGTGTAATGCGGATAAACAGTGCAGAAGATTTAGCAGACGCTTTCGATGCACCTTGTATCATTGAAAAGCTGGTAGATTTTGAAAAGGAAGTTGCCGTAATTGTAGCGCGGAATGCTAAAGGCGATATGAAAACCTTTCCAATGGTTGAAATGGAATTTAATGCCGAAGCAAATTTAGTCGAGTTCCTGATCTCGCCTTCTACCTACGCAGAAAGCTTGCAGCAAAAAGCAGAGAATATTGCGAAAAATATTGCATCAGCAATGAATATTACCGGTATTTTAGCAGTAGAGATGTTCGTTACCAGAGAAGGAGAAATATTGGTAAATGAAGTTGCTCCTCGTCCGCATAACAGTGGTCATCACACGATTGAAGGAAATTATGTTTCTCAATTCGAGCAGCATTTACGCTCTGTTTATAATTTGCCATTAGGCGATACCACTAGTATCACCAATGCCGTTATGATTAATTTGCTGGGCGAAAAGGGTTCAGAAGGTGTAGCTAAATATGAAAATCTGGAGAAGATTCTTGCCATCGATGGCGTCTTTGTTCACCTTTATGGTAAAAAATATACCAAACCGTTCCGGAAAATGGGCCACGTAACCATTGTTGATATAGACAGAGATAAAGCCATTGAAAAGGCGAGATATGTTCAAAAAACTTTAAGAGTTATTGCGTAAAAGAATAAAAAACAAAGATATAAGAACAAAGATAAAAGATATAAGAGCAAAAAATATGAGCGCAAAAGTAGGAATAATTATGGGAAGCAAATCTGATTTGCCTGTAATGCAGGATGCTGCTGATGTATTAAAAGAATTTGGAATCAGCTACGAAATCACCGTTGTATCTGCCCACAGAACGCCGGAACGCATGTTTAATTATGCAAAGGAAGCCCAGGGAAGAGGTTTAAAAGTGATTATTGCGGGTGCTGGTGGTGCTGCGCATTTACCTGGAATGGTTGCTTCCATTACCACATTGCCTGTAATTGGTGTACCTGTAAAATCATCAAATTCTATTGATGGCTGGGACAGTATTTTATCTATTCTACAAATGCCAAATGGTATTCCTGTGGCAACTGTAGCCCTTAATGCTGCTAAAAACGCTGGTTTACTGGCTGCGCAAATTTTAGCCACTGCCGATGAATCTTTAACGGTTAAAATGCAGGCTTATAAAGATGAGCTGAGAAGAAAAGTGGAAGAAAGTGCTGAAGAGATGGAAAATTAGATTTCATTTATGCAAATAGCGCCATCTCCTTTTTTGCAGGGCATTGTAAGGCATTATTTGGTGCTATCAAGTAATGCCTGTAGCCATCCTGATTTTCGGATTTTCTCTGATGGTAGCCCCGGAATCGTTTTCCATAGAAAGGCCCCTTTTATTCAAATAAGCGACAAAAATGGTTGTTTTGACGTACAGCCCAACTGTTTTGTATATGGGCAGATTACCCAATTCAACACCATATCTGCTACCGCAGAGATGGATATGCTGATTATTGTATTACAGCCTTCGGCTCTACTAAAATTATTCAACATTGCCGCCTTTGAAATTAACGACAAAACCATCCCTTTTGCGGATCTTACCGGTCATTCAGGCCGGTTACTGATAGAAAGCGTTCAGGAACAACCTGACAACGCAGTCGCGATTAGTTTGATTGAAGATTTTTTATTCAACAGGGCCATTAAAAAGACCTATCACGATGATATCGTATCTACATCTGTCAAACAAATTTATGCCCATAAGGGAATGAAAGGCCCGACAAAAATATTTAAAGATATTCCGGCAACAGAAAGACAATTGGAAAGAAAATTTCTGGAGCATATTGGTTTAAGTCCAAAAAAGTTTGCGGGTATTATCAGGCTTCAATATTTCCTTAAATGTCTCAAAACAGCAAATCCCACTACAAATATTTCCGAAATCAGTTACCATTGTGGTTATTACGATCAATCGCAGTTAAATAACATTTTTAAAAAAAACACGGGTTTAACACCTCTCCAATATCAGGCAAATGCCAATTTGCTCGCGGTTAATTTCCTCCTGCTGGGATCATAAATTGTCGGTTTTCTCCAATTTTCAGAAAAGGCTTCATCTCATCTTTGTATCATCAATTAAAGATGATCCAGATGAAAAACTTAAAAATTGCCACGGCACAGTTTGAGAACAAAAATAGCGATAAGGCATATAACCTCGGTATTATTGAAAAACTATCCATGAAAGCTGCAGAAGCAGGCGCTAACGTAATTAATTTTCATGAATGCTCCATTACCGGATATACTTTTGCAAGAAATTTAAACCGGCAGCAAATGCTTGATCTTGCAGAACTTATTCCTGACGGGCCGAGCATAAAAGCACTTATTAGTATTGCCAGGAGATGCAAGATTACCATTTTAGCCGGTCTGTTTGAAAAGGATGAAGATGGAAATTTGTACAAAGCACATGTTTGTGTTAATGAAACTGGTTTATTGGCAAAGCACAGAAAAATCCACCCTTTTATTAACCCACACCTTTCCCCAGGTACGAGTTATACCGTTTTTGATATTCATGGCTGGAAATGTGGTATTTTGATTTGCTATGACAATAACATTATTGAAAACGTTCGTGCTACAACTTTGCTTGGTGCCCAGGTTATATTTATGCCCCATGTAACCATGTGTACGCCATCTACCAGGCCAGGCGCTGGCTTTGTAGATCCTGAATTATGGAAAGATAAAAAAGCAAATGAAATAGAGTTGCGTAAAGAGTTTGATGGCTTAAAAGGAAGGCAATGGCTAATGAAGTGGCTACCTGCAAGGGCCTATGATAATGCCATTTATGTAATTTTCTCCAACCCCATTGGTATGGACGATGATCAGCTGAAGAATGGTTGTGCCATGATAATTGATCCTTATGGCGATGTTGTTGCCGAATGCAGGTCACTTGAAGATTCTTTTACAATTGCAGAATTAAATAAAGCGCACCTTATTAATGCTGGTGGACACCGTTATCTGGAAGCCAGAAAGCCTGAACTATATGCAGAAATTATAGGTAAACCGCATAAAAGCATCCAAAAAGTGGCATGGTTGTAACCAAAGTAAAATTTTCATTTAACAGGTACAGCCATTAACTGAAACTAATTCAAACTTGGGTCTATGGGAAAATTGCTTACGTGAGCATATTTCGGACCCAGGTTTACAATAACGTCTCTCCAAAGCTTCTCATCATCATTTCCAAAAATAAGATCAAGATATGAAACCTCACTTACCATCCAGGCATTTTGCGCCAACTCCTGATCCAGTTGCCCGTTTTCCCAGCCGGAATAGCCCATAAAGAATTTAACCTCGCTTTCATCAATCGCATTCGTATTGATTAGAATTTTAAGGGTTTCAAAGTTACCTCCCCAGTATAGCCCGTTTCCGATGGGTTCACCGCTCTGCAATTTATCGTAAGCACGATGGATGAAATGTAAGGTATCAGCAGCCACAGGACCGCCAAAATAAATATGATTGTCTGCCTGCCATAAATCCTGCATCACATCTTTTAAAATAACATCTGCAACCTGGTTTAAGATATAACCTACAGATCCGTCAGCACCATGCTCGGACAATAATACAACAGATCTCTTAAAATTTGGATTAGACATGAAGGGTTCAGAGATCAATAAACGGCCAGTTTTCGGTTTTATATTGTTTAGCATGACGATTATCATTTGTAGCACCATAAAAGATGCCTATTTTTGTTAAATGCAAGTTACTAATGAATTTCTACAAAACCTGCGCCAAGAATATAAAAGCGCCACGTTAGATGAGTCTGACGTAGATAACAATCCTATTACTCAGTTTAAAACATGGTTTGAACACGCTGTTGAAGCGCAGATTCATGAACCAAATGTAATGACATTAGCCACAGCTGACAAATCTGGCCGTCCGGATGCCAGGATTGTGTTATTAAAGGGCTTTGATGATAAAGGGTTTAGATTCTTTACCAATTATTTAAGTGCCAAAGGAAAAGAATTGAAAAAAAATCCTTACGCAGCTTTGGTCTTCTTCTGGCCAGAATTAGAACGACAGGTTAGAATTGAAGGCACGGTAGAAAAACTTGATAAAGAAACTTCCGAAGAGTATTTCAATACCCGCCCTATTGCAAGTCAGATTGGTGCCATTGCCTCACCGCAAAGTCAGGTCATTCCAAACAGGTCTTTTTTAGAAGAAAAATTCGAAGATTTAAGAGCTAAGAGTGAAGATAAAACGATCATTAAACCAGCGCATTGGGGTGGTTATGTGGTAAAACCAACACGAGTTGAATTCTGGCAGGGCCGAAGAAGCAGATTGCACGATCGTGTGAATTTTGAATGGATGAAAAACGAGTGGGTGAAATCAAGATTAGCGCCTTAGTTTGATATAAAAATGAAATAGAGATCCGCTATCCAGCCCGATCTCTATTTCTAACTAATCATTAACTAACCTAAATTGAAGGAAGTATTTTATAAAAACGTCAGATTTTAAAATCCGACGGCTAAATTCATTTCTTAAAAGCAATTAAAATCTAATTTTGTTTGCTTGATGATCAAATTTATTCAAAAAACCAGGCTTAAAAACACGTTCGTCGATGAAAGCAGGCTTTGAATCGGTTAAAGATTTTATTTAACTAAAACCGAGTTTTTTTAACAGATTTTAACAGCAACAACCAGGGTTGCTAAAGTTATTTACGCTAACCAAAGAAATTATCATGATTAAAAACGTCGCAGTTATAGGATCAGGAACCATGGGGAACGGCATCGCACATGTGTTCGCTCAATTTAATTATCAGGTGAACCTGATCGACATTAATCAAACCGCGCTTGACCAGGCATTAAAGACGATAGAAAAAAATCTGGATCGACAGGTAGCAAAAGGTACACTTACCGATCATCAAAAGCAGGTTACACTTCAAAATATCAGTACCTTTACCGTAATTAGTGAAGGCGTGGCAACTGCAGATTTAATTGTAGAGGCGGCAACGGAAAATATCGATCTGAAACTAAAAATTTTCAAGGATTTAGATCTTCACGCCCCTAAAAGTGCAATTCTAGCTTCCAATACCTCGTCCATATCAATTACCCAAATTGCTGCGGTTACGTCTCGTGGCGAAAAGGTGATCGGGATGCATTTCATGAATCCCGTACCCGTGATGAAATTGGTTGAAGTCATTCGTGGTTATCAAACCAGCAACGAAACGACCGATACCATCATGGAACTTTCAAAAAGCCTGGAAAAAACACCTGTAGAAGTAAATGATTATCCGGGTTTTGTTGCCAATCGGATTTTAATGCCGATGATTAACGAAGCCATTTACACTTTGTATGAAGGCGTTGCCGGAGTATATGAAATCGATACGGTAATGAAACTTGGAATGGCCCATCCAATGGGGCCGCTGCAACTGGCAGACTTTATCGGACTTGATGTATGCCTGGCTATTTTGAAAGTATTACATGATGGATTTGGAAACTCAAAATATGCGCCCTGCCCGTTATTAATTAACATGGTTGCCGCCGGCAGGAAAGGTGTAAAATCCGGCGAAGGATTTTATCGCTATACCGCGGGATCTAAGGATTTAATCGTTTCAGATAAATTCAAAAAATCCTAATTTTTTTAGCATTTTATTTTATATTTGCGTTATGAACGAAAATCTTGATCCGGATGCAAACAACCTCACCCCTATCGATCGCGATATTGAAAGGGTATTAAGGCCGCAGGCATTTGAGGATTTTACAGGTCAGGAAAAAGTGATGGAAAACCTGCGGATTTTTGTTCAGGCAGCAAAACTTCGTGGCGAAGCTTTAGATCATGTATTGTTGCACGGGCCTCCGGGTTTAGGCAAAACCACACTTTCTTACATCATTGCCAACGAAATGGGCGCGGGGATAAAAGTAACCTCAGGTCCTGTTCTGGATAAACCCGGTGATTTGGCTGGCCTTTTGACTGGTCTCGATGAAGGTGATATTCTTTTTATTGATGAAATTCATCGCCTGTCCCCTGTTGTTGAAGAATATCTTTACTCTGCAATGGAAGATTTCAAGATTGATATTATGCTTGAAACCGGGCCAAATGCACGTTCCGTTCAGATTTCATTAAACCCGTTTACTTTAGTTGGTGCCACTACCCGATCTGGATTACTTACCGCTCCATTGAGAGCCAGATTTGGAATTAATTGTCGCCTTGCGTATTATGATGCAAAACTATTAACTACGATTGTTCTTAGATCATCAGACATCTTAAATACACCTATCAGTGATGAAGGAGCATTTGAAATTGCTCGCCGGAGTCGTGGTACACCTCGTATTGCAAATGCACTGCTCCGCCGTACAAGAGATTTCGCACAGATAAAAGGTACCGGAAGTATAGATCCCGATATTGCCAATTACGCTTTGAATGCCCTTAATGTGGATGAGCATGGTCTGGATGAAATGGATAATAAGATCCTGACAACCATTATCGACAAATTTAAAGGCGGACCAGTGGGCTTAAAAACCATTGCGACTGCAGTTGGTGAAGATGAAGGAACCATTGAAGAGGTTTACGAACCTTTTCTAATTCAGGAAGGCTTTATTATGCGTACATCTCGTGGCCGTGAAGTTACAGAAGCCGCATACAAGCATTTGAAGAAGAATTATCCAGCGCAAACCGGAAAACTATTTTAGGCTTTAATAAACCGCCTGTTTACCGTTTTAAATCTGCAGGGAAACCTAATCCACCAAATCATTAAACTACCTGACTTTTTACCAATAAACCCAACTTTTGGATTCGTATTTTAATGCTCATTCATATACCGATTCTAACAATTTTAGATCTAATGTATTTTAACCCCTAAAGGTTAAGCCCCTGATGACAGCTGATTTGATTTTTTGACATTAACTAAATACATGATATCCTTAAAAGAAGTGAAACATCTTTAAGAAGTCATCGAAGATTCTTTTAATTTCACCAAACATTTAACACCCTAAACCGTTCAGTAAGGGTAAAACCAACAAATTATGAATATTGAATTACGTAAGCTAACCCTTGAGGATTATGCTGACTTAAAAGAATCGATGCTCCAGGCCTATGACAGCATGGGTGGCTCAATCTGGCCAAAATCGAGTATAGCAAAACTCTTAAATATATTTCCTGAAGGTCAGCTTTGTATTGCTGTAGATGATAAAGTTGTTGCCTGCTCACTCGCTATAATTGTTGAATATGATGAATACGGCGATCGCCATACCTATAAATTAATTACGGGTGATTATTCTTTCTCTACTCATGATCCAAATGGAGATACATTATATGGGATCGAAATTTTTGTACATCCTGATTTTCGCGGATTAAGACTGGGAAGAAGACTTTATGAAGCTAGAAAAGAACTTTGTGAAAGCTTAAATTTAAAAAGTATTATTGCGGGGGGAAGAATCCCGGGGTACCACACCTATTCTGAAACTTTAACACCCAGACAATACATCGATAAAGTTAAAGCGAAAGAAATTTACGATCCAACCTTAACTTTTCAAATTTCCAATGACTTTCACGTTCGTAAAGTTTTGAAAAATTATCTCCCAGGTGATAAAGAATCAAAAGAGTTTGCCACGCTAATTGAATGGAATAATATCTATTACCAGGGGGTAGATGCTTCCGCAAGGTCGGCAATGACGATCAGACTTGGATTGGTACAATGGGAAATGCGATTGTTTCCGGATATGGATGTTTTCTATGAGCAGGTGGAGTTCTTCGTTGATGCGCTAAGTGGATACAAATCCGATTTCATCATGTTCCCCGAGTTGTTTAACACGCCATTACTCCAACCTTACAATCACCTTCCTGAAATTGAAGCGATGCGTAAATTGGCGGAAAAAACACAGGAGATTGTAGATAGAATGCATGAATATGCATTGAGCTACAATGTGAACATCATCACCGGAAGTATGCCTTTACTAGAAAATGGAAAGTTATACAATGCTACCTATCTGTGCCATAGAACTGGTAAAATAGATGAGTATAGAAAAATTCACATCACGCCTAATGAACAAAAATACTATGGAATGATCGGTGGCGATAAGGTGCAGGTTTTTGATACTGACTGTGGTAAAATCGGGATTTTGATCTGCTATGATGTGGAGTTCCCTGAATTGAGCAGAATATACGCTGATCAAGGCATGCAAATTTTATTCGTTCCGTTTTTAACAGATACCCAAAACGGATATACAAGGGTGAGACATTGCGCACAAGCCAGGGCAATAGAAAATGAATGTTATGTGGCTATTGCAGGTTGCGTGGGTAACTTGCCAAAAGTTAATAATATGGATATTCAATTTGCCCAATCTGCAGTTTTCACACCATCAGATTTTGCTTTTCCAACTAATGCGGTAAAGGCAGAAGCCACACCTAATACGGAAATGGTATTAGTTGTTGATGTTGATCTCCACCTTCTAGATGAATTACACCACTATGGAACTGTTAAGGTTTTGAAAGATAGACGTACTGATTTGTACCAAACTAAATTATTGAAATAGATAAAGTTTCTTATCTAATAGGATGTAAAAATAAACATAAAAAAATGCCGGTCGCATCAACAACCGGCATTTCATTCTAATCTAAAGCTAATTATTTCCTTAATGCAAACCATACGATAATCCCAATGATTACGGCAATTGGCAAAATCCATTTTAATACAGAACCTGCCCCGTTTTCATCTTTTTCTGTTACCGCTGGCTTTGCCGGTCCCGGGTCTTCTTTATGACTTTCGTAATCTTGTTCAATCGGTTTAGGAGCTTCTCCTGATTCCGTATGCTTTGGATCTATATCTTCCATATGTCTTAGTTGAGTGAAGTCCTCACACCATCAATTACTGATTCTGTAAGCAACACAATTAATTAATTTAGTTCTGTAATGAAAACACGGGATTAATGAAAATGTTTTAAATCCTAAGCCTTATCTTTGCATATCTGTGTACAATAATGCTGCAAAATATAGTCAATTAATAAAGGATGAAGCCAAACGCCTTGGCTTTCTGGATGTTGGTATTTCTAAAGCAGAGTTTCTGGAAAATGAAGCACCTAGACTGGAGAAATGGTTGCATCAAAATCATCATGGCGAGATGAAGTATATGGAAAATTACTTTGATAAACGCCTTGATCCGAGGCTTCTGGTGGATGGCGCTAAATCAGTAATCTCTTTATCTTTAAATTATTATACTGACGAGAAGCAACTAGACCCTAATGCCCCAAAAATTTCAAAATATGCCTACGGACAAGATTATCATACCGTAATAAAGGACAAACTAAAAGCATTAACTTATTTTATAGAAGAAAATATAGGCGAAGTTTCCGGCAGGGCTTTTGTAGACTCCGCTCCTGTTTTGGATCGCGCCTGGGCAAAAAAATCCGGCATCGGCTGGATCGGTAAAAACGCTAATTTGATTAGCAAAACGGAAGGCTCTTTTTTCTTTCTTGCTGAACTCATAATCGATTTAGAGCTGGATTACGATCATCCGTTTCAAACTGATCACTGTGGCACTTGCACGCGTTGTTTAGATGCTTGTCCTACAGATGCCATTATTGCTCCTCAGGTGGTAGATGGAACGAAGTGCATTTCCTACTTAACCATTGAGCTGAAGAACGAAATTCCTTCAGAATTCAAAGATAAAATGAACAACTGGATGTTTGGGTGCGACATTTGCCAGGATGTTTGCCCCTGGAACAGGTTTTCTAAAGCCCATAATGAAGACGCCTTTAAGCCTGAGAATGGCTTATTGGATTTAACAGCAAAAGACCTGACCGAAATCACCGATGAGGTTTTTAAAAAGGTATTTAAAGGGTCTGCTGTAAAGCGAACAAAATATAATGGACTAAAAAGAAACATAGATTTTCTAAAGCCCGAATAGTTTATGTGAAAAGGCCTCACCATAAAAGGAAGGCCTTAACTATCAGGTAGCTGCTAGTTCACATTAAAAGTATTATCACCCTTAGATTTATCCGGAACATGGCTGCTTCCCATTACTGCCTTTTTAAGCTTTTTGGTTGTTTTGATTTTGATAGTAACCAATTTATTTCCTTTTTCCCACACGCCGATCGTGCTGTGATTTTTTTCAGTCGAGCCATCACTATAGGTTAAAGTCAGGTCTATTGGAAGAGGTTTTATCCCTTTATTTTCAACCGTTACGGTGTATCCGCTATTCGTTTTATCTACAGCTTTAATCCCTAAATCGAGGATTCCACCTTCGAAAAACCATGGTTTCCAAAACCAGTTTAAATTTTTTCCGCTTCCCTCATTTATGCTATTAAAGAAATCGTGTGGCATGGGGTGTTTTCCATTCCAATTCTTAATGTAGGTATGAAGGGCTTTAGTAAATAACTCATCACCCAAATAGTCTTTAACAAAAAGATACGCTAAACCCGGTTTTGGGTAGGAATTTGTAAATGATCCCGAACCTTTCAAATCAGGTGTCAAGGTCATTATCGGCGAATCATCTTTACTTCCTGAAGAGGAAGCTGTTGGCTGAATTCCATATTCGTCAACCATCGTAGAATCGATCATGGGTGAAATAAGCCACTCACCTATCGTGGCCCAGCCTTCATCCATCCAACCATATTTTGTTTCATTTATACCCATGTAGAACGGGAACATGGTGTGGAAAATTTCATGATCAGTAAGGGTTATTGCGTCTTCACGGCTGTCTACCGGATTATCATTCACCATCATTGGATATTCCATTTGATCCAGTCCATCAAAAATGGTTTCATGACTATATGGGAATGGCCATTTTGGAAAGACAAAGCTCATCGAGGATACCGTTTTACGGGCAAAATCAATCACTTCATAATAATCTTTATGTTTCGGATTGAAGACTGCATCTACCCTTGTTCTTCTTTTTGTTTTTGGATCAACAACTAAACTGGCAGACTTCCATAAATAATGATCGCTTAAAGCAAAAACAAAGTCGGTAACATTAGTCGCTTCAAATTTGAAGGTGTTGAAGGCATTATTTTTCGTCACCTTTTTATCAGCCAAATCCTGCGTGGTAATCACATCAATTACTGCATCATTTTTTTCTGCCGATGCTATCCTGGATACGATCTGATCCTGGAAAACATCACTTGCATTCTGAAGATCTCCGGTTGCCCAAACTCCATATCCACCAGGCACAGTTACTTCAGCATTAAACTGATCAAAATCGTTATAAAATTCTTCTGCACCGGTATAAGGAAACTTGTTCCAGCCATCTACATCATCATAAACAGCAATTCTTGGAAAGAAATAGGCTACGAAATGTGAACCTTCATCTACTTGCCCTGTGCGCAGGTGTGAGCCTTTGTTGAGCGTATAATGGTAATCAATGTCGAATTTTATAGTTTTACCAGGCAACACCGCAGGAACCTTAACAGTCATGTTCGTACCATCGATCTGGTAATTACTTATTGCATTTCCTGCTGCACTCAGCTTTTCAATCGCTACACCTTCGCTTAAATCTGACTCTGCTATTTTCGATTTCCTCGGCGTACCTTTTTGATAAAGATTTGGATATAACTTAAACCAGACTTCATTTAATGTATCAGGACTATTATTTGTATAAACCACCGCAACTTTACCTTTTAATAGCCGGCTTGCGGGATTAAAATCTATCTTCAAGTTATACTTAGCGCTATTTTGCCAATAATTTTTGCCCGGCTTTCCATTTACATTTCTTGTAGCTTTCTGATAAGTATGCTGAAAAACGGGTAATATAGGTAACTGAGTTTGTGCCTGAATTGAACTGCCAATGAGCATACACCAGGCAATAAGTTTTACTATTTTCATCTTGTTATTAACTAAAAAAGGCACAAGGAATAGTAATATCGCCCTGTGCCTTTCTGATTAGAATTTTATTTATTTACCAAATTTCATCTTTAACTGCTCAAGCATGTCGGTATTGATCGGCTGTGCAGGTTTCTCCGGTTTTGGTTGTGGTTTCTTAAATGCTGGGCGATCTTGTGGAGCATTATTTTGCGGCTTCGGTGCCCTGTTTTCGTTCTTTTTAGCATTAAATTTTGCCCACTCTTCATCTAGTTTTTTCTTGGTGTAAAGTGGGAAATCGCCATTTTTCATCCAGGCATAATAACTTGGCTCCACTGCAAAAACCTGCTGAGCTGTTTTGCCCTTATGCTTCCCGAAATTAAAGCAAACTTCATCCTGATCGTTATAAACCATACGACCAGCAAAATCAACCGGTTTGTTAATATTTGTAAATACATGTAGCGCATCTATATCATTTACAACAGGAACGCTTTTTACACCTTGTTTGCTTTCAAATTCAGTTTCTTTATACATTTCCAACTGACCTAAAAGCACTTTATAGGTTGCAATAACATCTGCTTCGGCAGCATGTGCATTTACCAAATCTTCCTGACAATAAAATTTGTATGCCGCTTTTAACGTACGTTGCTCCATCTGGTGGAAGATATTTTGTACATCGACAAATTTTCTCTGGCTCATATCGAAATCAATATTTGCTCTTAAAAACTCTTCTAAAAGCATGGGAATATCGAATTTATTTGAGTTGTAACCCGCCAAATCGCTCTCGCCAATAAATTCAGCAATTTCTTTCGCTAAAACTTTAAAGGTGGGCTCGTTTGCAATATCCTCATCATAAATGCCGTGAATTAAAGAGGTCTGCAATGGAATGGGCATTTCAGGATTTACACGCCAGGTTTTAACAATTTCGGTTCCATCGGGCATTGCCTTAAGAATTGCAATTTCTACTATTCTATCTGCACCTACGTTTATACCAGTTGCCTCAAGATCGAAAAATGCTAAAGGGCGCTTTAAATTTAATTTCATCGGTTTTTAATATCAGATTTAGACGAAGCTGTTTGAGCTACATCCATTAATATATATTTATTCAAAAGTGCTAAAAAGGATTGATTTGTTTGTACATCGCATTTATTTAATTCAAAATATTTCATACTTATCTTAACGAGCATTAAATTGCAGGAAATTACGCTTTAAATGAAAATCTTATTATTACCGCTTGCTCTTTGCTTTCTGACGCTATCTTCTTTCGCTCAAAATTTTCCTTTTGGACAGGCGACTTATGATGACCTGGAATTCGATAAAAATAAAATAGATAGCAACGCTAATGCCGTTGTACTTAAAGAATTTGGAACTGCATCTATTCAAATTGATGATGCAACGGGTCAGCTTGAACTAGTTTTCGAGTACCATACAAAAATTAAAATCTACAACAAAAATGGTTTTAATGCCGCTAATGTTGTAATACCCACTTATAAGGATGATAGCCGCCAGGAAAACATAATAGATTTGAAAGCTTCTACCTTTAATTACATTAACGACAATTTTGCTGAAACGATTATGGATAAAAAAGCTGTGTTCATCGAAAATAAATCGAAATACACCCGCTTAACTAAATTCACCCTTCCAAACTTGAAAGAAGGCTCCATAATCGAATATTCCTATAAATTAAGATCTCCCAGACTTTTCAATTTTAAAACCTGGCAATTTCAGTCTGATCTGCCAAAAGTATCGAGCGAATACCTCGTGTATATTCCTGGCATTTACAACTACAATGTATCTTTAAGGGGCTATTTAAAACTTACTGATCAGAAATCTGAAATTTCAAAAGAATGTTTACGAATAAATGGTGTGAAGATAGATTGCTCGAAAATCAGTTATCTGATGAAGAATGTTCCGGCATTTGTCGAAGAAGAGAACATGACAGCAGCAAGTAATTTCAAATCAGCCATTTATTTCGAATTATCTGATTATACCAGCCCTAACGGAGGCAAAACCTCTTATACCAAAACCTGGAAAGATGTAGATTATGAGCTTACCTTGGATAAATCTTTTGGTGCACAAATGAAGCGAAAAGACCTCTATAAAGATCTCATTGCAGGGATAACAAAAGATGCAACAGATGATCTGCAAAAGGCGAAAGCGGTTTTTGCCTACATTAAAAAACAGATTAAGTGGAATAATTACTATGGTATTTTCTCAGAAGAAAGCGTTAAAAAAGCGTTGGAAATCAGGTCTGGGAATATTGCGGACATTAACTTTAACCTGATTGCAGCGCTATCAGCGGCAAACCTTGATGCCGAAGCCGTAATTTTATCAACAAGAGAAAACGGAACACTTAATAAGCTCTATCCTATTATTTCGGATTTTAACTATATAGTTGCTAAAGTAAATATAGGTGATCAAAGCTACCTGTTAGATGCTTCTGAGCCGCTACTTCCTTTCGGCTTGCTGCCTTTAAGGTGTATAAATGACCAAGGAAGGGTAATTAATTTGAAAAAAGCATCTTACTGGATTGACCTGAAAGCCAGCCAAAAGGCAGTTACAAGCTACATATTGTTTGGAAAATTGAATGATGATGGGAAACTAACCGGAACACTTACTACGCATAGTCAGGGTTATTCAGCTTTTAACAGGAGAAGAGAAATTAAAAAATATGGATCGGTAGAAGAATATGTCGAAAAAATAGATGAACGTTTGCCAAGGATAAAAATTTTACATCAGTCAATCAGTAACATTGACAGTATTGAGAATGTGCTGACGGAAGTGTTCGAGGTTGAATTTACAGTGAATGATGGTTCTAATAATAAGCAGTTCTATTTGAGTCCGTTTTTCATTAATGCCATAACGAAAAATCCATTTAATCTGGATGAAAGAACCTATCCTGTTGATTTAGGTGCAGCAACTGATGAGCGAATCTCGATTAATATTGTCCTGCCAGAAAAGTATGAACTACTGGAGAAACCTAAAAATATGGCAATAGGCCTCCCTAATTCAGGCGGAAAATACTTACTGAATACGACTTTTGAAAATAATACTTTATCACTGAATCAGGCTTTGCAGTTTAACAATGCGATTTATGAGCCAGAATTGTATCTCTATTTGAAAGAGTTTTACAGCAAAATTATTCAAAATCAAAAAAGTGAATTTTTGCTTAAAAAAGTAAACTAAATGAAATCTGTTATTTCCGTTATATCGCTTCTCACCCTTTTATTGCTTTCAACTTTTACATTCGCACAAGTAAACTACGATGCAGACCTGATTTTACCTCAATTGCGCAGCCGGGCAAATGCCTGTATCAGGAACGAGGAGATTACGGTTGATATGAGGGCACCAGATAATGTGATCCGTTTACAAAAAAAGGTGATTACCGTTTTCAACGAAAATGGAGATGATGATGCCCGAATGGTTATCGGCTATGACAAAAATACATCGATTAAGAGTATTAAAGGTGAAATTTACAATGCTGCAGGAATATTAACCAGTAAATTTAATCTAAATAATTTTTCTGATGTAAGTGCTGCCGATGGATTTTCATTATTTATAGATAGCAGGCTAAAATATTTTAGGCCATCGGTTAACCAATACCCCTATACCGTTTCTTATGAAATAGAAACTAGAAATAAACAAAATCTGATTATCAGAGACTGGGTGCCTGCGTTGGAGAACAACATTTCCGTTGAAAAAAGCAGTTATACTTTTATTAGTAAGCCCGCGGACCAGGTTCGGATTCAAATGCAGAATTATAAAGGCGAACCTGTAGAAACTATTGATGAAAAACAGAAAAAACAAGTATGGCTAATCAGTAATCTTGCAGCCACCAGGTCAGAACCATATAGTCCAGATCCGGAACATTATCTAACCAAAGTGCAAATTGCTCCAAAACAATTCTATTACTATGGCCGAACGGGAAGTTATTCCAACTGGCAGGATTTAGGAAAATGGGTATATGACGACTTGTTAAAAGAGCGCACGGCATTACCGATACCCACGCTACAGGCAATAAAAATTTTGGTTAAAGATGATAGCAATGAGAAAGAAAAGGCGAGAAAAATTTATAAATATTTACAGGAAAAAACGAGATATATCAGCGTACAGATCGGTATTGGCGGTTTTCAGCCCGTTGCTGCAAGTGAAATTGACCGCTTAGGTTATGGTGATTGTAAAGCATTGGTAAACTATATGCAAAGCCTGCTTAAAGCAGCGGATATTGAATCATATTATTGCGTAGTAGAGGCGGGTTCCCTTAAAAAAAACATTGATCCGGCTTTTGCCAGCATGGCGCAAGGTAATCACATCATTTTATGCCTGCCACTTAAAGGGGATACGACCTGGCTGGAATGTACCAATCAAAAAATTCCTTTTGGTTTTCTAAGCGATTTTACTGATGACAGAATTGTGTTCGCCTGTACACCTACAGGCGGAAAACTGCTTAAAACCCCAAAATTAAGCGCGCAAAATAACCTGCAAATTCGCAAGGCGGAATTAAATATCAGTCAGGATGGCGACATTACGGGAAAGATAAATACTCTATTTTCAGGTGCGCAATATGATAACCGGGAAATAATTATTGATCACCCGCTGGCAGAACAGCGCAAATTGCTGAAAACGGCTTATAACGTTGATAATATAGATTTTACAGACGTTGGCTTTTCTCAAAAAAAGGAAATCAGTCCACAGCTTACGGAAGATCTTAAACTCAGTATAAGAAATTATGCACCCATAAATGGCACGAAAATGTATTTGCAGCTGAATGCATTTAACATTCAACCCACTATTCAGGAATTAAACAGCCGGATGTTGCCAGTTTATATTAATCGTGGATTTACTGATGAAGACACGATTGAGTATGAATTACCCGAAAACGTAAAAACTGAATTGATATTAATTGAAGATAAAAACCTTAAAAACCCATTCGGAGAATACAAAAGAAGTGTAAGTAAGCAAGGCAGAAAGCTAACCTATTACCGCAAACTGGTTTTGAACGATGGTACGTTCCCCCCGGAAAAATATGCTGAATTTTCAAAGTTCATCAATGACGTTAACATTGCTGATCACCTTAAATTAGTACTTAACTTAAAATAATAATTCCGATTCCAATTCCGATAATCATAATCAGGTACATCAGAATCTCGGTTGATGCAAAGCGTTTATATTTTGTCCAGAAAGAATAATCGTGTTCTTGATTCGGCATGTTGCAGGTTTAGAAAAGCAAAAATAGTTAAATTCATTAATTATCGGGTCGATATTTTGTAATCTGTTTAGCCATACCTTTAAAGAGCACCAAATGAAATGGCCACATGGCGTACCAATACATTCTTCCCCATAGTCCCCGGGGCCTAAATGTAGCAATTTGAGATAAATAGGCCTTCCCATGGAAATCGAATAATTTTAATTCCAGCCAGGCCTCTCCGGGCACCTTCATTTCCGCATATAGCAACAATCGCTTATTCTTTTTATCGGCCAATAAAACGCGCCAGAAATCGAGAACATCTCCAGCCTGTAAATCGGTATTACTGGTTCTTCCACGCCTCGTCCCTACCCCACCGAACATTTTATCCAGAAAGCCCCTGAAATGCCAGAGCCAGTCCATATAATACCACCCCCTGTTTCCACCGATACTCCAGATATTTTCGAAAACTTCTTCCGCTTTACGCTCAAACTGCATTTTCACCTTATATTCTAAAGTGCCGTTCTGAGGAACTTTAATCTGATCCATAAAGTCCGTTTGCAGGTATCCCCTGTTTAGCGCATCTTTCCAGCTTGAAACGATAGAATTCTGATCAATTTTTTCGAACGCCAGGTGCAAAGCTTCGGCATAAGTTAAACACTTTCTGGGGACTACCTGCTGGATGCGGTTATCCTTGCAAACTACTTCATTTTTCATACTATCAACCAGACTTCTTGCTAAAGAATAAGGAACCGGTGTAATCATGTTAAGCCAGAGAGATGATAGCCTTGGCGTTAATACCGGAACAGTGATAATCCAACGTTTCAGGGCTCTCTCTTTAGCATAACCCAATAGCATGTTCCGATAGGATAAAACATCCGGCCCACCAATATCAAAAGTTTCATTATATGCCCTGGCATTTTCCAAAACGCCGATTAGATAAGCCAGAACGTCTCTGATTCCAATAGGCTGACAAAGTGTTTTCACCCATTTCGGGGCCACCATTACTGGTATTTTTTCTGTTAAATCTCTTATAATTTCAAAGGAGGCACTTCCGGAACCTATAATAATTGCGGCCCTCAAAATGGTACAGGCAATGTTCGATGATTTCAATTCATCTTCTACTGCTAACCTGGAACCCAGGTGTTTAGATAAACGCTCATCATTGGCAATTCCAGTTAGGTAGATAATTTGTTTACAACGCGTCTTTTGAATCACAGCAGAAAAATTTTCAGAAGACTTTCGTTCCAGGTCTGAAAATCCCTGGTCGCTGGAAGACATGGAGTGAACCAGGTAATACGCAGCATCAATGTCTTCTGGAATTTCTGATAATGAATCCAGGTTTAACAGGTCGCCGGAAATTACCGTAACCTCGGCAGCAGCATCAGAATGTGAAATAAATCTTCGTTTATCTCGCACCATACAAACCACTTCATGATTTTCTTCTAAAAGTAAGGGTAGTAGTCTGGTACCGATGTATCCGTTTGCTCCTGTCAATAAAATTTTCATCTGGCTGTTATTTAATGATTAACAGTTATCTGCCTGCTTTGTTACAGATTATAGCGCGACAATCTTTTTCAAGGCAATTCCTGGAAATCAAAAAGCTTAAGTCACTGAAAAGTAAAACACTTTGTAATTAAACATTTACTTATTCTCTATAGACAACAAATCTTTTTATCTTTCGTATTAGTTTTTAGAATTTACCAAATATTACTTGATGAGAAGAAACATCCTGGGCGTTGCTACGATTTTTTTGATGGGTATGAGCATTGTCGGTACGAGTTGGAAGGCTGTAGAGCATTCACATTCAAAACAAAATTCAAGCCTTAAAATTGCCAGAGACAGCATTTATAGCCATTATATATCTGATATTTATCATGCGGCTCAACTTGATTCCACAGGCTTAAGTGAAACTGTATTTGAGAAAGCATTAACTGGCTTTTACAATTTAAAATATTCCGGCTTAGTTCAGGAAAAATCTATCCTGACAATTGCTGATTTCGATCAGGAAAGCTGTAAGAAACGTCTTTATATTATTGATCTGGCAAACAATAAACTATTGGTGAATACCTGGGTGGCTCACGGGCAAAATAGTGGCGGAGATAAGCCAGCCTACTTTTCTAACACGCCAAATTCAAATCAAAGCAGTTTGGGTTTCTATATCACCGGAGAAATTTACGCTGGCAAACATGGCCGGTCATTGAAATTAGATGGTATGGACCTTGGCTTCAATGATAAAGCAAGAGAAAGAGCTATTGTAATGCATGGCGCTAATTATGTTAGCCAGGGAACAATTGATCAACTCGGAAGACTGGGGCGCAGTCAAGGTTGTCCTGCTGTTGCTTCGCAACTTTCAGATGAAATTATCAAAATAATCGCTGGTAGAACTGTTTTGTTTATTAACGGCTCTAATCAAAATTACAATTCACAATTTTTGAATGAAACACTGGCAGCGAGCATGGTTTCTAATCAACAGGAAGTTTTCACAGCAAAAATGAATTAGCATCAATAGCAACTACAAAAAGACAATGATTTAAACGTATAAGTTGTAAATAATTTACTACATTTAGCACGAAAGCAAATCACCCTATTTTTATACATCCCGGTCTTATACCTGATTATGAAAATATTGTATTGTTTATCGATATTGCTATTAACTTCATGTGTTTACGCACAAAATAACCTCGGTCCGCGGCTCTCTTCAATGGCCGATAATGGTACAGCAGTTGTTGATATATGGTCTTTGCAAGCCAACCCCGCAGGAATCGCCTTTCTTGATCAACCAGCAATCTCCTTAAATTATATCAGACACCTTTTAAGTGAAGACATAAGTTCGCAAGGTATAGTTGCCGTTATTCCTTTCGGGAAGAATTACCTTGGTACAAGTTTCCAGCGTTATGGTTTTTCCGCCTACGATGAAAGTAAAGTTGGTTTTGCCTATTCAAAAAGATTTGGAGAAAAGTTTTCGCTGGCACTTAACGGAAATTATCACGAGCTGAAAATTTCCAGTTATGGTTCTTCAACCGGCTTCTCGATAGATTTTGGTATTTTCTATAGGTTAAGCAATAACTTTAGTATTGGTGCATTTACTAATAATCCATCCGCGCAGAAGTTTAACAGCGATTTAATTGCTGCGAAAATCCCCACATCGTTTAATTTTGGGGCCAGTTATCTGGCAACAAACCAAGTGTTAATTGCCACAACCGTTTCGAAGGTTTCAGACCAGTCGATAGATTTCAGATTGGGCCTGGAATATAAGCTTTATGATTTACTAAGTCTCAGGGGTGGCTTAAGCACCAAGCCCTTTAAGCAACATCTCGGCTTCGGACTGAATTATAAAAAGTTCGCAATGGATATGGCGACAACGTATGATACGAATTTAGGATATGCCCCTCAAATTGCCATAGGATATGCGTTTTAAATTCTTCACTACGTTTTTTGTGATGATAGGATTCATCGCAAATGCACAAACACCCGAACAGCAACTCGAAATTAAAGACATTTTGGAAAGCGTTGCTGAAAATCTGCCAGACGATTATGATATTACGGAATTGATTGACATCCTTGTCCGGTACAAAAAACATCCTGTTAATCTTAATAAAACAACTCCGGAAGAATTGAAGACTTTCATATTTCTTTCTCCATTACAAATTAGTAATTTCTTTACCAGAATTAAAGAAAGTGGAAATATTGCAGACGTTTTAGAACTCCAGTCAATTGATGGCTTCGATATGAAAACCGTTCAAAGTCTTTTACCTTTTGTAACATTGAATGGAAATACTGAGTATGAGAAATTAACATGGAGGAACATGCTTAATTTAGGAGAAAACGACCTGATGTTACGCTTCGCCCAGACTTTGCAGAAGCAAAAAGGGTTTACAGACTTGCCAGGAAATAGGTATTTAGGTTCTCCTGAGCGCTTTCAAACCAGATATCGTTATCTTTATGGTTCCATCGTTTCAGCAGCAATTACTTTGGATAAGGATGCTGGTGAAAAGTTTATCGGTAAACCTTTCGACTTCTATTCCGGAAACATTGCCATCTCTAAATTGGGTAAAATCAAAAAGCTGGTGGTTGGAGATTATACGATGCAATTTGGCCAGGGGTTAACGTTATGGTCGGGATTTTCTTTTGGTAAAGGACCGGATGTTACCAGCGTAGCCAAAAAGGATTTGGGTTTGCGACCTTATAACTCTACCAACGAATATTCTTTCTTCAGGGGAGCGTCTGCGACGATTAATCTGTATAACGGTTTTGACTTTACGCCTTTTGTCTCTTTTAGAAATCTGGATGCCAGCCAGAGTTTAGATATTGAAGGAAACTTAGTGCAGTCTACGATAAATCAAACAGGCTTACATCGAACACCGGCTGAAATCAAAAACAAGAATAGCTTGAGCCAACAGGTATATGGAGGCGTATTACAATACGCTAAAAATGAGTTTGCGGTTGGAGGAATTGCTTACCACAGCAAATATGGGAACAGGTTTATCACGCAATCTGCCTTGTACGACCGATTTAGCTTTACTGGTAATTCGTTAACCAACCTGGACCTTTACTATAACTACACCTTTAGAAATATTTATTTTTATGGCGAGGGAGGGAAAAGCCTCGCTAGCGGTTCGGCTTATTTAAGCGGGTTATTAATCAGCTTATCTCCTACAGTTTCTGCCGCCGTTACCTATCGGAATTATGCCAAAAACTACCATAACTTTTTCAATCAGGGTGTATCCGAATCAAGTGAGGCTATAAACGAAAAAGGGCTTTATGCAGGGTTAAACATCATTCCAAATAAGCGTTGGGCCTTCTCTTTTTATGGCGATTATTTTCGTTTCCCGTGGCTTAAATTCAGAGTAGATGCGCCATCTGCGGGCTATGAAATTTTAAGCCAGGCGATCTATACACCGAATAAAATATTCAAAATATTGCTTCGTTTCAAAACAGAAAACAAACAACAAAACACAGATCTTGACGTACCTATTAATTTTTTAGATAACGTAAAAAGAGAAGGTTATAGAATTGAATCTAACTGGCAGGCAAATCAAAGGTGGCGGTTTCAAAACCGAGTGGAAATCTCTCAATATAAAAAAGGAGAAGCAAAGGCAGAATTTGGTTATCTGGTTTATCAGGATGTAGATTACTCACCCCTTTTCTCAAAAATTACCGGGAACATCAGAGTTGCCTACTTTAATACTCCGAGTTACAACAGTCGGATCTATGCTTATGAAGATGACGTACTATACAGTTTCGCCTTTGGGATGTACAGTGGCAAAGGATTCAGAACCTACCTGAATCTGAAATATAACCTGGCAAAGAAGCTAAATCTCTGGGCAAGGTATGCCCTGTTTTATTATCGCAATGTAGAAACTGTTGGCACCTACCTGGATGAGATTGAAGGAAATAAAAAATCGGAGATCAAGCTTCAATTACGGTATCAATTCTAAATTATGTTTAAGGAAGAATATGTTTTCGTAAGAATTTTAGTCCCGTTCATTGCGGGAATCGGAATTTTTTATTTTCTGAGTGAAAATGATATCATCTCCACTATTATTTCAATAGCTATCGTTCTATTTCTGACGATATTATTTATCAATATTTATTACAGAAAACTAAATGCCTACAAATTCAAAGGACTAACTGGTATGGTAATTTACCTGCTGTGTTTCTTGCTAGGCGGCATTATCTGCCTTACAAATAACGAAAAATTTAAAACGGATTATTTTACAAAAAAGCATGTTGATTACTTAAAGATTTGTATAAATGATGATCCCAGCAAAGCAAATGGTATCCTGAGATTTAAAGCGAAGGTTCTCTCTGGTTACAGCAAGAGCACACAAACCAAACTAAGTGGTCAAATCCTTGTCGCGATAAAGCTCGATAGCGTTTATCCTTTAAAACTTAAATATGGAGATGAACTCGTAGTTATTGCCAGGATTTTACCTGTTGAGCCGCCTTATAATCCCGGAGAGTTTGATTTCAAACATTGGCTGGGCTTGCAAAATATTTATGAGCAGGCGTTTATCAATCAAAAACAATTGGTAAAAACGAATCGAAATCTTGGAAATCCTGTTATAAAATTCGCCTTAAATTTAAGGGCGGCACAAGTGGATAAATACAGAAAGCTTATTCAAGATAATGAGGCCTTCGCAGTAGCCTCTACGCTTATTTTGGGCTACCGTGCTGATTTATCCAAGGAAACATTGGCCTCGTATTCCAAAACCGGAACAATCCATGCGCTTTCAGTTTCCGGAAGCCATGTGGCCATCATTTTCTTTATTCTTGATTTTATATTAAAGTTTCTTGATAAAAAAAGATCATTCAAGGTATTAAAATTTGCCTTGATCTGCATTTTAATCTGGTCGTATGCACTAATTACAGGGCTGTCCCCTTCCGTTGTTCGCTCGGCAATCATGATCACCGTTTTTATTACCGCCAAAACTTTTGCAAAAAACAAAAACGGCTATAATACTTTGGCCTGTGCGGCCTTTTGTCAATTAGTTTACAATCCTTACTTGCTATGGGACGTGGGTTTTCAGCTTTCTTATTTTTCTGTTTTGGGACTTATCTATCTTCAACCAAAAATTTATGGCTGGGTGTATATTGAAAATAAATGGATAAATAAAGTATGGGAATTGATAGCGCTTTCCATTGCTGCGCAAATTGCGACTTTTCCCCTCTGCATTTATTATTTTCACCAATTCCCTGTTTATTTCCTTTTAGGGAATTTGTTTATTTCCATTCCTTTAGTCCTAATCTTGATTTTAGGAATTGCTGTACTTATTCCCCCGTTAGATCAACTTTCATCAATTTTTGAATGGATAATCGTTTCTACAAATCAAGGGCTTAAATGGATAGCTGATTTGCCTTATGCTACTTTTTCATCAATATGGATCAACTCACAGGAACTAATTCTCCTTGGTATTTCTCTTGTGTTTTTTGTCTTTGCCTTAGTTAAGTACAATAAACGCTTGCTATTTTTATCAATTTCCATTTTCATTATTTATCAGGCTATGATTGTTTATGACAGCTGGTTATCTGCCAGGCAGAAGAAAATCATTTTTTTTAGCCTTCGGAAGAATTATGCTGCGGCCTTTATTCGGGGTAATCAAACTATATTACTCACAGATCTAAAACCGGAAGATAAAACTTTCCAATTCTTTGTTAAGCCTGCTTTAGATCAGGCACAAGTTGATCGTACCAGGATCATCAGTCTTACAAACAATACATTAACGACGTCTCATTTCATTTTGAAAGACGGGCAGATCATCTTTGATCAATATAAAATCCTGATCATTGATAAATTATGGAATGATAAAAAATTAGCGTCCAGAGGGAAGTTTAATGCCATCTGGTTTACCGGGAATCCAAAATTCAAAATTGAAAAACTCCCGAAGGAACTTGAATATCAAAACATCATTATTGATGCTACCAACAAAGATTACAAAATCGAATGGTTTAGGAAAATCGCGAAAAATAATAAAATTCCTATTCAGGTTTTAAAGAAAAATCCTGCATATTTGGTTCTATTAACCGAATGATATGGAACCATCATAAGCAAACCGCCCAAAACAGGGATAAATATGCTGATGATAGCTTCATCACCTTTAAAGAACAACTATAAACTGATGGAAAACCTGGTTTTATACAGCGTAAATGAAAGAATCGCTACAATAACCATAAACAGGCCTGAGAAACGTAACGCATTAAATCCAGCTTTAATCGGAGCACTAACAGAAGCTTTTCTTCAGGCAGAAGAAGATGAATTGGTAAAAGTGATCGTATTAAATGCCAATAGTGGTACGTTTAGCGCAGGAGCAGATTTAGAATATTTACAACAACTTCAGAAAAATAATTTTGAAGAAAACGTTGCAGACTCCAATCGCCTGAAGAAACTTTTTACCACCATTTACTACTTACCTAAAATTGTCATTGCTCAGGTAGAAGGACATGCCATTGCTGGTGGCTGTGGCCTGGCAACTATTTGCGACATTATCTTCGCAACGCCAGAAAGTAGCTTTGGTTATCCTGAAGTTAAAATCGGCTTTGTACCTGCGATTGTTTCTTGCTTTTTAATGCAAAAGGTTAATGAAACAATTGCCAGAGAAATTTTACTGACAGGAAAAATCTTCCCTGCAGAACAGGCGCTAAAATATAACCTGATAAATTTTGTAACAAATTCATCCGAAATTAATCAAAAGGTTAAAGAATTTGCTTTAAGTTTGTGTAAAGAGAGTTCGGGGAACTCGCTAATGATTACAAAACAACTCATTAGTCAAACCACGAAGCCACTTTTAGAAAAAACTTTAGAAACTGCTGTCCAGATTAATGCCCGCGTTCGTGAAAGTGACGACTTTAAAAGGGGTATTTCCGCATTTCTAAACAAAGAAAAAATTAACTGGTAAATAACTAAAACTGAAATAAAAACATGTTCAAATCAATTAAAACAAGTGTTGTAGCCTTTATATTAGTAGGTACAGCTGTAATCGCTCACGCCCAAAAAAAAATAACTGAAGGCACTCTTACTTACGGTCTGGAATATAAATTAACAGACGAGCAAAAATCTGCAATGGGCGGTCAGGAACCACCTGCAGAGTTGAAGGTTAAATTTAATAACGGCCTTACTAAAATAGAAATGGAACAAGGGCCGGCATTGATTGGAATTGTTTCTGACAATAATGATAAAACTGGTTTACTTTTAATTGATGTACCAGTTGCTCAAAAACAATTTGCGGTTAAACAATCTAAAGAAGATGTTGCAAAAGTAATGGGCGATTTACCAAAATATTCAGATTTCAAAGGTACTGGCGAGAAACAAACTGTTGGTGGTTTTAGCGCAGAAAAATACACTTTCAAAGATGATAAAGGTGGTGCTCATGAGCTTTGGGCTACTAAAGAAGTAGATTTACCAAACGTTGGTTCGCAAAACTACTTTCCAGGTCTTGCAGCTTTCCCTGTAAAATATACTTTAGTGCAAAGAGGTATTGAAACCACTACTACCCTTAAATCTATTGCAGAAGGTAAAGTTGGGGCAATCTCTAAAGATGTTCCAAGTGGTTACGAAGTAGTTACTATGGAGGACCTGGCTAAAATGCAAGGTGGTGGTGAATAATTAACCACTTTCAATTAATATAAGGCTTTTTAACTGCCGGCTTTTTATCTAAATTAGCCGAAAAGTTAAAAAGCTTTTTTTATGACCAAAATTTATATGATTAAAAACTTATTATTCAAATTATCACTTCTTTCCATAGTTGTTTTTGCGGTATTTGACTCAAAAGCACAAGGTATAAACTGGGCAAAAGATGGAAATTCTTATTATCAGATCTCAAGCGGAGAAATTATTTCAGTAACACTTCCTAAAAATGATAAGAAAACGGTGGTTTCAAAAACCTTGTTAACTCCATCAGGAAAAAGTAACGCAATAGCCGTACGAAGTTTTCAGTTTTCTACAGATGGTACAAAAGCCTTAATCTATACCAATAGTAAAAAGGTTTGGCGTTATGATACCCGTGGCGACTACTGGTTAGCAGATTTAACCAACAATAAAATTACTCAAATTGGAAAAGACAGACCTGCCTCCTCTTTAATGTTTGCCAAAATTTCACCCGATGGAACAAAGGTCGCTTATGTAAGCAAACATAACTTATATGTAGAAAATGTTAATGGAACTGGTTCCAAAGCATTAACAACAGATGGAACTGATCGAATGATTAACGGAACTTTTGATTGGGTTTACGAAGAAGAGTTTAATTGTCGCGATGGTTTTAGATGGAGTCCAGACAGCAAAACAATTGCTTACTGGCAAATAGATGCTACAAAAATTAAAAACTTTTTGATGATCAACAATACCGATTCTATCTATCCTTATACCATTCCTGTAGAATATCCTAAAGTTGGCGAAAATCCATCAGCTTGCAAAGTAGGCGTTGTAGATATCGCATCAGCAAAAACAAACTGGCTAAATGTTCCCGGAGATAATGTTCAGCATTACATTCCACGGATGCAATGGGTTCCAAACAGCAATGAGATCATTTTACAGCAATTAAGCCGTGAGCAGAACGAGAGTAAAGTTTTTATTTGTGATGCTAACTCTGGCACAGCAAAAGCAATTTATACCGAAAAAGCCAAAGCCTGGATAGATGCACAAGATGAATGGGAATGGTTAGCAGACAATAAAGAGTTTACCATTCTATCGGATAAAGATGGCTGGAATCACTTATATAGAATGAGTCGCGATGGTAAGAAACAAACTTTGGTTACGAAAGGAAATTACGATGTAATTGATGTGAAATTAATAGACGAGAAGAACAATTACGTTTATTTTACTGCTTCACCAACCAATGCAACACAGAAGTATTTGTTTAAAACAAAGTTGGATGGGAAAGGCAAATTAGAACAAGTAACCCCTTCTATTTTACCAGGAACGCACAATTATGACATATCTCCGAATGCCGCATTTGCCCGTCATACTTACAACAGTTCGGTTGTAAGACCAATTACGGAATGGATGAATTTTACAACCGGCAATCCATTCACTATGGATGGAAGCATCAGCACACAATTATCTAAGCAAGAAACTACAAAAAATAAAGTAGAATTTTTTAAAGTAACTACAGAAGATGGTGTGGAATTAGATGGCTGGATGAAAAAACCAGATAACTTTAATCCTGATAAGAAATATCCGGTTGTATTCTATGTTTATGGCGAACCCGCTTCGCAAACTGCTGCCGATACTTATGGTGCAGGTAGAAATGGTTTATACGCCGGAGATATGGCGAAAGATGGCTACATTTATATTTCAATGGATAACCGTGGTGCACCTGTTCCAAAAGGTGCAGTATGGCGCAAAAGTATTTATAAAAATATTGGTGTGCTAAATATTCGCGATCAGGCAATGGCGGCTAAAAAACTATTGGCAACCAATGCATTTATGGATAAAGACCGTGTTGCCGTTTGGGGCTGGAGCGGTGGTGGTTCATCTACTTTGAACCTGATGTTCCAATACCCTGAAATTTACAAAACAGGGATATCCATTGCAGCAGTAGGCAACCAGTTAACTTACGATAATATTTATCAGGAACGTTATATGGGTACGCCATTTCCAAGCAAAGAAGCTTATATTAAGGGTTCTCCTGTTACCTATGCTAAAAACTTAAAAGGTAATTTATTATACATTCATGGTACAGGAGATGATAATGTTCACTACCAAAATGCGGAGATGTTAATCAATGAATTAATTAAAAACAAAAAGGTTTTTCAATTGATGAGTTACCCAAACCGCACCCATAGCATTTCTGAAGGCGAAGGCACTAGTGAACATCTGTCGCTTACTTATACTAAGTTCTTAAAAGACAATTGTCCTCCGGGAGCAAGATAATATATATCTGTAAAGCAATTTCAGCGGGGAATCGGATTCGATAGCCCCGCTTTTCATTTCAATCTTTTTCAACCCTACTACTGGTTTACTAAAAAAGTATTTCCATTTCAATCGGGTTTAGAACGCAAAACATGTGCTGCTATTTAAGTTTGTATCGCTAAATGCCTATGCAAATTTCTTAAAGCTTATTTCCTGTTATGCCAGCTGTAAGCAATGAAACAACTATCGCAATGCCAAAGCTAAGTAAGGTTCCGATTAATACGTATTCTGTTAGTTTTAAGTCGTGCGCTTCTTTTAAATCTCCGAAACGGAAAATAGATTTCGCTCCAAGCAAAAACCCAACAGCTTCAAAATGATTGGTTAATATAAAAACGAAAATTAACACACGTTCTAAAATTCCAATATATTTTCCTGCATTTTGCAACGATTTAGGGCTTTCATCATTACTTTCGGGTAGCCACTTCGCAATAATCACTTTCATCATTATTGACGTAGGCATAGTTAAAAACAACACACCTGAAATTAAAATCCAGGTTTTAGTTTCATTTAAATAACTGCTATCTAAATACCCATTATAAAAAATATGCCATATCCATATCATGGAGCCAAAGTGTAAAACCTGATCAGCAAAAAATAAGATTCTGGCATTCTTTTTAGTCTGAAATACAGATTTTAAAGCATCAATCCCTAAATGAATTATACCGATACTTAAGGCTACCTTCCAAATACCAAAATCTAGAAACACTAGAAATATCAATGCCACATGAACCAGTACATGTAAATAAAGTTTGCCTGATTTTAGCTTCTTAGTTTCTTTGTCTTTTACCCAGGAACCTGGTTGAAGAAAAAAATCTCCAATTAAATGGGCAATTACAAGTTTAATTAAAATAATATCCATTATTTGGTTAATATTTGGTTCAATTTTTTACGAAACAACCTATCCATATCTATCAATTCTGAATAATGCGCACGCTTTAAAGCCTCGCTTACAGACGATTGTGTTCTTCCCGAAATAGCAGCCAGTTCACTTTGCAATAAATTCTCGTGTTCTAACGCAAGCTTTACCATTTCTGCTGCTACAATTCCCCAACTATCCATTGCAATCAATGCAAGCCTGATCATTATATTAATTTCTTCATCAAAATCAGGAAAATCAGTTTTGATCGCCAAATTAACTTTTGCCTGTTTTAAACTATCAAATGCAGCACCAGAGTTCACAAAAGCATCTCCATCAGATTCTGAAAGCTTTTTCCGCTTACTCTTAATAGCTCCAACACCTATGCCCATTCTCACATCAGCTGGCTTATTTATCCTGATACATGCCTTTAAATAAGCAGCGGTCTTAATCGCATTTTCGGGTTCAACCTCCACCTGAAAGCTATCCCCCCTATATATCTCCCATTTGCTATTCTGCCTGGAGACTAGCTTTAAGGCACTTTTTAAATCAGCTAACCAGCTGTCCTTCAATTTTCTGGATCCTACAATATCACCTGTTATAATGCAAATCATCTTACTAAGATATCCTTAAATTTCTAATTATACAAAAATTATCGGCTAATTACCCGATATTTAGGATTATCGGCTAATTACCCGATATTTAAGATTATCGGCTAATTACCCGATATTACTATAAAACTTAAAGCCTGATTTGTTGTTTACTATGCATGGCATTAATCGAATTTACCAAAAGAGGCATTTATTGTAAGCAAGGAGACTTCTATGTAGACCCTTGGTGGCCGGTAGATTATGCCGTAACTACACATGGGCATAGCGACCATGTTAGGTTTGGCAACAAATATTACCTATGCCATACACTCACCAAACCTATTATTAAACGCCGCATTAGCGAAGATTTAAACGTAGAAACTTTAAACTACGGTGAAAGTATTGTTCGCAATGGTGTAGATATATCGTTTTATCCTGCTGGTCATATCATTGGTTCTGCACAGGTTCGTTTAGAATATAAAGGGGAAGTATGTGTTATCTCCGGTGATTATAAAACGGAAGATGATGGTATTAGTGATGTATTTGAGCCTGTTAAATGCCACTCTTTTGTTTCTGAAAGCACTTTTGGTTTGCCTGTTTATAAGTGGCAAAAACAAGATGCTGTTTTCAATGGTATCAAAAACTGGGTTAGTGATAATATAGACGCACAAAAAACAAGTGTATTAATTGCTTATAGCTTAGGGAAAGCACAACGACTGATTAAAAACCTTGCTGGTAATGTACCCATTTACGTGCACAACAGCATTGCAAACTTAAATGAGGTGATTATTAATGCTGGTGTTAATTTGCCTGACACCATTCGCATTATGCCAGAAACCACCAAAGATGAGTTACAAAAAGGGATTGTAATTGTTCCTCCGGCGATGAGAGATAGCCGTTGGATTAAAAACTTATCACATCCTGTAACTGGCATTTGCTCAGGATGGATGCAGGTTCGTGCACACCGACGATGGCAAAGTGCAGACGCGGGCTTTGCTTTAAGTGATCATGCAGACTGGCCCGGATTAATGGATGCTATTACAGCAACGGGAGCAGAAAAGGTTTATGTAACGCATGGCTTTACTGCCGCATTTAGTCGGTTTTTAAACGACAGCGGTATTGAATCAGAAGAAGTGATGACCAAATTTGGCCAGGAAGACGATGAAGAGAATAAAGTAGATTTAGCCGAACAAAACGATAATAAATAGATTATGAAACGTTTCGCCAGGTTAATTCAAAAGCTCGAACAGAGCAATAAAACGAATGATAAAATCACTGCATTGGTAGATTATTTTAACGATGCAGATGATAAAGATAAAATTTGGGTAATTGCACTTTTTACGGGTAAAAAACCCAAACGCCCGATTAAATCAGCATTACTTAAATATTGGGCCATCGATATTACACAAACACCCGAATGGTTATTTTCTGAAAGTTACGCTAACGTGGGCGATTTAAGTGAAACCATTGCCCTGCTCCTGCCGCCTGCCGAAAATACATCAGATCTGCAATTACATAAATGGATTGAAGAGCTGCACGATTTAGAAGGGAAAGATGATGAAACAAAAAAAGAATTCATCTTAAATGCCTGGAATCACCTGGAAACACAGGAGCGCTTTATTTTTAATAAACTCATTTCAGGAAATTTCAGAATAGGGGTTTCCAATAAAATGCTTGTGAATGCTTTGGCTAAACAAAGCAGTTTAGATAGTGCTCAGATCATGCATAGCATTATGGGTAAGTGGAATCCATATGAAATTACCTTTCATGAACTGATCAACGGTGTTCACGTGAATACTGATAATTCCTGGCCTTACCCCTTTTGCCTCGCTTATGCGCTGGAACAGGAACCCGAAAAGTTAGGCGATATTTCAGAATGGCAAGCAGAATGGAAATGGGACGGCATCCGCGGACAGATTGTGAAAAGAAATGGTGAACTTTTTATCTGGAGTCGTGGAGAAGAATTGGTAACAGAACAGTTTCCTGAGTTATATTTTTTAATTGATGTTTTACCTGACGGCGTTGTAATTGATGGAGAAATCCTCGCCGTACAAGATAAACAGGTTTTATCTTTCAGCACTTTACAGCAACGTTTAAATCGTAAAACAATTAACAAAAAGCAATTGGAAGATGCTCCTATAGGCTTTTTTGTTTATGATATTTTAGAGTTTGAAGCTAAAGATTTTCGTGAACACCCTTTAAGCGAAAGAAGAGCAGTCTTAGAACAGTTAATTGGAAATTTAGAAGAAAGCGCTGTAATACTTTCTCCGGTAATTAACTGCAAAAGCTGGGAAGAACTGGCAGAGTTGAGGCAAACCTCACGCTCCATTAATAGCGAGGGGATTATGCTTAAAAAGCTGAGCTCGCATTATCACAGCGGCAGAAAACGTGGCGATTGGTGGAAGTGGAAGATTAACCCCTATACCGTAGACGCGGTAATGATTTATGCCCAGAAAGGGAGCGGCAGAAGAGCAAATTTCTTTACAGATTATACCTTTGCCGTTCGGGATGGAGAAAATTTAGTCACCATTGCAAAAGCTTATTCGGGATTAACGGATAAAGAAATTAAAGAAGTAAATTCATTTGTAACTAAAAATGCCATTGAAAAATTTGGACCGGTACGTACTGTGAAACCAGAATTAGTTTTCGAAATTGCATTCGAAGGAATTGCCGAAAGTAAAAGGCATAAAGCAGGATTAGCACTTCGCTTTCCACGCATTTTACGTTGGAGAAAAGATAAAAAGGCTGATGAAATTAACACACTGGAAGACTTGAGGCAGCTATTAGAATCTACGTTTTAAAAACTTTATTATGAAAGGAAAGAAACACCCTACAACATTAGCGATTTAGTAATCTCATAAAAACGATTTAAATTAGTTCCCCATATCAACATGGATCAAACCAAAACCAAAGGTTATAAAAAGATAAAATCCTGGCTGAAATTAAATAAGCGCAAGCCTTTTCAATTTCAGGAGGATGCCTGGCAATACTATCTCAATGGTTACAGCGGTTTGGTAAATGCCCCAACTGGTTTTGGTAAAACGTTTTCTTTGTTTTTAGCAGTGGTTATTGAGGCTTTAAATGCATCCGAAATAAATAACAAAAAAGCAAAAGATCGTTTACAACTCATCTGGATTACGCCGCTCAGATCGTTGGCGAAAGATGTAGCCAGAGCCATGAGAGAAACTTTACTCGAGCTGGATTTAGACTGGCATGTAGGCGTAAGAAATGGTGATACCTCGCAGGCAGAAAAGGTTCAGCAGAAGAAGTCAATGCCCGAAATTTTATTAATTACACCAGAGAGTCTGCATCTACTCCTGGCACAAAAAGGTTCCTCTACCCTATTCAAGAACTTAAAATGTATTGTTGCCGATGAATGGCATGAACTGCTAGGTAGTAAACGTGGTGTATTGGTAGAACTTGCTGTATCGAGAATAAAAGGATTACAAAAATTAGAGAAAAACCAATTTTTAAGGGTTTGGGGAATTTCTGCAACCATCGGAAATATTGAAGAAGCACTTGATGTTTTAGAACCAAACCTGGAAGCTAAACGGATTATTGTAAAAGCAGATTTAGAAAAAAAAATCATTATCAAATCCATCATACCTGATGATATTGAAACCTTGCCATGGGCCGGCCACCTGGGTTTGAAATTAGCTTATAAGTTATTACCCATCATCGAAAAAAGCAAAACAACCTTAATCTTCATCAATACCAGAGGGCAGTCTGAGATGTGGTATCAACATTTACTAAACCTCGAACCAGAACTTGCAGGCAGGATTGCCATCCACCATGGCTCCATTGATTTTGAACTCCGAAACTGGATCGAAGATGCCTTACACACCGGGCAATTAAAAGCCGTAATCGCAACTTCTTCGTTAGATTTAGGAGTAGATTTTAAACCTGTTGATACAGTTGTACAGGTAGGATCACCAAAAGGGGTCGCCAGGTTTTTGCAACGTGCCGGCCGCTCAGGTCACTCCCCTCACGAAGTTTCTAAAATTTATTTCCTGCCAACGCATGCTTTGGAATTAGTCGAAGCAGCAGCGATTAAAGAAGCCGCTAAAAATAATAATATAGAAAGCCGTGAACCATTTATTATGGTATTTGATACTTTGGTTCAATACCTGGTTACGCTTGCCATTGGAGACGGTTTTGATGATAAAATTATTTTTGAGGAAATCAAAAATACCCATGCCTTCAAACTGATTTTGCCGGAAGAATGGTCATGGGTAATGCAATTCATTACTTCAGGTGGCGATAGCTTAGGCGCTTATAATGAATTTAAAAAGGTTACGAAAGATGAAGATGGACTTTGGAAAGTTAAAAGCCGGCAATTAGCGATGCGTCATCGATTACATATCGGTACCATTGTAAGTGATGCCATGTTAAAAGTCAAATTTCTTTCTGGTGGTTATATCGGCATGGTTGAAGAATATTTTGTTACCCGCCTGAAAGCTGGCGATAATTTCAGATTAGCCGGGCGGGTATTGGAATTTGTTCAGGTGAAAGACATGACTGTTATTGTTAGAAACAGTAAACAGAAAAATGCCATCTCTCCAAGCTGGAATGGGGGCAGATTGCCACTCTCATCAAATCTGGGTGCTGTTTTACGTAGAAAATACAATGAAGCACTTGACAAAACCCATCAGGATGAGGAACTTGACTCCGTTTATCCGCTATTTTTACTGCAGGAAAAACGATCGCATGTACCTAGAAATGATGAATTACTGATCGAATTAATTAACAATAAAGAAGGGTTTCACCTTTTTGCATATCCTTTCGAAGGAAGATTGGTTCATGAGGTTTTAGCAGCTTTGGTCGCTTATCGTTTAAGTAAATTACTACCAATTAGCTTTTCCATCGCAATGAACGATTATGGCTTTGAACTCTTAAGTGAAACTGAAATCCCTATGGATGAATCCATCGCTTACGAAGTATTTTCGCCCAAAAATTTAACAGACGATATTACTTTAAGTATTAATTCAACAGAAATGGCCCGAAGGAAATTCCGGGATATTGCCTGTATATCTGGTTTGGTTTTCCAGGGTTATCCGGGAAAATACGTAGCCAATAAACACCTCCAGTCATCTGCAGGTTTATTTTTTAATGTTTTTAGTGATTACGACAAACATAATTTACTTTTGCGCCAGGCATACGATGAAGTATTTTACCAACAACTGGAAGAACCAAGATTAGCCGCTGCTTTGGACCGGATTCAGAACGGAGCAATTATAATTACCAATCCTGAAAGTTTCACGCCATTATCTTTTCCAATTAAAGTTGATAGTTTAAGAGAAAATATGAGCTCGGAAGAATTGGAACAACGAATCGCCAGAATGAAAGCCGAATCAGAGAAAATTATATAAATCACCTGTCATGATGAGCTTGTCGAAACACCTCAAAAGTCCTTCGACAAGCTCAGGATGACAATAGGAAAAAATACAATGACCATAACAAGCCACGGGGAAGAACTGATTTTAGATAAGGAAAGGGCTTTATACTTACCAAAACACCAACTTTTAGCCATTAGCGATTTGCATCTGGGTAAATCTGCTCACTTTCGGCAAGCAGGTGTTCAGGTGCCATCTACCATAGCACAAAGCGATTTACATCGCTTAAGTTTACTTATCGAAAAATATAAGCCAGAAACGTTATTGATCAACGGCGATATGTTTCATCATGGCTTAAACGCCGATATTGATGACTTTGCAGTTTGGCAAAAGCAATATCAGAACCTCCATCTGTTACTGGTAAAAGGAAATCACGACCGGCTAACTTCTGCAGATTATGCAGCCATGCATATTGAAATTCATGAACCAAGTTTTTGCTTAGGTCCCTTTTGTTTTATTCATGATGCTCCGCAAAATACTAAAGAAGAACTTTATCCCATTAGTGGCCATATCCATCCGGGGGTAACCATTGTTGGAAAAGCAAAACAACGCCTAAAATTCCCTTGTTTTTATTTTGGCAATGAATATGCAGTCTTGCCCGCATTTAGCTTATTCACAGGACTATACAACATTTACCCTAAAACAAAAGAAAGAATTTTTGCAGTAACGCCTGGTAATGTATTAGAAGTTTAGCTACCGATTCGAATCTATAACTTGCTTCAGCTGTGCTGCCTGTACCACCCCACTTTGTCTCCATAATTGTTTACCCCCTTTAAATAACATTAAGGTAGGAACACTTTGTACATTATATGCCGATGCTGCACCTGGATTCTTATCGATATCAACTTTGATGATGGCAACAGCATCGCCAACCTGACTTTTCAATTGCTCCAAAATTGGTTTCATCATTTTGCAAGGGCCACACCACTCGGCAAAGAAATCGATTAGAACAGGTTTTTCGCTATTTATTAATTCCGAAAATTTAGACATATTTACTATTTACTATTTACTATTTACTATTTACTATTTACTAAAAACAATAAGCAATTCGAATGGTTTGGAGAAGTTACGCTTGAAATAAAAATGCTCCAATCCATAAAATATGAATCGGAGCGTAGATAACGTTTTTATGAGCCTCGGCCTCGTGAATTTTATTTTTAAATCTCTCTATTAAAATCCCAGTTTTCCAGATAGTCTGCAACCCTGCGAACGAACATCCCGCCTAAAGAACCATCAACCACTCTGTGATCATAAGAAAGTGAAAGAAACATCATGTGGCGAATAGCAATTACATCGCCATGTGCTGTCTCTAAAACTGCAGGTTTCTTTTTAATGGCACCAACAGCCAAAATGGCTACCTGAGGTTGGTTAATGATTGGCGTACCCATTACATTCCCGAAAGAACCAACATTTGTTAACGTGAATGTTCCCCCTTGAGTTTCATCAGGTTTTAACTTGGAATTTTTTGCCCTTAAAGCAAGGTCGTTTACGGCCTTAGTTAAACCAACCAGGTTTAATTGATCCGCATTTCTAATTACAGGCACAATAAGGTTACCGCTTGGTAAAGCAGCAGCCATGCCGATATTAATATCCCGCTTCTTAATAATTTGTGTTCCGTTAACAGAAACATTAATCATAGGGAAATCTTTAATTGCTTTTGCTACTGCCTCTATAAAAATCGGGGTAAAAGTAATTTTTTCATTTTCGCGCTTCTCGAAAGCATTTTTCACCTTATTGCGCCATAGTACCATATTGGTTACATCGGCCTCTACAAATGAAGTTACATGAGGTGAAGTCGTTTTACTCATCACCATATGATCTGCGATAAGTTTTCGCATTCTGTCCATTTCAATAATCTCATCCCCACCGGAAACCGATGTTGTGGATGGTTTACTTGCACCAGGAGGATCAACTTTAGGCGGCGAAGGCATTTCGACCACAGGAACAGAAGTTGAAGCAGATACAGGCGATGGAGGAACTTGACTACCTCCATTTTTATTCGCAATATAATTTAATAAATCATCCTTGTTTAAACGGCCATCAGCACCAGATCCTTTGATTGCATCCAATTCTGAAACCGGGATATTTTCTTGAGAAGCAATGCTTTTAACCAATGGAGAATAGAACCGGTCTGAGGCTGAAAAATTAGCTGGTGCAGTTACATTTTCTACCGGAAGTTGTGCAATACCTGGAATAGGCGCTGGCTTTTCTTCAGGAGTGGCGGGGGCAGTTGCCTGGTCTTCCGCCTTTGATTCAGAAGTTCCCTCAGTTTCTATAATTGCAATCACATCACCTACTTGCGCAACGTCATTTTCCTGAAATAGTTGTTTGACCAATTTACCAGCAACAGGCGACGGTACTTCAGAGTCAACCTTATCGGTTGCAATCTCTAAAATAGTATCATCTAAATCAATAGTATCACCAGGCTGTTTTACCCATTTAATTACCGTTGCTTCGGCAACGCTCTCACCCATTTTTGGTAACAATAATTCGTATTGAGCCATATTAAACTAAAGTATATTATATTGGTATTGCCACAAAAATACAGTTTTTATTCTTTCAACCCGTCTTCCTTAAGTAGATTTAAGAGCATCGTTAATGCCGATGCAGCAGAACGTTCGATATTTTGAATACGTTTGTTGCTGAAGGTGAACACTTTAGCTACCGTTTTATTTTTATTTGAAATGGCAATCCAAACTGTGCCCACCGGCTTATCATCTGTTCCACCATCCGGCCCTGCTATGCCGCTTACCGCAATGGCGTAATCTGTTTTGAAATGTTTTATAGCACCTTCTGCCATTTCTTTTACTGTTTCCTCACTCACGGCACCAAACTGATTCAGCGTACTTTCCTGAACCCCGAGAATAGATTCTTTTAATGCGTAAGCATAAGCCACTGCCCCACCCCAATAAACTGATGAACAGCCAGGATGTTGTGTAATCAAATGGGCAATATAACCACCTGTACAACTTTCTGCGGTCGATAGTGTCACTCCACGATCTTTCATTATATTTAAAATCGCTTTTTCAAACGGAACATCTTCATCAACAACAACAAACTTCTGAATTTTCGATATGATTTGTTTTGCATAAACTTCAACCTCTTGATTCAAAGTTGTGTCGTCAGTTCCTTTGGCAGATAAACGCAAACGCACCTGTCCTAATTTCGGTAAGTAAGCCAGTTTAATATGATCTGGAAGGATATCTTCGATTTCTTCAATTTCCTTTGCCAGGAAAGATTCTCCAATGTTCGCGGTTAAAATAGTTTTGTGAACAATTGATGGTAATGTAAATCTGGATTTGATTCTGGGTAAAATCTCATCATCCATTAAATACATCATTTCAAATGGAACACCTGGCATTGAAACGAATATTTTATCATTTTGTTCGAACCACATACATGGCGCGGTTCCGTTCTTGTTTACAATGACCTCGCAACCATCAGGAACGTCTGCCTGCTGAATATTGATATCTATTAATGGCCTATTGTATTTTTTAAAAATAGAGGTGACCATTTCCAGTGCACCTGCATCACTGCGAAAACCCATACCGAAATACTTCGCCAGCGTCTTTTTCGTAATATCATCTTTTGTTGGCCCCAAACCTCCGGTAATCAAAATCAGATCGGCCCTTTCCTCTGCCTGCGCAAGTGAAGACAGGATATGCGCTTCATCATCAGAAACTGAGGTAATCTGTTTGACAGAAACACCAATTAGATTTAGCTGTTTAGCCATCCAGGCAGAATTGGTATCAACGATTTGGCCAATGAGTATTTCATCACCAATGGTTATTATTTCAGCTAACATAAATTTATTGATATGTGTTGTAAAAACCTTGTCTCTTGCTCAGTTTTAAATCTTGCAAAATTGATGCCTTTACTTTAAGTGTTAACGAATAACTTTTATAAGCTCCGTATGGTACCCAGTTAACACTCATATCCCAGCAATGCAAATCACGGTAAATTCCAATGTTCATTGGCGTTAAACCATTATTTTGAAAGTCATATCCCGAATTGAAAGTCACCTTCCATTTGGGTGTCAGGTTTAAATCGCCATTAAAGTTAAGTGTATTACTTGTCCTGCTTACGCCTAAATCATTGGAATACTGAAAGCTATAAGAAAATGAAAAATTCCAGGGAATGTTAAAATCAACAAAGGCATTTGGATCACGGCTGATAGCAGAAAGTTGCTCAGACTGTAGCGGAGATAAACCTTTATTCTTGGCTGTTTCATTTAATTTATCATTTGCTTCATTTTTTTTCTTTAATGCTTCCGGATTTAGACTGTAATCAAACGAGAAGCCTATCGATGTTAATCTGGCCAATCTGCCTCTTTTTAACAGATAGGTGTTACTTCTAATGTATACGGGAGTTCCATCAGCATTTCTGATGATGTTATTGGCCGCATCTCTTGATTCTTCAATGTCGTAAGGATCAAATGTACCATTATAGTTTATACCCAATTTATCTGTAAACTGTGAGCGTCCACTAAAACCTAGGGTAGAAAGTTTATTTCTTGTTGCTAAGAAATTATAAGAGCCGTTAATGCTCAACCCCTGGATAATCGGAATTTTTCGTTCTCCTGTACCTGTTGTATCTTTGCTCGATTTCACTTTTAACTCAACAGTATTATCTACGCCAAATCCTATTGAAGCGCTTTTACCGGAAAAAGATCCTTGATAAGCCATTCCCTGAAAAGTAGAATAAGTAAGTGGAATACCGTTGGCATCAACAATAGGCCGATCATTCTGATCGATTATAGCTTCAAACGGTCCCTTTCCTGCTCTGGTAAAATCCGGAGAATAATTGAAAGATACATTCGGTGTCATTACATGTCGCAAGGCTTTAATGTTTCCAAGATTTTTGAAAACCTTCAAACCGTAAATTTTAGTCGACATGCTGGTCGATAGATTATAACTACCTGCCCTTTTGAAACCACTAATGGTATCAGTTCTCGCTGTATAAGTATCATCGGCAAACCTGGTGTAGCGGTTACGAATAGACTGAAAATTCCAAACCTCATTATAGGTACCACCGAGTGAAAAGTTTAGATATTTCAATGCCGTGAAAGACATATTTACGGGAATGTTATGAGAGAAACCCGATCGTAATCGCTTCAATCCATCATTTTGAAATAATAAACTATCCTTGGTATCAATTGCGTTCGTTCCTAATAAGGCATACCCAACGGTAATTTTCTGATACCATTTTTGTTCTCCAACCCTTGTTTTTGAATCAAAGGGGCTAAATGTTGGAACGTTAAATGTAGCTTCCGGCAATCTGATGGAAACATCTCTGGTACTCAACGTTTGGTTACTCGTCATGGATAACGAGTAATTCATATTGTTGGAGAATGTTCTGGCATAACTGATACTACTATTAGTAGTGTTGTTTGCAATAGCCCTGATATCGTAAGTTTGGTTGGCTGCTGTATTGGTGTAATAACTGCTTGATGTAATGTTTACACTCGCACTAAAAGTTGTTCCCGGGTTTGCATTTGCATTTTGAGAGTGGGACCACCGGATACTAAAATCTTTATTCGGATTTTCAAACGCTTCTGTACCTTCGAGGCCGTTTTTGACACTAGCATAATTGATACCAATGTTACCCGAATACTTATATCGCTTGATATACTGCGAGTTTACACTGGTTTCATAGGAACCATTGGTGTAGATACTCCCTAAAAGTTTTGCATCCCAATAATCATTTAATCCAAGATAATAACCGCCATTTTGAAGGAAAAATCCTCTTGTGGCATCTTCCCCCGGTGAAGGTAGAATAATACCAGAGGTTCTTTTATTCGGTTTGGGAAAAAAGGCAAATGGCAGGCCCAGTGGCGTAGGGATATCCTCGATAATCATATAAACCGGACCAGTAATGATCTGCTTTTCGGTCACCACACCTTTGGATATCATTAAACCAAAGTGCGGGTGTGGTAAATTACAAGTACTGTACATTACATTTTTAATGTGCAGTTCATCATCAATTTGCTTTTTACTTTGCCCGCCAGAGAAGAAACCTCCCTCCTGCTCGGAAAACACACCAAAAACTTTTGCACGAGTGGTTTCCGAATTATAATAAATCGAATCTGCAATTGCTGATCCTTCGGCACCAGACTTAAAAATCGGCTTGCCTACATATTTATTTGTTTTAGGATCCGTCCTTCCACTGGCAAAAATTACTTTTTTTTCAGAGTCGTATCGAATAAAATCTGCATCCAGTTCAAAATCACCATAGAGTACCCTGGCGTTGCCATATAAGTAAATGATACTCTTGTTTTTACTGTATTTCACCGAGTCGGCTTTATACTCCACTTTTTGATCCAGACCACTGGTATTTTTGGATTGTTTTTTGGAAGTATCCTTTTTAGAAGTGTCTTGCTGGATGATCTGCTGCAATGAAAAACGGGAAAACGCGTTAGCTTTACCAACAGCAAGTGTTAATAAAATGACAGAAATTAGTAAAATAGAGCTCTTAAGAAGTTTCAAATTCGTATTTGAATGTTATTTTTGCACAGATGTTTAATCAAAAACGTTCAAAATTAGTGAAAAATATACCATTGATGTATCTTAAAACCATTTTAACCTTTATTATTTGCTTTGCACTTAGCAATACATTTGATAATCAAGCCTTTGCACAAGAATATAAAATTAAAACAATTGTTATAGATGCTGGCCACGGGGGGAAAGACGGCGCCACTCATGGCGTGTATTCGAAAGAAAAAGATGTTGCACTGAAAACGGCATTAAATTTAGGAAAAGCACTTCAGGATAGTATAAAAGATATCAGAATTGTTTATACGAGAGAGACTGATATTTTTATTCCTCTATACGAGCGGATAAATATTGCAAACAATGCGAAAGCAGATCTTTTCATTTCCATCCACTTAAATGATATGCCTGTCAGGGTATCTCGTGTGGTGGATTATTATAAAAAGGTAAAAGGAAGAAGTGTTCCGGTTTATAGATCCATTGTGGCTAAAAGTACATCAACAAAAGGAACTGAAACATTTGTATCCGGCACCCGGCGACTTGGAGAACAGGATGACGTGATTAAACGCGAGAATGCTGCTATGTTTTTAGAAGACAACTACCAGAAAAATTATGAGGGTTTTATCGCCAATACCCCTGAAAATGATATTATGCTATCTTTAATGAAGCAAACCAACCGGGACAGGAGTTTAAAATTCGCATCGTTACTTCAGCAGGAATATGTAGCTGCCGGAAGAATTAACCGGGGCGTACAAGAGAAAAGTCTGGCCGTATTGGCAAGAGCAGCAATGCCAGCCGTTTTAACCGAAATCGGTTTTGTAAGTAATCCGGAGGAAGAAGACTACATGAATTCGCCGGAAGGCCAGAAAGAGATTGTGGATGGAATTATTAAAGCAATAAAAAATTATAAACGAATAGCAGAAACCTCATTTTAATTGCTCATGATAGCAGAAATATTATCCTAATACCCTAAAAATGAAGATTAAACTTCTAATCACATCAGTTTTTATCTTAACACTCTTCTCAGGTCAGGTTTTATTTGCTCAAGGATATAAAGTTAAAACCATCGTAATAGATCCCGGGCATGGAGGTAGAAAACCTGGTGCTTCGGGAAGTTTTTCGAAAGAAAAAGACATCGCACTTAAAGTTGCTTTAAAATTAGGTGCTAAACTCCAGGAAGAAATACCTGGCACAAAAGTAATTTACACCAGAACAAAAGATGTTGATGTTGACCTGTACCGCAGGGCAGAAATTGCGAATAATGCCAATGCCGATCTATTTATTTCTATCCATTGTAACTCTATGCCTCCCGGAAATAAACATATTAAGGGAGCAGAAACATTGGTTGCAGGGTCTCATCGCTTAAAAGAACAGGATGCAGCGATTAGGGAGAACGCAGATATAAAATTGGAAAAGAATTATAAAAGCAAGTATGATGGTTACGACCCAAATAAACCTGGCACCTTTATATTGATGTCTTTATTGAAAAACACCTTTCGGGATAAAAGTATTAAATTTGCCAAATTTGTTCAGAATAGCTATATCAGCAGGGATAAACGGGCGAGCAGAGGCGTTAAAGAACAGGGAGTTTTAGTATTACAACGATGCGGAATGCCAGCTATCTTAACAGAAGTTGGTTTCATATCTAATAAAGAAGAAGAAAAATATATCAATTCCAGTACCGGACAAAGCGAAATTGCCGAATCTATACTCGCCGCTATTAAAAGGTATAAGAAAGATGTGGAAGTAAATTAATTTGGCATTATAAATGTTGTTTTGCTCATAATTGAAAAATTATAACAAATACCAAACAAAATCGTTGGTGCAAACATTATGTAATTATAATACCTTTGCACAATAAAAATGATAGCGCTCTGCCAAATCTTGAATCACAAACAAATTTGCGGCCAATAAATAGAAACACATGAAAATTAAGAACGAAACCAAAGTAGGTATATTAGCTGCATTTGCCATTGCTTTATTAATTATTGGATATAACTTTTTAAAAGGCAATTCCATTTTCTCTAGTGAAACTACACTTTTTGCAAGATACACACGTGTTGACGGTTTAACCGTTTCTAAACCTATTTTAATTAATGGTTATCAGATTGGTCGTGTTGCGAAGCTGCAGTTAGAGCCGAGCGGTACAATTTTAGCTACGCTAAGCATCAACAGCAAATATGACATTCCGGAAAATAGTATCGCCAGATTAGAAGGTACAGACCTTTTAGGTAGTAAAGCGATTGTAATGTCATTAGGTAATTCAAAGAAGATTGCAGAAGATGGCTATACCTTAAATGCAAATGTGGAGAAAGGTTTAATGGAGCAGGTTCAGCCAGTGCAAAAGAAAGCAGAACTTATTATTGGTAAAATGGATTCTATTTTAAGTAGTGTTAATTCCATTCTGAATCCGAACTTCCAGAAAAACGTAGACAAAAGTTTCAACAGCATTGCCGGGACTCTTGCTTCGTTAGAAACAACATCAAAGAAAGTAGATGGTTTAGTAGGATCTGAAAGTGCGCGCATTGAAGCGATTTTTAAAAACGTTGAAGGCATCACTGCTAATTTAAATAACAACAATAAAAAAATCAGCGATATCTTAACCAACATTAACACGGTAACAGACAAATTTGCAGCTGCGAATTTCAAGGAGACGTTAGATAAAGCAAATAGTGCAATTGGTGATCTGCAAAGCGTTATCTCAGGCATTAAAGAAGGTAAAGGAAGTTTAGGCTTACTGCTTAACGACGATAAGATGTATAATAATCTTAATAGTGCATCTAAAAATCTTGATGAGTTGATGATCGATTTAAAAGCAAATCCTAAACGTTATGTACACTTCTCCGTTTTTGGTGGAGGGAACAAAAAAGATAAGTAATAGAAATTTCTATATATGCTGAAAGCCTTGCAGTTTTAAATTGTAAGGCTTTTTTTGTGACAAGAATTCTAGTGCGTAGTTTCTTTTACCACGGAAAAACAGATTTTATGGAAATATTAGCTCAGTTCTTTTGTTATCCTGAATGCAATGAAGAATCTTTGAACGATGAAATTAACCCTGCTTGATTAGCGCGATCAGTGGGGATAACTTAGCCATGGGAGCTCCCCAGATTTAAGAAGATAAACGCAGACTATATGTAAATAATTAATCTGCACCCAACGGTGTGCCCACTGTAGCTTTTCTCTATGTACTTGTGGTAAAAATGAAATAATCTAAAGCTGAAAAGTTCTACCCTCGACTGCTAATTCTGTATTTTCGAAAACAGACTGTGCTTCTTCTAAAAGCATTTGTAAGGTTTTATAACGCGAAGAAAAATGTCCGATCAACAGTTTAGTAATTCCATTGTCTCTGGCGATCTCACCTGCCTGTTTGGCCGTTGTATGGTGCGTTTCATTCGCCCGATCTAAAAGCTCGTGCATGAACGTTGCTTCATGATATAACGTATCACAACCTTTTATGGTCTCGAAATAACGCTCATCGTACATCGTATCAGAGCAATAAGCATATGATCTCGGCGCATCAGCAGGAGTGGTATAATCTCCACTTTTCAGGATGGTTCCATCGGGCTGCTCTACATCTATACCTTTTTTCAATGCCGCATAGTAAGCCATCGGAATTTCGTCAGTTTTCTCTTTAACTAATTTCCGCTGTCTCGGTTTCTGCTCAAATACAAATCCGGTAGTTGGGATTCGATGATTCAAAACAATAGTTTTAACATCCAGGTCCTGGTTCGAAAAAATATGTCGTGATTCATCAGCTTCAATTGGCGTAAATTCAATTGGGTATCTTAAAACCGTATCTGAATATTTAAACTGAATTTCGAGAATTTCTAAAAGAGGCTTCGGCCCAAAAATATGCATGGGCTTTATCCGGCCGTTTAGGTGGAGGCTTGAAAGTAATCCAATCAAACCAAAATAATGGTCGCCGTGTAAGTGACTGATAAAAATATGATCTATGCGGGCGGCCTTGAGATTATACTTGGTAAGCTGTTGCTGCGTTCCCTCACCACAATCAATCAGGTAATATTTTTCGTTACAATTCAAAAGCTGAGCAGATGGATTCCTATTAAAAACAGGCGTTGCTGAACTACTTCCAAGAATTGTAACTTCAAATTTCATAATGGTATGATATAAAAAACCTCGTAGATTTTAAAAACTACGAGGCTATAGTGCTGTAAAAAAATATTGATTATTTATCGCCTCTGAATTCCTTTTCCAACTCATCCATAAAGATAAAATCGGTAGCTTCTTCTAATGTATTAACAAACATTACAGATTGGAATATGTTTGACAATTCGATAATAGGTGCAATTTCATCATTAATCCCGGTTACGATAAATAACCCACCTGCCGATTTGCAAAGCCGATCCCCAACTAACAGACAACTCAAATCTTGAGCATCATTGCATTCCTTAATATGGCTTAGATCTACAATAATATTTTTAAACCCTTCTGCATTAAGCAAATACAATTCCGATTTAACCCCTGGTGCAATCTCATTCGTAAACCTGGGTTCTTTTAATTCCAGGGTTACGTATTTATCGTGTTTATCTACTGAAAATTTCATGCTTTTTAATCTTTATTTTACTAAAGTATAAATTTCTTTCGAATACTAAAGTGTTTCAAGGGCCTTTAAAACATTCGTTTCAATGCGGTTTGAAATTGCATCGGCATCCGCTTTCACAAAAGACTCCCCTACAATTTGCTCGTAAAGTTCTATATACCGTTCAGAGATTGAACTAACGATATCAGGTGTCATTTCCGGAATCACCTGACCGTCTTTCCCTTGAAAACCATTTTCGATTAACCACTTTCTTACAAACTCCTTCGACAGTTGCTTTTGTGGTTCATTAGTATTTTGACGTTCCTGATATCCTTCAGCATAGAAATAACGGGAAGAATCTGGTGTATGAATTTCATCAATTAAGTAAATTACGCCATCTGCCTTGCCGAATTCATATTTGGTATCCACTAAGATCAATCCGCTTTTCGCTGCAATTTCAGTTCCTCTATGGTATAAATCAAATGTATATTGTTCCAGTTTTTCGTAATCAGTTAAGGATACAATTCCTTTTGCTAAAATATCTTCTCTCGAAATATCTTCATCATGACCTACCGATGCTTTTGTTGTGGGGGTAATAATCGGCTGAGGTAATTTATCATTTTCTTTTAAACCTTCCGGTAATGAAACACCACACACGGTGCGTTTACCTGCACTGTACTCCCGCCATGCATGGCCTGCAAGATAACCGCGTATTACCATTTCCACTTTGAAAGGTTCGCAAATGCGGCCAATCGTAACCATCGGATCCGGGACATCTAATACCCAGTTAGGAACAATATCCTGCGTAGCAGATAAAAATTTTGCAGCAATCTGGTTTAACACCTGGCCTTTGAAAGGAATAGCTTCAGGCAATACAACATCAAATGCAGAAATACGATCTGATACCACCATCACCATAAATTTATCGGATATGGTGTATACGTCGCGTACTTTACCTTTATAATAATTGCTCTGATTGGGAAAATTGAAATGAGTTTCTTTTAGTGCTTTCATGAGGGCATAAAAATAGGAAAAAACTTGGGAAGTCGGAAGTCCGGAGTCCCTAGTCTAAAGTCGGTAGGCGGTTATTAAATGAAAAAGTCCAAAGTCTTCGTTGTTTTCTCTAAAAAACAACTCAAGACATTGGACTTTGGACTTCAGACTAAAGACTATTTTTTACTGAATATCACCGTAAGCCCTTAAGATATCTTTAACCAATTTATGGCGCACAACATCTTCTCCGCTTAGATAGATAATATCAATTCCTTTAATGTCTTCCAAAATTCTTAGGCCATTAAATAAGCCCGACATTTGTTTTTTAGGTAAATCAATTTGTGTAACATCACCCGTAACGATAAATTTTGCAGTTGGGCCCATACGTGTTAAAAACATCTTTAACTGCATATCCGTTGCATTCTGCGCCTCATCAAGGATCACAAAGCAATTATCTAGCGTTCGTCCACGCATAAATGCCAGCGGCGCAATCTCAATTGTTCGGTTTTCAATATAGAATTTCAGCTTTTCTGCCGGGATCATATCATCCAGTGCATCGTATAGCGGACGCAAATAAGGATCGATCTTTTCTTTTAAATCGCCAGGTAAAAATCCCAGGTTCTCCCCTGCCTCTACCGCAGGTCGTGTTAAAATAATCCTTTTAATTTCTTTGTTTTTCAATGCACGAACGGCTAAAGCAACCGCGGTATAAGTTTTACCGGTTCCTGCAGGTCCTATAGCAAAAAGAATATCATTTTTTGCTATACTGCTTACCATTCTGCGCTGATTTGCAGTTCTGGCTTTAACCAATAGTCCATTTGTACCGAAAACGATCACTTCTCCACCTCCTCCGGTAGGTTGTTCAACATCTTTTTTCACTACACCATTTGCTTTGGCACCTAATATAGATTCTACATCATTATTGGTAAGTGAACTGTATTTTTCGAGGTGTGTAACCAGCTGACTGAATTTATCTTCGAAAGCCTTAAGTTCCTGTTCATCACCGAGAACCTTAATCTCACTCCCTCTCGCAACCAGTTTCAACTTCGCGAAAGCACCTTTAATCATTTCGTAATTCTCATTGTTTGCTCCCCAGAAGTGAGCAGGATTTACGGTATCCAGAGTTAATTTTAATTCGTTCAAACTGTAGTATTTTAAAAAGTTATCGGGGTATATTAATTAAAATTTGAATATTTGCAGACGCTTAGGCCTCTACACAAGAATAAGCAATAATATTGAATTTTTAATGGGTATAATTACTTTAACAACAGATTTAGGTTCGAAAGATTTTTACCAGAGTGCCCTTAAAGGTAGTCTGCTAAGTCTTATGCCTAATGTTAATTTAGTTGATATTACCCATGAGGTTCCGTCATTTAACATTTCCTATGCGGCTTTCGTTCTAAAAAATGCCTACCCTTATTTTCCGAAGAACACCGTACACTTAATCGGCATTGATTCGGTATACAGCGAGAACACGAAATACATTGCAATCAAGCACCGTGATCATTATTTCGTTGGGGCAGACAACGGTATTTTTTCTTTGCTTTTTGATGATGTACCTGAAGATGTGGTAGAATTAAACATCATGCAGGATTTGAAATATCTTCATTTTCCACTTGTAGATATTTTTGTAAAAGCAGCTACACACTTGGCCAAAGGCGGCAGGTTAAAAGACATTGGTTTACCTGTAGCAGAAATTGAGCAGAAGATGCTTTTACATCCTGTTATCGAGCGTGATATCATTCGTGGAAGTGTAGTTTATATTGATACTTTTTGCAATGTAATTACCAATATCACAAAAGATCTGTTCACTAAAATTCAAAAAAATCGCGACTTCACTCTATACTTCAGGAAGAGTGAAACCATTACACAGTTAAGCTGGCATTATAATGAGGTTCAGGAAGGTGAGAAATTATGCTTGTTCGGCATTAGTAACCACCTGGAAATTGCAATTAACAAAGGTAAAGCCAGCGGATTACTCGGCCTGCATCTGGGCGATATCGTTAGGGTAGAATTTCATTCGTAAGTAAATTCATTGGTTCAGTAGTTCATTTGAAAAAAGCAAACTTAAAGGCTAAAGATTAAAGCTGAAAGGTCCACTTGCTTAATAGTCATTAGATTAGCCGGTTAAAGCAAAATTCAACATAATATTAGTCATTGCCTCGCAACGCTCAATAATGGAAGCATAAATAGGCGTCAGGTTAAATGAACCAATGGCTAATGAACTAACTAATTAACCATTCCAAACAACTTATACTCTTTTTACGTTTATAGAACATGAAAAAATACATCTATTTGTGCGCTGTTTTATTGATTCATCTTCAGGCGTTTGCGCAACAAGATACTTCCGCTTATGCTTCTCAACGGGTTAAAGTAAATACGCTACTTACAGAACGGAGTGAAAGGTTCGGACAATATGATGAGAGTTTGAATCAACGAACCGGGATATTTGGTTGGCAAACGAAGAAGGATATCAAAAATTCAAATGAAATCCTTCGCCAGGTAGTTTTGACGGATAACAACATTTTTAAAGAGTTGAAAATTTTGATGGAATATAAGGATTTGCAAAACCAGCAAAAGGTAGCGGTTGCAGATCATTCCCAGGATCGGATTGAAGGTTACATGCAAACCATTAAGAAACTTCAGGATCAAAATTCGGCACTTCAAAAAGAAGCTAAGCAAGATGGATATGGGATTTCAACATACATTATCATCGTTTTGATTCTGATCATAATAGCGATGTTCTTTTTCTTTAATAATAAACTTCAGCGTTATGAAAAAGGGAATATTTAAAATCCTGGCCAGAATAAATAAAATTATTTTGCCAAGCTTATATCAGAAAGACCCAAATAAGTTGACTACTTTCCAAAAAGCCATTTTGGGTTATCGTTACTGGGTATTAACGAACGCTTTAGATTAGAAAAAGCGTTACTAACATTTCAGGTTAGTAACGCCAAAATAAACTATTTCTTAAAATGCTCAATAATTAAAGTCGCAAGTTCTGTACCAATACGTTCTTGCGCTTCATTTGTAGAAGCCCCGATGTGTGGAGTCAAAGAGATTTTTGGGTGAGTCAAAATTTCTGCCAAAGGCGTAGGCTCATTATTAAACACATCTAAACCTGCAAAAGCAACTTTACCAGAATTTAACGCCTCAATTAAAGCGGGTTCATCAATTGTTCCGCCACGTGAGCAGTTTACAATGCCAACGCCGTTTTTCATCTTTGCAAACTCTTCAGCACCTAAAATAGGCTTATCGGCGAATGGGGTATGTAAGCTAAAGAAATCACTTCCAGCTATTACCTCATCTAATGAAACGGTTTTAATTGGAATACTCACTGATTTTCCACCTTGAAATGCTAAAGTGATTTCAGATTCTGATGGATATAAATCGTAAGCCAATACATTCATGCCTAAACCTAAAGCTACTTTTGCAGTTGCACGACCAATACGACCAAAGCCAATAATACCAATGGTTTTGCCGCTTAATTCGGTTCCTTTTGCATAAGCTTTTTTTAGGTTGTTGAATTGTGTAGCGCCATCAACGGGCATTTTTCGGTTAGCATCTTGTAAAAACCTGATTCCGCTAAACAGGTGAGAGAAAACCAATTCTGCAACAGACAAAGAAGAAGCCGCAGGTGTATTTACAACCGCAACACCCTGGCTACGTGCATATTCTACATCAATATTATCCATACCAACCCCGCCCCTGCCAATTAATTTAATATTTGGAACAGCATCGATTAACTCTTTTCTAACCTTTGTTGCACTACGTACAGTAATGGCATCATAGTTTTTCAAAGCCTCAGCCAATTGATCCTGAGGAATGGTTTCTGTATCCACCTGGAAACCTGCTTTTTCTAATAATTCTTTTCCGATAGGGTCTATTCCATCGTTTGCTAATATCTTAATCATGGTTATATATGATTACACAGATTTAAGCGATTTCACCGATAAATCTGTGGTAAAAATTTAAATTAATTCGCTTTTGCCTGTTTTTCTTCAAAGGTTTGCATGGCCTCAATGAGTGCATGTACGCTCGTAACTGGCAAAGCATTATACATAGAAGCACGGAAACCGCCAACACTTCTGTGTCCTTTAATTCCAATGATACCTTGCTCTTCAGCAAATTTTAAGAATGGTTTCTCTAACGCTGCATTTTCCATTACAAAACAAATATTCATTTTCGAACGGTCTTCTATCGCACATGTACCTTTGAATAATGGATTGCGATCAATTTCTCTATAAAGTGCTTCAGCTTTTTGCTTGTTTTCTTTTTCAATATCAGCAACGCCACCTTTTGATTTCAACCAGCGAAGATTTAGTAATGCAACATAAATAGAAAACACCGGAGGCGTATTGTACATAGAACCATTGTCAATATGAGATTGATAGTTCAACATTGATGGAATTTTACGGTCTACTTTACCTAAAATTTCATCCTTAATAATTACGATAGTTAAGCCTGCCGGACCTATATTTTTTTGCGCACCAGCATAAATCAGATCAAATTTTGAAACATCAATTACGCGGCTCATAATATCTGATGACATATCACAAACGATCGGAACACTCGTTTCAGGAACCGTAAAAAGCTCTGTTCCATAAATAGTATTGTTTGATGTATAATGGAAATAAGCACTATCAGCAGGAATTTCAAAATCTTTAGGAATGAAAGTGTAATTGGCATCTTTGGAAGAAGCAATAACATTTACATCACCTACAAGCTTAGCTTCTTTTAATGCTTTGGTTGCCCAAACACCAGAGTCTAAATAACTTGCAGTTTGCCCATCTCCCAATAAATTCATTGGAACCATTGCAAATTGTAAACTTGCACCGCCTTGTAAAAATAAAACGGAATAACCCGATGGCACGTTTAGTAACTCTTTTACCAACTTATCTGCTTCAGCAACAACTGCCTCAAACTCGGTTGTTCTGTGCGAAATTTCTAATATTGATAATCCATCGTTAAAATCTAAAACTGCCTGTGCAGCTTGTTTAAACACTTCTTGAGGTAAAATACAAGGGCCTGCGCCAAAATTATGCTTCATCTTATTATATAATGTTTTATGGCGTAAATGTAAAATTTTTAAGCCAGTTCCAACTACAAAATCGTATCATAAAAAATTAAATTTTGTTAAAAATCACATCTAATTCGGTGGTTTTGTTGCAGTTTTTGTAATTAAACTGATCAACGTGTAAAGGTTTATTTTCACTGTTGAAAAAGCTAAAGTTATAGCTTTTGATTATTACGCTTAGCGTTCGCTTCAGTGTTCTTCATCTAATATGGAATGTTAATCATTGGAGTTAATTTCCATAATGATTATAGATTCAGTTGAAAAAGGAAATCATACTCGCCTTATTGCAACTTGAATCATAGCTTAACCACCGATTCAGTCATTAAAGAACCCAATCATGGTTTATTTTTCAACTTCACAATTAACTTCAGATTAAATTGTCTGCCAGTTAAGTAATTAGGAATAGCATATTGTACATTATTAATGTCCTTTAGCCAGAGGTAAGAAACTGTATTATCAATATTCAGCAGGTTGAAAATTTCGAAAAATAATATCACTGAGCTAAAGTTTTTATCTAAAAATTTTGGTTTGTGTAAAGCGACATCATCCAAAAAATCTTTAGAAAAGCCAATATCAACCCGCTTATAAGATGGAATAAAATATTTATCTAAATATTTCGGTGTTTGTGGTGGGCCGATGGGTAAACGGGAACCATACAATGCATTTAAATGAACTTTATAAGTTGGATTGTTGAGTAACCTATCCTGAAAGAAAACAGAAAAATTCAGCCGTTGGTCAGTCGGACGTTTTAAATAACCAGGATAAATAGTTCTACCGTTTTGAACATAGCTATCACCAATAAGATCTTCATTGGCATGCATTACCGACATCCGAAAATAGGAAACCAGATCCTTTACAAACTCACCCCCTATACTAAAATCAGCTCCAATTGCATATCCTTTAGATACTTCGTCAGCAAGATAGCGAATTCTTAAGTTGTCAATTTTGTAGGGAATCAGCCTATCTGAATATTTAAAATAGGCTTCAGAAGTAAATTTTAATCGTGTACCAAACGCATCAAATGCATAATCGTAGCCAACAGAAGTGTTGTAAGAACTTTGCGCTTTTTGATCAACATTTAAATTTCCGGAAAAGTTTCGAACAGTCCTGTAAGACGGAGGTTGTTTGTACACACCTGCTGTAAATCGTAAGATTTTATTATTGGAGTTGGGACGGTAAGCAATCAACATCCTCGGACTAATCGTTAGCTGTTCACTCAAAGAATTATAAGTTGCCCGGGCACCTAACTGAAGCTCTGCAAAATTTGAAAGGGAGTAACTATCCTGGATGTAAGCACTATAATTTTCAATGTAGATATGGTTTTTAACATCTACAACGTTTTGAAGCACAATATCCTTACTTGTATTCGGCACGACAAATCGTGACGAATCGGTATAATTATATTCGTTTAGCTGATCAGAATAATTCGAGCGGTCATATTTCAAGCCCCAGGAAAATACATGATTATTAAAATTCTGATCTACCTTAACTTCTGAAGTAAAAATCTGCGTATTTAAACTATTATCTCCGTAATTATAATAGCTTCCTATACTTCGGTTTTGACTCACAGGTCCAGTGTTTCCTGAGGGCAAACTTTGACCGATCTCATCAAAAATATAACTTCCATTAATATCAAACCGCTCTCTTTCAATAGTATTAAAGTAACTGTTTATAAATTTTACTACGATATTAGGTTGAGGGAACCAGCTTGCCGTAACCCCTGTTCCTATCGTTCGGTAGTCGTCTATTTCCTGACCGGTATAATCCACATCCAAACGCAACGTAGAACTTATCGTACCAAACTGGGTTTCACGATTGGTTGGTACCAGTTTGAATTGCCCGAGATTAACATTCCCTAAAAAACTCACATTTAATTTAGGCGAGAAATTGTATTGATACATCACCTGTGCATCTCCAAAATTAGGGTTATAGCTACCCTGCTCATCTTGCTTGATTAAAACGTTCGTATTATTTTTATATCGAAGACTGGCTAAAAGAAAACCTTGATTTAAAACTCTTTTCGTGGTCAGAGAAGTATTTAAAAGACTGGTACTTAAAATGGTTTGATTGCTATCAGGTCTGTCATATTTAATGTCTAAAACTGACGATAATTTATCTCCATATTTGGCTTCAAACCCACCCGCAGAAAATTTTGCTTTGCTCACTAATTCCGAGTTAATGAAACTCAATCCTTCTTGTTGTCCGTTTCTAATCAAAACCGGTCTATTAATTTCAATATCGTTTATGTAGATCAGATTTTCATCAAAGTTTCCACCTCTAACGCTGTATTGGGCGCTCAGTTCGTTATTGGTTGAAACGCCTGGAAGCATTTTTAGCATGGTTTCAAAATTACCAGAAACCAGTGGCACTGATGCAATATCTGAAATATTGATAGTGGTGGTATTGCTGAGTTGATTTTGTTTGTTAGTGATGTTAACCTGCTCAAGCTCATTAACATTTGCTACCAGATTAACCTGGTGAACTATTCGTGCTCCGGATCTTTCATTGAATTTAAATGTCTGAGGCTGATAACCAAGTAAAGTGTATTTAATAGTGAAATTTTTGGAGGTTGAGTAAATAGTATAAATTCCAAATTCATCTGTCACTGTACGTTGTGCCTGACCTAACACCATAACCGTAACCTGGGAAAGTGGTATTTTTTCCTCGTTATAAACTATTCCTGAAACTTTTACCAGAGGCTGTGCAACAGCTAAACTGCAGCTAGCGATGATCAGGCAAAGGATTAGTCGGAACTGGAGCATTTAAATAGTGTCAAAATATATCAGGCATTGAGATTAGAATTAAGCGCTCAAACTGGTTGTTGTCGAAAGCTTCATTTTCGAGATGGTTTCCCCCGGATTTTCAGTCGCGAAAATAGCATTCCCCGCAACGAAAGCAGTCGCACCTGCAGATACTAAATTAGCGATATTCTGTAAACTTACCCCACCATCAACTTCAATGACTAAATCTTCGTTTTTACCTTCAATCAGGCGTTTTAAGTCTTGAATTTTCTTGTAGGTATTATGGATAAATTGTTGTCCTCCAAAACCAGGATTAACTGACATAATTAATACGAGATCCAGGTCTTCAATTATATCTTGCAGAAGGGTAACAGGCGTATGCGGATTTAATGCTACGCCAGCCTTGCATCCTGCTGCCTTTATTAATTGAATGGTTCGGTGTAAATGTGTACAAGCCTCATAATGAACGGTAATTCTATCTGCACCCGCATCAGCAAATTCCTGAATATATTTCTCTGGCTCAACGATCATCAAATGAACATCTAATGGTTTAGCTGCGTATTTTTTTACTGCTGCCATAACAGGGAAGCCGAAGGATATGTTCGGCACAAAAACCCCGTCCATTATGTCTACATGAAACCAATCAGCCTCACTTTCATTGATCATTTCAATATCGCGTTGCAGATTGCCAAAATCGGCAGAAAGTATAGATGGAGCAATGATGTATTTCATTTGTGTATTTATAACAGTTTTATATTATACTATTTCAGTTTAGGTCTTCAACTAAAGGCGTTCGTCACCCTGAATTTTAAGGGTCTTAATTGAAAGAAAGGTGCTGAAATAAATTCAGCATGACGAATTGGCTTAACGTTTTCCTTAAAAATATAGTGTATTAATTAGTAACGGCAAGTTACAAAATCATTGTTAAACAAAATAGCCAACAACAAAAAACCCTTTCAGCAAAAAACTGAAAGGGTTTCAAATATATCTTCGGACTCTTGATTACCAACTCCGGACTTTTATTTAGACTTGAGGCGCAGCTGGTTTTTCTGGTCTTGGCAATAAAACTTTTCTGGAAAGTTTCATTTTGCCTTGTTTATCGATGTCTAATAATTTAACCTCGATTTTATCACCTTCTTTCAATACACCATCCATGGTTTCTAAACGTTCCCATGAAATTTCAGAGATGTGTAATAAACCATCTTTACCTGGCATTACCTCAACAAATGCACCAAATGGCATAATTGATTTCACTTTACCCTGGTAAATTTCACCAATTTCTGGTTTGGCAACGATGTTACGGATACGGGTTACAGCTGAATCAATTGCAGCTTTATTATCAGCGAAAATTTCTACGATACCTTTACCATCAACTTCTTCGATAGAGATTGAAGCACCGGTTTCACGTTGCATTTCCTGAATAATTTTACCTCCGGGGCCGATAATAGCACCAATAAATTCTTTCTCGATAGTTAAAGAAACAATACGTGGAGCATGTGGTTTATAATCATCATTAGATTGAGCAATCGTTTTCTTCATCTCATTTAAGATGTGTAAACGACCCTCTTTGGCCTGCAATAAAGCTTTTGTTAAAACTTCATAAGATAAACCATTGATTTTTAAATCCATCTGGCAAGCAACAATACCATTTTCAGTACCTGTTACCTTAAAGTCCATATCACCTAAATGATCTTCATCACCTAAAATATCAGAAAGGATCGCATATTTACCAGTTTTCTCATCAGTAATTAAACCCATTGCAATCCCGGAAACCGGAGATTTGATTTTAATACCTGCATCCATCAGTGCCAGCGTACCCGCACAAACAGTTGCCATTGACGATGAACCGTTTGATTCTAAAATATCAGAAACGATACGGATAGTATATGGGTTAGCATCACCCTGTGGCAATACTTTTTTCAATGAACGTTGCGCTAAAGCACCATGACCAATTTCGCGGCGGCCGGCACCTCTGTTAGGTCTAACCTCGCCGGTTGAGAAACCAGGGAAATTATAGTGCAATAAGAATTTTTGATAACCATTAAAGAAAGCACCATCAATCATTTGCTCATCATCTTTACTACCTAAAGTAACTGATGTTAAAGATTGAGTTTCGCCACGTGTAAACACTGCCGAACCGTGTGCTGCCGGTAAATAACCTACTTCACTCCTGATTGGACGGATTTCTGTAGTTTTACGACCATCTAAACGAATACCTTCATCTAACAACAGATTTCTAATGGCATCATACTGAACATCATGGTAATAATGTTTAGCCATTGCTTTAGTTAAATCTGCAGTATCTTCTGGCATTGCCTCGAAAAACTCGTTGATAATTGCTGTGAAACCAACTTTACGCTCATCTTTATTAGAACCAGATTTTGCGATAGCATAAACTTTATCGTATGTATCAGCGAAAACTTTAGCTCTTAAATCAGCATCATGGTCTTCGTGGTTATATTCGCGTTTTACTGTTTTACCAGTTGCTTGAGTTAATTCAAGTTGTAAAGCACATTGTTTTTTAATTGCATCGTGTGCAAATTTCAATGCCTCAACCATTTCATCTTCCTGAATTTCATCACACTCACCTTCAACCATACCAATATCGTTAGCAGAACCAGCAACCATAAATTCTAAAGTTGCACGCTGTAATTCGCTCGCTAATGGATTGATTACCAGTTTGCCATCAATTTTAGCAACCCGTACTTCAGAGATCGGACCGTTAAAAGGAATATCTGATACCGCTAATGCAGCCGATGCAGCCAAACCAGCTAAACAATCAGGCATAATATCTTTATCAGCAGAAATTAATGAAATCATCACTTGTGTATCAGAGTGATAATCTGATGGGAACATTGGGCGTAAAGCTCTGTCTACCAAACGGGAAATTAAAACCTCGTAATCTGATAACCTGGCCTCACGACGTAAAAATCCACCTGGAATCCGGCCAGTTGCCGCGTATTTTTCTTGATAATCAACCGATAACGGTAAGAAATCAGTTCCTGGTTTAGCACCTATAGTAGATACTACAGTTGCTAACAACATGGTATCACCCATTTTTACTACAACCGAACCATCAGCTTGTTTAGCCAATTTACCAGTTTCAATTTCGATTGTTCTGCCGTCGCCTAAATCAAGCGACTTTTTTATTACATTCATTTAATTAGAATTATGGTGTGTTTTCCTCTTTGCCCACACCTTGTTTATACATGTTTTGTTTTTGCAAACGAAGATAAGATTTAAAACCCTATCTGTAATAATTCCCCATAAAAAATAAACAGGAAAAGTAAAAAGCCATTCTCTAAAGAATGGCTTTTATTGATAACATTACGCTTATTTTTGTTTAATGATATCACGAAGCGATAAAGCTTTAATGATAGCACGATAGCGCTCAATATCTTTTTTGTATAAGTAAGCCAAAATACCGCGGCGTTTACCTACCAATTTTTGAAGTGACAACTGAGTAGAGAAATCTTTACGATTTTTCTTTAAGTGTTCTGTTAAGTGCGCAATACGGTATGTAAATAACGCTACCTGACCTTCAGCAGAACCTGTGTTGGTTTCTACTTCGCCGTGTGTTTTAAAAATTTCGGCTTTCTTTTCTGTACTTAAATACATTCTTGAATAATATTAAAGTGTATAAAATTAATTAATTGCTGCAAAGGTAAAGGTATTTTTAGTTAAAAGCAAGAGGAATTAACCTATAGAATTTTATTGCTAAGCAATTGATTATTTGGAAAGCAACAATCTGATTTAGTAGATTAACCTTGAGGTGATTTTAATGGCTTCCCTCCCTTCATAGCGACTGAAATATGGTTGAGATGCAACACACTAAAGAAACGTTGCGGCAGTGTGGCTTAAATATAAAGCGTCGTGCTACGCAAGAATTGTTTCGCGGGGTATATTAATATCATATAGCTTTAAATTTCCCATCAACCCAAAAATACAAAAAACAGATGATAATATATCTTTATATCAAGATATCATGACGTCAAAACCTTACTTTTGTATAAAACCTTTACCCTTGGAAAAGAATCAATACAGTATTTTTGAAACCGAATTGCGTGTCCGTCCAGATGATATAGACATGTTTAATCACGTACATAACAGTAAATATCTGGATTATGTATTGGCTGCCCGTTATGAGCAAATGGAAAAATTTTACGGCATGCCCTGGGAGCATTTCACCCAATTAGGATTGGGTTGGGTAGTGAGTCACGTCGATATAAATTTCAAACGTCCTTTATTAATGAACGATCTGATGTTGATCAGAACCGGTATTTTGACCATGCATGAAAAAGGCTGCTCCGTTCAATTTGAAATTATCAACAAAAAAACGAATAAAGTAGCCTCTGACGGTATTTTTGATTATGTATTAATCGATTTGAATACAAGTAGGGGAACGAAAGTTTCCGAAGAAATGATCCTGGCATATAGTATTTAATCGCAATTAAATAATTCTTCATTTCGACTGAAAGGAAAAATCGTTTTAAATGCTTTACAATATCTGTCTTGGATTCTTTCAATTGCTATCCTCCCGGCAAAAAAGAACACCTTTTATTTACATCCGAACAAAGAAACTAATCAATCCCTTAAAAATCAGTCATTAAAACTTGACAATTAGAAAATTTAACTATCTTTGGCTTATCAAAAAATCAGAGCCATGATAGTATCTGCAATCCGATTTAGGTTCTAACCAACCGAGGATTTCCTTCCGTTTTAATTTTATAAAGAATGCTTAAGCGTATTCTTTGGTCTATTCATTACTTTTATTTCTTATTATATGTCACAGTCAACAAAGACACAGGGCAAACTATCATCATTTTTTGACCTCCTCGTACAGTCGTTAAAAGGCAACGAAGTTGATTTAACCTCCATTACAATTAAACGGGCAATTATCCTATTGGCTATTCCGATGATGCTGGAGATGGCAATGGAATCAGTATTTGCATTAGTTGATTTATATTTCGTTGGCCACCTCGAAAACAGTAGTCATGCAATACAAACCGTTGGATTAACAGAATCTGTTTTAACCATTATCTATTCGCTCGCTATCGGATTAAGTATGGCTGCTACGGCAGTCGTTGCAAGGAGAATTGGAGAAAAAAATCCCGAAGCGGCATCAAAGGCGGGTATGCAAACCATTGTGATAGCCGTTTTGATCAACATCATCATTACGATTCTCGGTTTGATTTATGCCAGAGATATTCTGCTTTTAATGGGCGCTTCCAAAGAAACAGCAGATCATGGTGCTACTTTTACACGGATTATGATGGGCGGAAGCATTATTATCGTATTACTCTTTTTAATTAACGGGATATTTCGGGGTGCAGGAAATGCGGCAATCGCCATGCGAAGTTTATGGATTGCCAATATTGCCAACATTATCCTCTGCCCTGTTTTCATCAACGGTTTTGGTCCTGTACCTGCATTCGGTTTAACTGGTGCGGCAATTGCCACAACAATTGGCAGAGGTTTGGGTGTAAGCTATCAAATCTATAATCTATTTAATGGTAGGAACGCGTTAAAAATTAGCATTAGCCATTTTATTCCTGATTTAAAACAAATTAAAGCAATTATAAAAGTTGCAGCCCCGGCAATTTTCCAGTTCGTGATCGCAAGCTGCAGTTGGGTGTTTTTGGCAGAGTTAGTGGCAACTACCGGTGGAGATGAAGGTTCTGCAGGTTATCAAACGGCCTTAAGATTAATGATGTTCTTCTTATTACCTGCCTGGGGATTAAGTAATGCCGCCGCAACTTTGGTTGGACAAAACCTCGGAGCCGGCCATATTGATCGCGCTGAAAAGTCTGTATATCAAACCATGAAGTATATTTTTGTTTTCATGGCAATTGTTACAGTTCTCTTTCTCACCTGTGGTCATCTTTTTGCTGCCTTTTTTACTTCCGATGAAAAAGTAATAGAAATAGCCAGTCGTGCATTGAAAATATTGAGTTTAGGATTTGTCATTTACGGAATGGGCATGGTACTTACCAGTGCTTTTAATGGAGCTGGCGATACCTGGACGCCAACTAAAATAAATGTGTTTGCGTTTTGGCTATTTCAGATCCCATTAGCTTACTTATTAGCTAAACATTTTGAGATGGGCCCGACGGGAGTATTTATTGCCATTCCTACCGCCGAAGTGGGGATTGCTGTAGCTGCCTTTATCCTATTTAAAAAGGGTAAATGGAAAAAAACGATCGTTTAAACTGAGGTGATTCCATTTGAAAAATGAGCAAAAATGACCGCTACCGGGCTAAGATTTTCCAACTTAAATTTTCCATTAAAAAGCATATCTTTGCGCAAAGATGAAGCATATACGTAATTTTTGCATTATAGCACATATCGACCATGGCAAGAGCACTTTGGCTGATAGGTTATTAGAATATACCGCGACGATTTCGCAGCGTGAGGCGCAGGCGCAATTGCTCGATAACATGGATTTGGAGCGTGAGCGAGGCATAACGATTAAAAGTCATGCCATACAAATGAATTATAAAGTAGGTGATATTGAATATAATTTCAACCTGATTGATACACCTGGACACGTCGATTTTTCATATGAAGTATCACGTTCTATTGCCGCTTGCGAGGGCGCTCTGCTTATTGTAGATGCTTCACAAGGCATTCAGGCCCAGACCATTTCAAACTTATACCTGGCGTTAGAACACGACCTGGAAATTATTCCAATTTTAAATAAAATGGATTTGCCCGGGGCAATGCCTGAGGAAGTAAAAGACCAGATTATTGATTTAATTGGCTGTAAACGCGAAGATATTATTCCAGCGTCTGGTAAAACCGGAATGGGAATTCCAGATATTATTCAGGCAATTGTAGACCGTGTTCCAGCTCCGGTTGGCGACCCAGAAGCACCTCTGCAAGCATTAATTTTCGACTCCGTTTTTAACTCATTCAGGGGAATTATTGCTTATTATAAAGTGATAAACGGCGAAATTAAAAAAGGTGATAAAGTTAAATTCATCAATACTGGTAAGCAATATTTAGCTGATGAAGTTGGGATTTTGAAACTGGATATGTCGCCGCGTAGCGTAGTTAAAACCGGTGATGTAGGCTACATTATTTCTGGTATTAAAGAAGCACGTGAGGTAAAAGTTGGTGATACCATTACAACTGTTGACAGACCATCTCTGGATTCGATTCAAGGTTTTGAAGAGGTTAAACCTATGGTTTTTGCTGGTATTTATCCTGTTGATACAGATGAATACGAAGAATTGCGTGAGGCGATGCACAAGCTGCAGTTAAACGATGCATCGATCGTTTTCGAACCGGAAAGTTCAGCGGCTCTGGGCTTTGGTTTCCGTTGCGGATTCTTGGGCATGCTACACATGGAAATTGTTCAGGAACGTTTAGAACGTGAATTCGACATGACCGTAATTACGACCGTTCCCAACGTATCGTACATTGCGCATACGACAAAAGGTGATGAATTTATTGTGAATAATCCATCTGATTTGCCTGACCCAAGTAAACTGGATTCGGTAGAAGAGCCTTTTATTAAAGCGAACATTATTACCAAAGCCGAATTTGTTGGCCCCGTAATGTCGCTTTGTATACAGAAAAGAGGAACGATCGTTAATCAATCTTATTTAACTTCCGATAGAGTTGAATTGGTTTTTGAAATGCCAATGGCTGAAATTGTCTTCGACTTTTATGATAAGTTGAAAACGATTTCTAAAGGTTACGCCTCTTTCGATTATCACCAGATTGGTTATCGTAAATCTGATTTGGTACGTTTAGATCTGTTGTTAAATGATGAACCTGTTGATGCTTTATCTTCACTAATTCACAAAAGTAACGCTTACGATTTCGGAAAGAAAATCTGCGAAAAATTGAGAGAATTAATTCCTCGTCAGCAATTTGAAATTAAAATACAGGCTTCTATCGGTGCGAAGGTTATTGCCCGTGAAACGCTTAGTGCTTTACGTAAAGATGTTACTGCTAAATGTTATGGTGGTGATATTTCCCGTAAACGTAAGTTGTTGGAAAAACAGAAAAAAGGTAAAAAACGGATGCGTCAGGTTGGAAACGTAGAGATTCCACAATCAGCATTTATGGCGGTTTTGAAATTGGATTAGATAAAATCAAGATACAGGTATCAAGTAGCGCGCTAATTGCTAATCTTGATACTTGATACTTACTACTCGATACTTTAAAAATGAAATTACTAGACGGAAAATACGTATCAGAAAAAGTAAAAATTCAGATTGCTGAAGAGGCTGCTGAGTTTCTGAGCAATACGGGGAGAAAACCCCATTTAGTTGCTATTTTAGTGGGTAACGATGGTGGAAGCGAAACTTACGTAGCCAGTAAAATGAAAAACTGTGAAAAGGTGGGTTTTAAATCATCTCTTCACAGATATGATAACTCGGTTACTGAAGCTGAATTATTAGCTAAAATCGAAGAAATTAACCAGGATGCTGATGTAGATGGTTTAATTGTTCAATTGCCTTTGCCAAAACACATTGATCCGGAAAAAGTAACGGAAACAATCGATCATCGAAAAGATGTGGATGGTTTTCACCCGGTTAATCTAGGTAGAATGATGCGTAATTTACCCTGTTTCATTCCGGCTACACCTTATGGAATCATGCTTATGTTGGAAGAATACAATATTGATACCGCCGGCAAACATTGCGTTGTAGTAGGTAGAAGTAATATTGTGGGGAGCCCGATGAGTATTTTAATGGCCCGCAATGCTAATCCTGGTAACTGTACGGTAACACTTACCCACTCCCGTACAAGAGATTTAAAAGAACAGATTCTTCAGGCAGACATTGTAATTGCGGCTATTGGTAAGAAAAATTTTGTGACGGCTGATATGGTTAAACCTGGTGCAATTATTATTGATGTTGGTATTAACCGCGAGACATCAACAGAAACCAAATCTGGTTTCAAGCTATATGGCGATGTGGATTTTGAAAATGTGGCTCCAAAAGCGTCTTACATTACGCCGGTTCCGGGTGGTGTTGGCTTGATGACAATTATCGGCTTGTTGAAGAATACACTTGCATCAGCAAGAAAAGAAATTTATTCTTAGGTAAAAGACTAAAGCGAAAACCAATCGTTTAAAAATATTGTAAGCAACTCATAATTCGGGTTGCTTTTTTTACGTATTGATTTTTTAAATTACACGTACATTTATTATATTTGTTTGTAAAACATAAGATAATGGATGCCAAACTTACTTTAAGCTTCAATCAGGATGTAGTAAATAAGGCTAAAAAATATGCCGCTGATCATAACATTAGCTTATCCAGGTTAATTGAACACCTTTTAATACAAGTTACCGCTACAGAATACAAATCATTAGAAGATTATCCGATCAGCGATTGGGTAAGTATGGTTGCCAAGGGTGAGGTAGAGTATAAAAAAACGGTTAAAACCAGTCGTAAATCGGCAAAGGATGAATTCTTTTCTTCTAAAAAATAGTCGATGTTACGAATATTTTTAGATGCTAATGTTCTGGTTTCTGTGTTAAATAAAGAATACCCACTTTTCACTTATTCATCCAGGATATTGAGTTTAGCATCACACCCGAAATTCGAAGTGTATACATCACCGCTTTGCCTGGCGATAGCATTTTACTTTGCTGAAAAGAAACACGGCGCCGCAATAGCTAAACAGAAGATAAATTTGCTTTGCCAGCATATAAAAATTGCAGAAAATTTATCTGATGGTGTTTCAGATACCCTATCTAATAAGAAAATTCATGACTTTGAAGATGGACTTGACTATTATGCAGCGCAACAAAAAGACTGCAAATGCATCATTACAGAAGATATTGAAGATTTCCATTTCTCCGACATTGAAGTTTTAAATTGCCAGGCATTTTTTAAAAGGCATTTATTAAATTAGTGCAATCAGTTGATATTGATTGCTATCAAAGAGCAGATTCATAATAATTAGATGAATAAATAAATTTCTGCCAATCAGGACACAAGTTCAAAAACCATTGCCATTCAACTTTAGCCAATGGCAAATCAATTTGAATCCCTATATAATTTCAAGTCTTTAACTCTCTCCTCCCGTCAAAATAAGTGTTTATATATCAGTGTTATTTCATCTTTCGATTAAATTTTAAATGAAGGGCAACTCCACCATATTTTTTTAGGATATTTGCATCCTCAAAAATGAAACAACATATACCAGAAGACGGCACATTACTTCCTTTAATGGAAGAGTTCTATACGATACAAGGCGAAGGATTTAACACTGGCATGGCAGCATATTTTATTCGTTTAGGCGGTTGTGATGTAGGTTGCCACTGGTGTGATGTAAAAGAAAGCTGGGACGCAGAAATGCATCCACTCACCCTATCGGATGTTATTGTCGATAATGCAGATAAATTCCCAGGCAAGGCAGTGGTGATTACTGGAGGCGAACCGCTGATTTACAATCTAGATTATTTAACGAATAAGCTAAAAGAAAGAGGAATTTTAACATTTATTGAAACTTCCGGCGCTTATCCACTTTCTGGAAACTGGGATTGGATTTGTTTGTCTCCTAAAAAATTCAAAGCTCCCCGTCCAGATATTACACCGTTTGCGCATGAGTTGAAAGTAATTGTCTTCAACAAAAGTGACTTTAAATGGGCTGAGGAATATGCAGCGATGGTATCCCCTACTTGCAAATTGTATTTACAGCCAGAATGGTCCAAATCAAAAGAGATTACACCCATGATCATTGAGTATGTAATGGCAAATCCGAAATGGGAAATTTCTTTACAAACACATAAATTTTTAAATATCCCTTAAAAAACGATACATTCGCTTAATAACCAATGTTTTGTCTATGAGGTTTCGCTTCTCCTTACTTTTTACACTAATTAGTCTTGGCGTTTTTGCTCAGGCATCAAATAATAAAAAGGCGCAAAGTTTTTTTGAACGCGCGGTTCCGTTGGTTGAAAAATTAGATTATCCAGCTGCAGAAGAAGTATTAAAAAGCGCAGTAGAAGCTGATCCAATGTTTCAACGCGCCTATATGCTGCTGGCTGATGTACAAAGGCTTCAAAAGAAATATGCCGATGCGAAAACCGGCTATCGAAAATCAGTTTTAATCAATTCAGATGTTCCACCGGCAGTACTTTATAGTTTAGCTGAAATGGAGTTTGCTACGAAGGAATTTGATCAAGCCAAAAAGCATTTCGCAGATTTTCTGATGCAGGACGCTTCTACAGATCGAGCAAAGAAAGCAAAAAAATATCTTCAGGATTGTGACTTCGCGGCTGCTGCAATCAATAAACCCGTAAAGTATACCCCAACAAATCTTGGTAAGGGCGTAAATACAGCAGCCGCAGAGTATTTCCCGGCGCTGACTGCAGACGGCGAGACACTAATTTTTACACGACAGGTTGGTGGTAACGAAGATTTCTGGACTTCACAATTTAAGAATAATTCGTGGACTGAAGCTACTCCGTTATCACCTAAGATTAACACCATAAAATATAATGAAGGCGCACAAACCATTTCTCCGGATGGGAAATACCTGTTTTTCACGGGCTGTAACCGTCCGGACGGTTTAGGCAGATGCGATATTTATGTATCACACCGTGAAGGCAAGGATTGGGGTGAGCCTTACAACGTTAGTAAACCGGTAAATTCAGAATATTGGGAATCTCAGCCTGCAATTAGCCCAGACGGACGAACATTATATTTCATAAGCAATCGGCCTGGTGGATCCGGAGGTTATGATATCTGGAAAAGTACCATTACAGATGATACCAGGTGGGGTGCTGCTGTAAATCTCGGTCCGGAGATAAACACCCCCTTTGATGAAAATACGCCATTTCTGCACGCGGATGGTAGAACACTATATTTTTCATCTGACGGTTGGCCAGGATTTGGTCACAAGGATATTTATTACAGCAGAATGGACGAGGCCGGAAAGTTTAAAAAGCCAGTAAATATGGGCTATCCTGTTAATTCTTTTGAAGATGAAAATGGTTTAATAGTAAGCGCTGATGGAAATTCCGGTATGTTCTCTTCCAATTTAAGTGATGGTTTTGGTATTCAGGATATTTATAGTTTTGGAATTCCAGAAGTCGCTAAGCCGCTTAAAATTTCTTACGTTAAAGGTATAGTAAAAGATAAGAATACCAGGAAAACAATTGAAAGCAACGTTCAGGTAATTGATTTAAAAACCAACAGACCTGTTTTTGATGATTATACAGATCCTCAAACGGGTGAATTTCTGGCTGTAATGCCGATTGGCAGTAACTATCTTTTTAATGTAAACGCCGACGGATATATGTTTTATTCTGAAAATTTTGAATTGAAACAGGGTGATATCAATAAACCCTATCAAGTAGAAGTATATATAGAGAGAATAAAGCCAGGCAGCAATGTCACTTTAAAAAATATATTTTTTGATACCAACCAGTTTAACTTGCTCCCGGCTTCGATACGTGAACTGGATTTGCTGATAGATTTTTTACAGCAAAATGCAGGTGTTCATATCGAAATTCAAGGATATACCGATAATATTGGCGATTATAAGCTAAACGAGAAATTGTCATTTGATCGGGCGAATGCCGTATATGGTTATCTAATTAAAAATGAAATCGACTCCAGGCGATTATCATTTAAAGGCTTCGGAGCAAGTAGCCCAATTGCAGATAACAAAACAGAAACAGGAAGGAAAAATAACCGCCGGACTTCATTTATGATCACAAAAATTTAAGTTAGCTGGTAAAATCTCGAGATAGTTAGCTTCATCCGCTTAAAGCAGTTAGCTAAGATCAAAAACCATATGGCAATACGATCAACGATAAATCAATTAAAATTTTCGACCTGTTAACACGCGAATTTCGGACCCCTCAGCCAGCATCACAGAATCTGGTTCGGCATTGTTTAAGAAAGCAAAATCATCTCCATAATTTAAGCTAAAATCGACGTTAATCTTGTAGCTTTTTACCGGGTATACTTCCCAGCGCGGATGCTCTACGCCATATTCTGATGTGCTGTTCGGGCCAATTTCAGTGTATCCCCAATAGTGTTCCGTAATGAATTCCTCCTCACTTCCAAATGGAATATCTACAGCTTTGGAAGATGCAGTGATTGCGAAGTTATACCATTTATCTGCCTTCCAAAGGTAATCTACTTTCAATTCACCAGCTGTTGCTGACCACACATGCTTCATGGGAAGTGTTTGATAATTCTCTTTATAAATGGTGTTGGCTACAAACGTTATTGCAGGCAAAGGAACGATCTCCTTTATAAATACTACCCCACGTTTCCACTCATCACCCTCTTTATATTTCACATAAAACCGAAGATTCACCTCCTCGAAATTAGTATGAAAAGGAATATTAACGCCTAAGAGCTTCACATTTACAAACATGAAGCCTACGAGACTAACATAATATTTACCCTTCCAATCATCTAACTCCGTATTTGGAGGAAGATATTTTTTCAAAATTTCTTTATCTACCGCATATTGCGCTAAAGCAAGTTTTCGCCATTCGGCGGTGAGGAACACTTTTGATTTGGCCAAATTTATAAGATTGCTTGTCTCACCCGAATAAGTTTAACTAATGTTTCTTCCAATAAATCTAAGTGCAACATGTTCGCACCATCAGATTTCGCATTAGCCGGATCAGGATGAGTTTCAATAAATAAGCCATCAGCACCCACTGCAATCGCAGCTTTTGCTATGGTAGATATTAATTCTGGCTTACCACCAGTTACACCACTACTTTGATTAGGCTGCTGCAAAGAATGTGTACAGTCCATTACAACTGGCACACCGAAACTCTGCATTTCCGGCAAGCCACGGTAATCAACAATCAGATCCTGATAACCGAAAGTATTTCCCCTGTCTGTTAAAATAACCTTATCATTGCCCGCTTCTTTTATTTTCTCTACGGCAAATTTCATAGAGCCTGCCGAAAGAAACTGACCCTTTTTTACGTTTACGACTTTGCCTGTATGCGCAGCTGCGATTAAAAGATCTGTTTGGCGACAAAGAAACGCTGGAATTTGCAGTACATCTACGTAAGCAGCAGCCATAGCAGCCTCATCACTTTCATGAATATCTGTTACGGTGGGCACACCAAACTCACGCCCAATTCGCTCTAAAATCTTTAAAGCTTTTTCATCGCCGATGCCGGTGAAAGAACTTCCTTTGCTTCTGTTTGCTTTGCGGTAAGATCCTTTAAAAATGTATGGAATTTGAAGCTTATCAGTAATGGATATAATCTTTTCTGCAATACGCAATGCGATATCTTCACCTTCTATTGCACAAGGACCAGCCATTAAAAAAAAGTTTCCTGATGCTGTATTTTTTATTTTATCTAAATAGTTTAACATAGTTGAGGTATGAGATAAGAGAAGTGAGATTTGAAACTATAGTGAAAATCACTCTTTTCTAAAATCTAACGACTCAAATCTATTTTTAGTTTCCTAGTTCTGACATGAATTTAATTCGCATGAGTTGAATTTCTTCACGCGTGTAATCCGTTTCACCGAGTTCATTCAGCGCCTCATCAATAGAGTCATTTTCTGCCGCTCTGAAATAATCGAAAACTTCATCTTGCCTGTCATCATCAATAACTTCATCAATGAAATAGTTAAGATTAAGCTTTGTTCCGGAGTTTACAATTGATTCAACTTCTTTTAAAATTTCTTCGTAAGTAATGCCTTTAGCGTCTGCAATATCTTCTAAACCGATTTGTCTATCAATATTCTGAATAATAGAGACCTTCATCTGCGATTTGTTCGCCTGCGTTTTGATGATTAAATCAATCGGACGTTCAATATCATTGTCTTCTACATACTTTTTAATTAACTCTATAAACGGCGTACCGAACTTCATCGCTTTGCCTGAACCTACACCTGAAATTTGCTTCAACTCTTCAGAAGTGATGGGATAATGTGTACACATTTCCTCCAAAGATGGATCTTGAAAAACAACAAATGGCGGAACACTTTTCTGCTTGGCAATTTTCTTACGTAAATCTTTAAGCAGCTGCAATAAATGCGTATCTAACGCCCCAGAACCTTGCTTTACATCATCGTCATCATCATCGGTACCGGTTTCTATAGGTTCATTTAAGATAAACTTCAAACTATAAGGGTTGATGATGAATTCTTTCCCCTGTTTAGTCAGTTTTAATAATCCATAATTGTCTACATCCTTAAAAAGATAGTTATTTAAAACTGCCTGGCGGATTACTGATTTCCAGAGCAGGATACCTTCTTCTTTTCCGATTCCAAATTCCAAAACCTTACTGTGCTCGTACGCAATGGTTTGTGCCGTTTCTAAGCCCAGAAAAACGTTTAATAAATGTGCATCATCAAACTTTTCGTCAGTTTTCTGAATGAACTTTAATAAGATAGACAGTTGTTCTTCTGCGTCAAATTGTTTTTTAGGTTTTTTGCAATTATCGCACATGCAATTACAGCCAGTTTCATTAAAGTTTTCACCAAAATAGTGCAGAATCTGCTTCCGGCGGCAAACGCCAGATTCTGCATAATCAATTACCTCTTTTAAGATCTGAGTACCTATTTCACGTTCCGAAACAGGCTTATCTTTCATAAATTTAGCCAGTTTGTCTACGTCTTTTTGTGCGTAAAAGGCAATGCAAATTCCTTCTCCGCCATCACGTCCGGCCCTACCTGTTTCCTGGTAATAGCCTTCCATACTTTTGGGCACATCATGATGAATAACAAAACGAACATCTGGTTTATCGATGCCCATCCCAAAAGCGATCGTGGCTACAATCACTTCTGCATCTTCCATTAAAAATTTATCCTGTGTGTCAGCCCTGATTTTTGGGTCTAAACCAGCATGATAAGGCAAAGCACTAATCCCATTCAAATTAAGGGCTTCAGCCACTTCCTCTACCTTTTTACGGCTGAGGCAATAAATAATTCCTGATTTACCCGGATTCGATTTAATGTATTTGATAATCTCTTTATTGATGTCGCGCTTTGGACGGATTTCATAAAAAAGATTCGGTCTGTTAAATGAAGATTTAAATAAGGTGGCTTCAGACATGCCAAGGTTCTTCACAATATCTTGCTGAACTTTTGGAGTTGCCGTAGCCGTAAGTGCAATGATTGGAATATTATCTCCCAGCCCGGCTATTACCTGTTTAATTTTTCGATATTCCGGTCTAAAATCATGTCCCCATTCCGAAATACAATGTGCCTCGTCTACTGCTACAAACGAAATTTTTATCAGGTTTAAAAACTCAATATTATCTTGTTTAGCTAACGATTCTGGCGCAACGTATAATAGTTTAGTTTGCCCGCTAAGCAGGTCAGACTTTACCTGCGTAATTTCAGATTTGTTTAAAGATGAGTTAAGAAAATGAGCAATACTATCATTTCCACCAAAGGCCCTTAACTGGTCCACCTGGTTTTTCATTAATGCAATGAGGGGCGAAATTACAATCGCTGTTCCTTCACTCATTAAAGCCGGTAATTGATAGCAAATAGACTTCCCTCCGCCCGTTGGCATAATAACAAAAGTATTATTGCCTTCTAAAATATTTGTTATGATCGACTCCTGATCACCTTTGAAATTATCAAACCCGAAGAAATTTTGCAGGTTATCAAATAACGACTTTTTCACGTCCATTTTGTGTAATAAAATATGCGATGCTATTTTTCTATCCAAAATAACATAATTTTACAACAATTTCAAGTATCAACAAACAATTATTTTCTCTTTGAAAAGTAAAAAATATATTCTCCAGTCGGCCATAAGTACATTAGAGCTCGAAGCAGCAGCAATATTGAATGTTGCCAGGAATTTAAACGACGATTTTGAAAAGGCAGTATCGGCGATTTTAAATTGTAACGGCCGCGTAATTGTAACCGGAATAGGCAAAAGTGCGATAATTGCCCAGAAGATTGTAGCTACTTTTAATTCTACCGGCACGCCTGCAATTTTTATGCATGCCGCAGATGCAATCCACGGTGATTTAGGGATGATTCAACGAAACGATATAATCATTTGCTTATCAAAGAGTGGAAATACACCCGAAATTAAAGTTCTGGTTCCCCTGCTCAAATCTGCAGGAAATACGTTAATTGGAATGGTTGGCGAAATCCATTCTTTTTTAGCAGAACAGGCGAATTTAATTTTAAATACTTCTTTCGAAAAAGAGGCTTGTCCACATAATCTGGCACCAACAACCAGCACAACTGCTCAATTGGCTTTAGGTGATGCTTTGGCCATTTGCCTTTTAGAATGCAGGGACTTTAATGAAGCTGATTTTGCCAAATATCATCCGGGTGGATCTTTAGGTAAAAAACTCTATTTAAAAGCAGGTGATCTGGCCTCCACCAATGAAAAACCATCTATTAGTCCATCCGCCCCGGTAAAAGATGTTTTAATAGAAATTAGTAAAAACCGTTTAGGTGCCGTTGCTGTTGTTGATGAGGTAAATTCTGTAGTTGGCGTAATTACGGATGGCGACATTCGGAGGATGCTGGAGAATAATGGTTCAATTGTAGGATTGAAAGCGGAAGATATCATGGGAAGGCTGCCCAAAAGTATACAATATGACTCACTTGCGGTTGATGCGCTACACATAATTAAGGAAAATAACATTACACAGTTGCTAGTGTTAGAACAAAATACTTACTTTGGAATAATCCATCTGCATGATCTCCTAAATGAAGGGATTGTGTAACATTAAAAAACAAAATGAATAAAGATTACTATGCACTTATTATGGCTGGCGGAGTCGGAAGTCGCTTTTGGCCCGTTAGTAGAACAGAATACCCAAAACAGTTTATCGATTTTTTCGGCGTTGGTAAAACGCTGATTCAGAGCACATACGAAAGATTTTTAAGGATCTGTCCACCGGAAAATATTTTCATCGTAACCAACGATATTTACTCAGATTTAATAAAAGAACAGATTCCCGAATTAAGTGATAATCAGATTCTTGCGGAGCCTTTGATGAGAAATACCGGTCCTTGTATAGCCTACGGGAGTTTCAAAATTGCTGAACTTAATCCAAATGCAACAATCGTTGTGGCACCATCTGACCATACTATTGCTGATCTGGATGGTTTTGTAGATTCGATTGAGCAATCTTTAGCGGCTGCTTCTAAAAATGATTGTCTGATCACTTTAGGCATTAAACCTAACCGTCCTGATACAGGTTACGGTTACATCCAGCATACTGATCATGTATTGAATACAGATACGGATTTACATAAAGTTAAAACCTTTACCGAAAAACCGAATTTAGAACTTGCCAAATCATTTATTCAAAGCGGCGATTTCTTATGGAATGCCGGTATCTTCATCTGGTCGGCACGTGCGATATTAAATTCATTCGAAAAGCATTTGCCGGATATGTATGAAATTTTCAATGTTGGCAGATCTGATTTGAATACAGTTGGCGAGAAAGAATTTATCAATAACGCATATTTTCAATGTACCAATATTTCTATCGACTTCGGTATTATGGAGAAGGCAGATAATGTTTATGTTCTTCCTTCAGACTTTGGCTGGTCAGATCTTGGAACCTGGGCTTCTATTTATGAAATGGCTGATAAAGATTATGTAGGTAATGCAGTGATTCCATCTGAACAGGTAATTATGTTCGATTCTTCTAATTGTATGGTTAATGTACCCAAAGAAAAATTAGTGATTCTGAATGGACTGCACGACTATATTGTGGTGGAGAACAACAATATGTTGATGATTTGTCCAAGAAATGAAGAGCAAAAAGTTAAAGAGTTTGTGGCTGAAGTGAAATCCCGCTTCGGTAATAAATTCATCTAGATATAGAGCTGAATCGCGTAAGAATTTCCATTACTACGCGATTCAGTTTTTTTAGCTTAAATTAAATGCTCCGTTGTCTTACCGCTTCGTACAAAATTACACCAGCTGAAACAGAAACATTCAGTGATTCTATTTTACCAGCCATTGGTATTTTTGCCAAATGATCGGCCACACGCAGCAGCTCATTTGAAATGCCCTCATCTTCCGATCCCATTACAATCGCCGTTGGCATCGTATAATCCGGTGAGTAAATTAAATCGCTTGTTTTTTCAGTACAGGCAACAATTTGTAAACCACTTTCTTGTAGATACAGGCAAATTTTATGAAGGTTGGCATGTCTGCAGATTGGGATATTAAATAAAGCTCCGGCTGAAGTTTTAATTGCATCTGCATTTATTTGTGCCGCATTTTTTAATGGCACTACAATGGCATGTACACCAACGCAGGCCGCTGTACGGGCAATAGCACCCATGTTACGCACATCGGTAACACTATCCAATACCAAAATCAATGGCACCTCTCCTTTTTCGAATATAGCAGGAACAATATCTTCAATGTTTTGATAAGTAATTGGTGATATTACCGCGATAACCCCCTGGTGGTTTTTTTGCGACATGCGGTTCAATTTTTCAACCGGAACCGAATTTAAAGGGATCAGTGTATCTTTTAATAAAGCTTTTAACTCTAAAAAAAGTTCTCCGCCCAAGCCGCGTTGCTGATAAATCGTTTCAATATCTCTTCCAGCCTTCACCGCTTCTATAACAGCTCTGATGCCAAATACAAACTCATTATTCTCTTTTGCGCGTTGCGGTCTTCTTAAATTATCCATGTTTTGAAATTGTTAGGCAAAAGTATTCAAATAATTGCTTTAGCCCTAATCTATCTGATGCTTATTGCCAACTAATTTCCTGTCCATTTGTAAAGTTCAAAAAAGAAATTTATTCTATTCCAATTTGTTAACAAACTGCTAGTAACTTGTTAAACCAATCCGCTAAACTTTTCGTTACTTTTGTAGAATGAGTATCGATAACGGACAAGGTGGAAAAAATAGTTTAACAGCGAGAAAAGCACGGCTCACCAGCACAGTAAGTACGATGGGGAAATTACCCCCACAGGCTTTAGATCTGGAAGAAGCTGTTTTAGGAGCTTTAATGCTTGAAAAAGATGCTTTGTCTGCTGTAATTGATATTTTAAAACCAGAAGTTTTCTATCAGGAAGCGCATCAAAAGATTTTCGAAGCCATTCACATGCTTTTCGAAAAATCTAAACCTGTAGATATTTTAACGGTAACAGCAGAACTTCGCCAGATGGGTTCGCTGGAAATGGTAGGCGGTGCCTATTACATCACTAATCTCACCAATCGGGTTGCCTCAGCAGCGAACATAGAATTCCACGCCAGGATCATTTCTCAGAAATATATTCAGCGGGAATTAATCAGGATTTCTACAGACATTATCACAACTGCTTACGAAGATACCGCTGATATTTTCGATTTACTGGATCATGCAGAAAAGGGTTTATTTGATATTGCTCAAAATAACTTGCGGAGAGATACCCAGAAAATGGACGATATCATTAAGCAATCTTTAGCAACGTTAGAAGAATTAAGAACCAAAACAGATGGATTAACGGGTGTACCAACCGGGTTTACCGGGTTAGACCGAATTACTGGTGGCTGGCAAAAGCAGGATTTAGTAATCATTGCTGCTCGTCCTGCGATGGGAAAAACAGCATTCGTTTTAACCTGTGCAAGAAATGCTACGGTAGATTTTCAAAAGCCTACGGTGGTTTTTTCACTGGAGATGTCATCTGTTCAGCTGGTAAATCGTTTGATTTCCGGAGAAGCAGAAATTGAACAGGAAAAAATCAGAAAAGGGAACTTGCAGGAATGGGAATGGCAACAACTTCACAGCAAAATAGGCCGTTTAACTGAAGCCCCTTTATTAATCGATGATACGCCAGCTCTAAATATTTTTGAGTTCAGGGCAAAATGCAGAAGGTTAAAATCTCAATATGATATTCAGTTGGTCATTGTAGATTACTTGCAGCTGATGCACGGTAAGGGCGAAGGAAAAGGTGGCGGTAACCGTGAGCAGGAAATTGGTAGTATCTCCAGGGCATTAAAATCTGTTGCTAAAGAATTAGATGTTCCTGTATTGGCACTCTCACAGTTGAGTCGTGCGGTAGAGAGCAGGCCCGGTTTACAGGGTAAGCGACCAATGCTATCCGATTTGAGGGAATCTGGATCTATTGAGCAGGATGCGGATATGGTTTTATTCTTATATCGACCGGAATATTACGGAATTACCGAAGATGAACAGGGCAGATCTCAGGCGGGTATTGCTGAGGTAATTATCGCAAAACACAGAAACGGTGAAACTGGAATTGTTCCACTTAAATTTATTGGTAAATTCGTTAAGTTTACCGATTTGGAAGAAGATTTTACAGCACCAACATCTTTCGCAGCAGCTGATCCTTCTGCAGGAATGTACCCTTCCCAGGATTTTGAAAAACAAAGTAACGTAATTATCCGCCCATCTAAAATGGATGATTATAATGATGATGATCCACCGTTTTAGTCAGAAAATATCAACAATAATAATAAGCAGGGAAATCAGTCATTTCCCTTTTTTTATGCCTTATAAATTATACTAAAACAAATATCCGATCAGGATTCCAGCCAAAACAATTACCGGCGGGCTGATCTTGGTGAAATTAAGGAGCGCAAACGTGGCCAACATAATTCCCAGAAACAACCAATTCATCCCCATGGGAATTAAAAGCAAAATAAAAGCCGCAATAATAAAGCCGACACTAACTGCGTTGATTCCCCCTAAACTGTGTCTTATTCTAGAGATCTTTTTTAAGTCATCCCAAAAAGGAACGATAAACAGCACCAGAATTAAACCGGGCAAATTGATTCCAACTACCCCAATTAAGCCACCTAGTATTTGACCTGAAAGGCCGTAGCCGAAATTCTTCATGCTTAACGCCCCTAAATAACTGGTAAATGAAAACGTTGGGCCTGGTAGTGCCTGTTGCAGGGCAAAACCAGACAAGAAACCAGGTGCTGCTAGATAATGCTTCATGTCAACGAATTCGGTGAACATCAATGGCACTAGCACTTGCCCTCCGCCAAAAACCAGAATCCCGTTACGGTAAAAATTTTCCAGCAAGCGGATAGGTAAACTAAATGGAGATGTTCTGTTGATGATCGCTCCTACCAATGCAAATAATAACAATGCCCCTAAGAAGTAGATCATCTTTTTCGGATTCAGATTTGAAAAAAGTCTTACCCTTAATTCCGTTTCCTCTTTTGGTGTTTCAATAGCGGAGGAAATGATGCCGCCTACCAGAATGGCTAAAGGAAAAACATATGCGTTCCTTAATACAAAAGTAGCTACAACTGATCCAATAGCCAGAAATATAGACACTTGTGATGTTAATACCTTCCGGCCTAACTTCCAGGCACCATAGGCCACAATTCCTAACGCAATTGGCTGAATGTATTCCAGCACATCGTTAAACTTTTGTTTTTGATCTAACAAGGCATAGCTGATGGCGGCGAAAGTCATAATGGCCGCTGTTGGGAGTATCCAGATCAGAAATGTAATGATCGCCAGCTTAAGCTTACCCACTTTCCAGGCAATTCCTACTAAGGTTTGCGTAGAAGCTGGTCCTGGTAAAACTTGTGCTAAAGCATTTAATTCCAATAATTCTTCTTCTGAAATGAACTTTGCACTGTGTACGAAATATTTTAATAACAGGGCCAGATGGGCTTGTGCACCACCGAAAGATGTAAAAGTAAAAAACAGTACGTTACGAAGAAATAACCACTGTTTCTTTGCGGAAATAGGTTTAGTTTGCATTAAGAATGAATATTTAGAACAGCAAAAGAATTAATCATCTTCATAATCTAAACCTGCGGCGGTGTTATATGCACCTTGCAATTCGGAAAATGCATGCATATCCCGTTTGTTTCTGGCTGTTACCATTCCTTTCTGATAAACTTCGATTGCTTTCTCTTTTTGTCCGTCTTTCTCATAAAGCTTGCCCAAATGATAATAAGTTCCAACATAATCCGGGTGATTATCAGTTAACTGAAGGTAAAAAGAATACGCTTTTTCAGCATCATTTTGATTGTTATACTCTGTGGCTAAGGCATATAGGATAAACGGGTCGTTAGGTTCACTTTCTAAAAACTCCAATAACTTGGCTAAACGGGTTGATGACATTTTATTTCCTTGCTTTTTTAATTAAATTTGCAGAAAGACCTTATATATAAATCTCAATAAATATGAAAATATTAGTTTGTATCAGTAACGTGCCCGACACGACGACAAAAATAACTTTTACCAACGATAATACCGAATTCAATACTGCAGGAGTGCAATATATTGTAAATCCTTATGATGAGATCGCTTTATCAAGAGCAATTGAACTTACTGAAGGTGGTAAGGGAACGATAACTGTTATCAATGTTGGTGAAGCCGGGAATGATCCAACGGTTAGAAAAGCATTGGCCATTGGTGCTGATGAAGCTGTTCGGGTGAACGCAGCTCCACGCGATGCATATTTCGTTGCAAAACAGATCGCAGAATACGCAAGAGATAAAGATTACGCCATGATTCTTACCGGGCGTGAATCTATCGACTATAATGGAAACCAGGTTGCTGCAATGGTTGGAGAATTTTTAGATATTCCATCCATTTCAATTATTAAAAAGTTAGACTTTGATGGTACTTCGGCAACGATCGAAAGAGAAATTGAAGGTGGTAAGGAAGTGGTAACGGTGTCTGGTAAATTTGTGGCCAGCTGCGCGGAAGGTGTTGCGGAACCTAAAATTCCAAACATGCGTGGAATTATGAGTGCGAGAACCAAGCCTTTAACCGTGATTGAAGCGGTAGCCATTGATGCAGTAACGAAGGTAGCTAAATATGAAACTCCTGCACCACGCGGAGCTGTAAAGCTAGTTCCTGCTGATCAGACTGAATCACTTATTGGTTTACTACATAGCGAAGCTAAAGTAATCTAAACCGTTAGCTGTTTGAATTCAATCGGTAAAAAAAGAGGTAATTAATAGAATTAATTTCATTAAAAATAAAATCTCCGTAAGGGATTTAGAGATAAATATATGTCAGTATTAGTATATGTAGAACAAGCTGAAGGAAAGTTTAAGAAATCTGTTTTTGAAGCAGTTTCTTACGCCAAAGCTATTGCAGATCAGCAATCAACTAATTTAAGCGCAATATCCATTGGCGATGTTGCCGAAAGTGAATTGAAAGAATTAGGAAAATACGGTGCGTCTAAAGTATTAAATGTAAGCGCCGATCAGTTAAAAACTTTCGTTAACCAGGCCTATGCAAGTGTTATCGCTGCTGCTGCTTCAAAGGAAAGTGCAGACATTGTGGTACTATCGAACTCCTTCTCAGGGAAAGGTTTAGCGCCAAGAATTGCAGTAAAACTTGAAGCCGGCTTAGCAGATGGAGCGGTGGAATTACCAAGCACTGATGGAAAGTTTTCAGTTAAGAAGACTGCTTTCTCAGGAAAAGCTTTTGCCATTACCGAACTAACTTCAGCTAACAAAGTAATCGCTTTGAATCCAAATGCATTTGGCGTTAAAGAAAATGCGACTGATGCATCAATTGAGAACTTCGCTGCTGATATTAAACAATCAGACCTCGGCACTGTTATCAAAGATATTGTTAGGGCAACAGATAAAGTTTCCTTACCAGATGCAGAATTAGTAGTATCTGCAGGAAGAGGTTTAAAAGGACCGGAGAACTGGGGAATGATTGAAGAACTGGCAGGTTTACTCGGCGCAGCAACAGCTTGTTCAAAACCAGTTTCCGATGCAGACTGGAGACCGCACTCGGAGCACGTTGGTCAGACAGGAATTGCCATCAGTCCTAATTTATATATCGCGATTGGGATTTCTGGTGCCATTCAACATTTAGCAGGTGTAAGTTCTTCTAAAGTAATTGTAGTAATTAATAAAGATCCGGAAGCGCCTTTCTTCAAGGTTGCGGATTACGGAATAGTTGGAGATGCTTTCGAAGTGGTTCCGAAATTAATAGAAGCATTAAAAGCACATAAAGGATAAAAGTGTTTAAACCCGGCAGGCCTTAAAACCTCCCGGGTTTGAAATATAGATATGAAAAAAGTTAAGTTAGATATTGTAGGATTGTCTTACAGCCAGACGCAGTCTGGCGCCTATGCCCTGGTTTTAGGAGAAGTAAATGGACGGAGGCGATTGCCTATCATTATCGGTGCGTTTGAGGCACAGGCTATTGCGATAGAAATTGAGAAAATGACCCCCAGCAGGCCGCTGACGCATGATTTATTTAAATCAATGGCTGATACTTTCCACATTAACATCCAGGAAATCATTATTTACAACCTGGTTGACGGTGTGTTTTATGCAAAACTAATTTGCAACGATGGAAAGAACAAACATGAAATTGATGCAAGAACATCTGATGCAATTGCACTTGCAGTACGGTTTGATGCTATGATTTACACTTATGAATTCATCTTATCATCTGCAGGAATCGTAATTGAAGGTAACGATTTTCTCTTCCTGGAAAATATGGATTCCATAGCGAAAGAACCAGATGCAGATAGTTTACCCGGCAGCGGAAAACAACCGGGTTTTACCGACTTATCATTAGAGGAACTGCAACAAAAATTGCAGGAGGCAATAGCCGAAGAGGCATATGAAAAGGCCGCAAGGTTGCGGGACGAATTAAATAAGCGAGGTACATCTTAAAAATATCTCTTTAAGTTCATTTACTGCTATAAAATTTAATAATTTTCATAATAAAAAGCTGAAAATAAAATAAACCCAAATTGTTCAAAATAATTTGGGTTTATTTTTGAATTATGTTTCAAATTAGTTCTATATTCAGCCTTTACTTTCAAAAATCAAACAGACGATATGATGAATGTTAAGTTTCGCTTAACCTTAATGAGCTTTATGCAATTTTTTGTATGGGGTGCCTGGCTTATCACAATTGCAAATTATTGGTTCGGAACAAAACAATGGGATGGTACACAGTTTGGTGCAATTTTCGCCACTATGGGCTTTGCCTCTCTGTTTATGCCAACGCTGACCGGCATTATTGCCGATAAGTGGGTAAATGCAGAAATCCTTTATGGCATACTTCATATCTTATATGCCGGCGTTCTATTTTATTTACCACAAGTTGAAAGCCCCAACGCCTTCTTCTGGACAATGTTAGCAGCCATGTGCTTTTATATGCCTACAATTTCCTTAAGTAACTCTATATCTTATACTACGTTAAAATCTGGCAATCTGGATGTTGTGAAAGACTTCCCTCCCATCCGTGTATGGGGAACAGTTGGCTTTATCGCGGCCATGTGGATTACCAATTTAACAGGCAATAAGGCAAGTTCATATCAATTTTATATCGCAGGTACCGGCGCATTACTACTCGGGGTATATGCATTTTCTTTGCCAAAATGTAAACCGAGCAAACTTATTGCTGAGGAAGCTTCGCTAATGCACACGCTGGGGCTAGAGGCTTTTAAGCTTTTTGCTAATTATAAAATGGCCTTATTCTTTATTTTCTCTATGTTTTTAGGTGGAGCGCTACAGCTTACCAATGCTTATGGGGACGTATTTTTAGATGAATTTAAGCATTTTCCCAAGTATGCAGATTCTTTTGTAGTAAAATATTCTACCATCATCATGTCGATTTCGCAAGTTTCTGAAACACTCTTTATTTTGGCTATTCCATTCTTTTTAAAACGTTTTGGAATCAAAAAAGTAATGATTATTGCGATGTTGGCCTGGGTGTTTAGATTTGGCTTCTTTGCGTATGGAGATCCTTCCGGAAACCTCTGGATGATTATTCTTTCTTGCGTAGTTTATGGAATGGCATTTGATTTCTTTAACATTTCAGGTTCATTATTCGTGGAAACTTCCACTACAGCGAAAACAAGGTCTTCTGCTCAAGGTATGTTTATGATGATGACAAATGGTTTCGGAGCCGTATTCGGCAGTTTAGTATCAGGCTGGATGATCGACAAATATTTCACTAAATCATTTACAACTATCCAGGCGACATCTGAATTTGTAGGTTCAGAACCTACCAATAACCATTTGCTTGATTTTGTCAAAAGTCAGGGTGTAAGCATCTTAAATAACGGCACCTTTGATAAAGCCATTCAGATGAAAGACTGGCACCATATCTGGCTTTCCTTCACTATCTATGCCTTAATCATCACTATACTTTTTGCATTACTATTTAAACATAAGCATACACAAGCTGAAGAAAAAGCTATCGAAGCCATCAGTCATTAATTTAATCTCTCAATTCCTCTTATGTCAGCCGGCAAGTATAGAAAAGAACATAATTGCTTAAATTGTGGTTCTCATGTAGAAAAACATTATTGCAGCAATTGCGGTCAACCCAATTTAGAACTGAAAGAAAGTTTCTGGGGTTTCATCAGCCATAGTATTGCGCATTACTTTCACTTTGATAATAAATTTTTCCAGACACTCTCTCCCCTGCTTACCAAGCCCGGGCGGGTTACTTTAGATTACCTGGATGGAAAACGGGCCAGGTACATCAACCCGGTAAGCATGTACATTTTTGTATCTATTGTTTACTTTTTGGTTGCGTACTCTCCAAAACATTCAGACACCGAAAACGGGCATAAGCCCGGAAAATCTGCTTCGGTGAAATACATGGTGTTGGATAGCGTAAGAAAGGAGTTAACAAAAGCTGGCGTAGTGAATAACAAAACAGGTAAGATTTTAGATAATGTTAAAGCCGATTTTAAAAAAGAACTGGATATAGAACAATTTAAAGCACTTAGTTTTAAAGATCAGGGACGCATTCTCGCTGACTTCAAAATACGGAATAAATCAAAAAAAACTGATTCACTGAAAAACATAATCTCTAAATTTTCCAGTATTTATAATGATAGAAACGATAGTACATACAGCGCTTACTTAATCAGACAAAAACAACTGCCTATTTTTCAAAAAGACAACTGGTTCGAACGAATGGTAACGAAGCGTTCAATAGCAATGGGCCAAAAATCAGAAATCATTACAGAAACATTAGAACACAACAGGCCTAAACAATACTTTCTGCTAATGCCGCTATTGGCATTGTTCATCATGTGGAATTTCCGCAAAAATCACATGTATTATTTAAACCATCTGATATTCACCATACATGGAATGACTGCTTATTTCATTGTATCTATCTTTACTAAACCAATTATAAAATATGTTTTCGGTGCAGATTCATTTCTTTCAGGCGTGATTGAATTTGGAGTATTTATTTGGATTATATGGTATTTTTATAATGCCCTAAAAGTATTTTATCAACGAAAACGCGGCGCAATCATTTGGAAAATGATATGGATCTTTATGCTTTATGGATTTGCCTTTGCAATTACCGAAGTGGTAATGCTTAACATTATATATTATGTAAGTTAAATACCTAAATCTTGAACATAAAAAAATCCCGGGTTCTTAAGCCCGGGATTTTTTTATGCTATTATTATTTTATTTTCTGTCTTTTAATTCAACAAATTCTCTGTCTGTTTCGCCAACGTAAATCTGACGGGGACGACCGATTGGTTCTTTGTTTTCGTGCATTTCTTTCCATTGTGCAATCCATCCAGGTAAACGGCCTAAAGCAAATAATACCGTAAACATTTCTGATGGGAAGCCTAAGGCTCTGTAAATAATTCCTGAATAGAAATCTACATTTGGATATAACTTTCTGTCAATGAAGTATTGATCGGTTAAAGCTGCTTCCTCTAATTTCTTCGCAATCTCTAAAATTGGATCGTCAATTCCCAGATTTTCTAAAATATCATCACAAGCTTTTTTAATGATTTTAGCACGTGGATCGAAGTTTTTATAAACCCGGTGTCCAAAGCCCATCATCCGGAAAGGATCATTTTTATCCTTTGCTTTATTAATCCATTTTTCCGTATCTCCACCATCTTCCTTAATCAATTCCAGCATATCGATAACGGCTTGGTTTGCCCCACCATGTAGCGGCCCCCAAAGTGCGGCAATACCTGCAGCAATAGATGCATATAAGTTACAGTCAGATGAACCAACAATCCGAACAGTCGATGCTGAACAGTTTTGCTCATGGTCTGCATGTAGAATAAGCAATTTATTCATTGCGCTAACCACAATTGGATTTACATCATAATCTTCAGTGCGCTGACCAAAAGTCATCCAAAGGAAATTGGTTACGTAATCATATTTATTTTTTGGATAAATAAGTGGATTGCCTAAAGACTTTTTATAAATAAATGAAACGATAGTTGGAAATTTTGCCAACAGTTTAATAATCGTTAAGTCTTGTTCCGCTGGTGTTTGATTGGGCTTTAAACATTCTGGGTAAAAGGTAGATAATGAAAAGATTAACGAACCCAATTGACCCATAGGATGAGATTTCGACGGATAGCCATCGAAGAATTTCTTCATATCCTCATGAATCAACGTATGCTTGTTAATGTCAGTTTGTAAATCTTCTAATTGTGTTTGTGTTGGAAGATCTCCATAAACGATCAAATAGATTACTTCTAAGAAACTAGATTTGGCCGCAAGTTCTTCGATTGAATAGCCTCTATATTTTAAAATACCTTTTTCACCGTCTAAGAAAGTGATTTTACTTTTGGTTGAACCAGTGTTTTTAAAACCAGTATCCAGGGTTACAAAGCCAGAAAGATCTCTTAATTTTGAAATATCAATGGCTTTTTCATTTTCAGTTCCTGTAATTACTGGCAATTCTAACGTTTTACCATCAACTTTAATTTCTGCAATATCTGACATATTATTGTATTGTGTTTATAGCTTTCTAAATTATATAAAATTAATATACATGCATAACAAATCTGTTAAATTAATATGAATTATCGGTCAAAATGAAGTAACAATCATACTGAATTTAACGTTGAAACACCTTCTATTTTGCTTTTAATTCTTCCGTAACGCTGCCGCATTCGAGCATTTCATCGCCGTAATATGGATTTCTGATTTCTTTTTCTGTCGATAACCAGTCTCCTCCATCACCTTTGTTAGCCATTGGGCAATGCTGAACATAAATCGTTCCCTTTTCTATTTCAGCATTCTTCATTAGCGCGATCAAATCTGCACTTAAGATTGTAAAATTTTTCCGTTGATCTACCAGATTAGTACCTGATGCAATTTTACCGGCAACTTCTGCGGTGGGCTCACAACCTTCGTAATTTGCCAGACTTTTTTGCAGATCAGCAGCAGCTTTCTGAGAATGTTTTTGATCAGCCTTCACTAAAGCATTTTTCAAACTTACATACGCGGTAAAAATATCGGCTTTCTTTTGGTCTTTTATTAAAACTTCGTTATTGACAGATAGCGAGTCTTTTTGAAGGGTATCATTTTTATCCGAAGATTTTTTTTCTGATGGATTGCAAGCCATAAGGCCGGCAAGAATAACAATTCCGAATATTCGTTTCATGGTATTTGGTTTTCGGTTCAAAATAGGGATTTAAATATTAAATAAACAAAAAAAGCCCCGCAAATTGCGAGGCTTAACTATTAAATGATGTTCTAATTATAATTTGAAATTATATGCTAATCTAACGGCATATTGTCCTGTTTTTCTGAAGTAAGTTGTAGAAGCGCTATCATTCACATAACCTTCATATCTCACACCAGCATCAAAGCCGCCAAATTCATAACCCAAACCACCAGAATAAATGAAGTTAGTTTTAGCACCGTCCTGAATAGCAATACCTGCGCCAGCCTCAGTAGCTAAATACATTCTTTTGATCGGGAATACTTTTACACCACCTTTAGCCGGAATAAAATCTGCATCTACTGCATTATCCTTTGCAATTAATTTGGTATAACCTCCAGAAGCTGTAACTGCAACATATGGCGTTAGGTCCCATTGTAATTTTAAATCTGCACCGTAAGCATAATCCATAGGCGATTTATCGCGGAAAACACCGCCATTAATACCTACGCCAACTTTGAAACCCATACCTTTTGGAGCCGGATTAGGATCAGTTTCCATCATTGTTTGTGCATTCAGGCTTGTAGTAGCAAAAAGTGCAACTGCGGCTGCCATTGTAAAGATTTTAGTAATCGTTTTCATATTAGATAAATTAAGTTAATTAATAAGGTTTTGAGGTATATACGAAAAGTGATTTCATTTAGATTTATTTTATTTTCATTTTTTTCAGAAATTTTTATCAATAAAAAAAGCCCCAGCTTTTGCTGAGGCTTTTGAATGATAATTTATATTTTCTTACAAACTGAAACCGTAAGCTAAACGTAGACCAACATAACCAGTGCTTCCACCGTCTTTAGCTAAACCTTCATATTTTAATCCAAGGTCTAATCCATTACTCCAGGCATAACCTAAAGCAGGAGAATATACGAATGAAGTTCCACTACCTTTATTAGTACCAAAACCAGCACCAAGTTCAGCTAAACCATAAACACCTGCTCCAGAGTCGTTGAAGAAATACTTTGCACCAACTTTAACAGGGATATAACCGAAATCTGGAACATCAAAGCCATTGATCTCTTTGCCTAAAAAGCGAGTGTAACCTGCGGTAACTGGAATTGATAATTGTTTATCAACATCAAATTGATAACGTAAATCTGCACCAAGTGCTACATTATATAAATCACCTGTAGGGATACCACCAATAATTCCTATTCCTAATTTTTGAGATTGTGCGTTAGCATTAGTTGCAAAGAATAATGCCACTACAGCTGCTGAAGTAGCAATAATTTTAGTAAAAGTTTTCATCAAATATTATTTTTAAGTTAAATAAATATATCAGCACTGTTACAAAACATGTGCCAAAAGCTTAAATTGAACAACTTTTAGGAATTTAAAACAAGAACACGCTTAGTAAGAGGAGTTTAAACCTCCTGACAGGGCCTTTTCTAAAATATGCGCTTTTAATAGGTCTGTTGACAATGCAGCATTGAGCCAAACGATATTTACGCCGTCTTTTTCCATTTTTCTAAAAAAGGTATTTTGCCGTTTAGCATATTGGCAAATCGCTATGCCCAAATTTAATTTCAACTGCTCATAGGTAAGCAAACCATCCAGGTAACTGACTATGAATTTGTATTCTAAGCCATAAAAAACTAATATTTCCTTTGATACACCACTTGCAATTAAGTGGGATACTTCCTCAATCATTCCATTATTCAGCCGATGTTCAAGTCTGGATAAAATTTTAGCCCGGGTAAGTTCAACCTGATTTTTCAATCCAAAAATTAGTGGCTTAATCTCAGGCCGGTATTTTTCTTCTATATCATGGTTTTGCAGGTATTCGGCAATCTCTATTGCCCTGATCAACCTCTTTTTAGATGATACATCTGCGTGTGCAACATGAATTGGGGGATATGTATTTAACTTCAGTACCAGCTGATCTTTTTCATAAACTTCTAATGATGTTCTCAATGTTGCATTGATAGGAACTGCGGTATATTGTTGATTTTGCAGCAGACTATGAATGTACATTCCTGTTCCACCGCATAAAATCGCCTGCCTTCCCCTACTGTTGATCGACTCAAATGCCCGGTAAAAATCATTTTTAAATGCGTCTACATGATATCTTTCTCCAGGATCTAAAATATCAATTAAGTGATGTGGAATAATCTTATTATTGATTTCATATTCATGAAGGTCTTTCCCTGTTCCGATATTCATCTTTCTAAAGATCTGCCGGCTATCTGCACTGATAATTTCACCATTTAATTCGTTAGCTACCTGAACTGCAAGCTTTGTTTTACCAGATGCTGTAGCGCCGAGGATAATAATTAGGTTTTGATCTGCCATTTAAAACTTCAGGATAAATTTAAGACTTCCGGTATTAAAAACCGCTGTGTTAGCTTCAGCATTATCTTTAATAATAGACCGGTTTAAATTTTGATCTAATGAAAATTGTTTGGGAGCAATGGTAGCTGTTAATGAAAAGCCAAGCGTTGCATAAGCTTCCCCAGCTGACCAGTCTCTATCGGCATAGGTCATTAAATCGTTTGGTTTTAAAAGTTCAGAGAAATGCGAGATCAGCTTGCTTAAACCTCCGGTAACCGTATAACCCGACTTCACTGCAAATCGAATCAATTCCGCAGATTTATAATTTTCGGTATGGTTCATACCTCTCAATGCAGAAAAAGTAGCCACGGCAACCAGTTCTTCATTTTCAAATAATCCAAATTTATAACGGCTATTTACAGCGCCCTGCAAGTGGTTTTCGTTAATAAACTCATCAGCTACCGGCTTTGCAATTTTATAAATTTTCGTTTTCCGACCATGAATTCTGACATTTAGTCCTAACAAAGACCCAATTCTTGCCAATACCTGCAAAGGCCTGGTCAACCAAACATCTTCCCAAAGGTGAATCAGTTTAATTTCGGCGATATGGTATTCTTCCTGTAAATTGATAAGCGCTTGCGGCTGATGATGATTCGCAATGCTAACCAAATGGACGACAAGTTTGCAATTAGCCAACTTCAGTAAACAAAAATCGTGATCAAAAGAAAAATGGCATTCAATTTCTAGATCCGCTAATCCGGATCTCAATTGATGATGCCATTCTATATTTTGATTAAATGCTAATTGATTCAAAGGTGCTAAATTATCTGCCAAATGCTTGCAGCAAATTTAACTATCCTATTGTTATATCCACTCTTTTTCTTTGAAGTGAGTATGAATAATCTCTACAAAAGTTTGTACTTCACTCAATTTCTGATCGTCTATTTCTGAAATCTCGTAACCAATCTTATCATCACTAAATACTTTCAATTCTTCTGTATTCGAAGTAAAGTCCTCAGCATTTAACTTAACCTCTACTACACCTCCATTGATATAAATCCCTATAAAAAAACGTTCTGTAATCTTCTCACCGGCTGTTTCAATATTTTTTTCGCTATATAAATCATATCCTGTTTCAGAATTTTCATGAACCGTATATCCTCGTGTGGCATAAGGTTGAACTCCTGCCCTAATCGTTTGAAATATTTCTACAAGGTCTGTTTTCATAATCGTATCTTATTTTTAAAAATAAACACGATCAGCCCATTATTGTTTAACTTATTCTTCCTGCCACCATTTTGCATCAGGTAAATACCGGTCAAGTATAATGGTTTCGCCGGGCCTTGGTGTAACTAAATGCAGCCTGCTTTCCTTAGCTGCTGAAACCACTCTTTGTATCGGTTCGTTCCAGGGATGCATAGCCAAACTGAATTTACCCCAATGTACGGGCAACAATACTTTTGCTTTTAAGTCTATTGCCGCTTGCACGGTTTCTTCTGGATACATATGAATAAATGGCCAATAAGCATTGTACTGGCCGCATTCTAAAATAGCCAGATCGAATGGTCCATAAGTTTTTCCTATTTCTGCAAAATGGGTATCATAGCCTGAATCTCCGCCCAAAAATAGTCTGGATTTTTCCGTTTCCAAAACGAAGGCAGACCATAAGGTTTGATTACGCTTAACTTTTCTTCCGGTAAAGTGCCGCGCGGGTACGGCGGTAAATTTCAAATGGTTGGTAAGCGATATCGACTCATGCCAGCAAAGTTCATTTATTTGAGCCGCAGGTATTCCCCATCTTTCCAAATGCGATCCAACACCAATTGAAGTGACAATTTTTTTTACATTCGGGGCCAGGGTTAAGATCGTTTGATAGTCCAGGTGATCGTAGTGATCATGTGTGATGAGTAGGATGTCTATATTTTTAAATTGTTCTGCCTTTACAAAATCAGTTCCGGGAAATGCTTTACTCCCTATGAATGAAAATGGTGATGGAACTTTACTAAAAACAGGATCAACCAGAATCCTTAGCTGATCCACTTTGATCAGGTAAGACGAATGTCCGAACCAGATGATTTCCGGTGCCTGATCCTTTGGAAGAGCATCTAAATCCGGTAGAACAAATTTTAAAGCCTTATCAGGAGTTTTATTAGGATGTTTCTCTAAAAAAAACGCCTTCAAAATCATAAAAAAGCTTACCCCTTCTGGCTGCATCGGTGTTAAAGATAAGTTATGTATTGCTCCATCATGGTAATTGGCCAGCTGATGAATTTTATCCAATCTTAAACCGCTGGGTAAACGTCCGAATACTGGCAGGTTGATTACAATCAAAACAAGCACAATGATGGCAACTATAATATAAAGGAAAACCATTTTTTAAATTTAATGCGCTAATGTAGGTATTGCCGGAACGATAATCGGCAAGCACTATTCGTTCCATGAATTTTTGGCCTTAATCTTACAAAATACAGACCTAGCCTTGATATCTTACTATTATGGAATGGTGCTAAAAATTTTTGTTTAGGCTTCCGGGCAGCAGTGCATAGTGTTTTTTAAAAGCCGAAATAAAATGTTGTGCATTTTTATAGCCAACAAGGAAAGCAACTTCATTAACAGACTTTTTTTCGTGAAGCAGAAAATAATGGGCCCTTTCCATTCGGATTTTGTACAGGTAACCGAAAACCGTATAACCAATCAGGGTTTTAAAACCTTTTTTAAGTTTATAGTCGTTTATACCAGCCTTGCGGGATAACTCCATCAGTGAACAGGGATGCTGCAAATTACTTTCGATTAATTGCTTCGCAAACAAGATTTTCCGAACGTCTTCTTCCTTGATTGATACGGCCGCAACTTCTTTTTTTTGCAGGTAAGAAATAATCAATTCGAATATTTTTGATTCGAGAAAGATGCGTTTCATCCTTCCATTGTAATTAGGATGCTCGAATGTTCGAAGTAACAACTCAATCTCTGGCGTAATTGCATTTTGAGTTAACCCATTTTGCTCTATAAAACACTGATTAGTCACTTTGCTAAAATATGATTCTGTTAACTGAATATAGGTATAACTCGCTTTTCCGGAAATGTTGAATACTACCCGATTAAACTGCCCTGCTGAAATATTTTGCTGGTTGTGATTCAGGCTAAGGAGGTGTTTGGTTTTCGCATCGTTGAAATAGCTGATACTTCCATTTAAACAAAATAAAAACCCAATGTGCTGTTGCGAAGATTCATAATAAAAGTCTTGAGCGTTTTGCGTAATAATTTCAGCAGTGCTGATGTGTATTCCATTAAACCATTTCTCTGATAAATTAACCTGATAATTCTCCGTTCGGATCTCTTGTTTACTTTCCTCCAGATCGCCGTTGATATCAAAATTGTAGCCATAGGTGTTTTCGTAAACAGTAGTTTGAGTATGATATTCTAAAAGTCTGATTTTCATTTTATTAATTCTCCGCACATCCACATATCATCATTATTGATTTTAAATAACATTGCTACGCCAAATAATAGGCCTTCATTTTAATCCGTATCACGGCATTAATTATCCGTATGGCGTTATCTCCTTATGCTGATTATCTACAAATTTGCATAATTATTTATAATTAGTCTAAATAAATGAAAATATATTTATCGCTTGTCTTTTTGCTTTTTGAATCCGTTGCGCTGGCTCAGGAAATTAAAGTGGATACCGCAAAAGCAAATGATTTAAATGAGGTAGTGGTTACCGGGCAGTATGGACAACAGAGTTTAAAAAATTCAATATATAATGTGCGAACAATTGACGCAGAAAAAATTCGGTTAAGGGCTGCTACTAATCTTCAACAAGTATTAAATACGGAACTTGGATTTAGATTCTCAAATGACCTGACTCTTGGAACAACAGATGTTTCGCTAATGGGAATGTCGGGAAGAAACGTTAAAATTTTACTTGATGGAGTACCTATGGTAGACAGATCGGATGCAAGGGAAAGTTTAGGGCAAATTGATATCAACACCGTAGACAGAATAGAAATTATAGAGGGTCCGATGTCTGTTACATATGGAAGCGATGCTTTGGCTGGAGTAATTAACATCATCACGAAAAATGCGGGTAAGTCTTTATTGAGCTTGAATGCCCGCGTTCAGGAAGAAACCGCTGGAAAAGAATATGCAGGACTCACTGACGCCGGTTTGCACAATCAAAACTTAAGCTTAAGCTGGCAGAATAAGGGTTGGAATGCTTTGGCTGGCGTTTCCCATCAAGAATTTGGCGGCTGGAATATGGCTCCAAAAACTGCTTTTCTGGATGAATTTAATCAAAGGAAAAACCAATGGAAACCTAAAGAGCAATGGCTGGGTAATACCAAAGTGGGCTATCGGAATGAAAACTTTAATATTTGGTATCGCCTTGATGCTGTAAACGAAACAATTGATGCCAGGTTTGGAATAAACCCTAACACTTACGAAGGCAAACTTGCTACTTACACTACTAAACGATATACAAATCAGCTGCAATCTGAATGGAAGATCAGCCAAAAACTTAATATATCAGCGATTGCGGGCTATACAGATCTGCAAAGATCTACACAAACGGTTAACCATAACTTTATTAACAATACAGAGAAACGTACCACTGGCGCCGGTGAGCAGGATACAGCAAAATTTAATACCATCATATTCAGAACTACGGCGGTTTATAAAATGACGGATATGGTATCTTTTCAGCCTGGTTTTGAATTTAACAGAGATGCAGCCACAGGACAACGAATAAGCGGATCGCCTGTGATTAACGACCTGGCATTTTTTATATCATCTGAAATAAAATTAAACAATGAGATTAATATCCGGCCGGGACTAAGGGTAATTAAAAACTCTATTTACAATGCCCCTATAGTGCCTTCTTTAAACACAAAATTTCAACTTTCAAGAAATCTTGATCTTAGATTGGGCTATGCTAAAGGATTTAGATCGCCTGCATTACGGGAATTGTATTATGATTTTGTAGATGCGAGCCACAGTATCTACGGAAATACAAATCTAAAAGCGGAGCAATCTAACAGCTATAACGGATCACTTGTCTGGTCTGCCATAAAGGAAAAGCATTTAGGTTTTCGCACTACGTTAGCAGGTTTTCTTAATAAATTCAAGAATAAAATTGATTTCGGACTAGATCCATCAGACAATTCAAGAACCACCTTATTAAACATTAGTAATTTTAAAACCGTTGGAACTACGTTAGATAACAACTTAACTTTTAAAAATCTAAACGCCAGCATTGGCGTCTCTTATATTGGTTCTTTTCATACCTATTCTGAAGATGAAACGTTTACCGGTAAGCAGATATTATGGTCGCCAGAGGTTACGGCAAACCTCACTTACGCTATAAATAAGATTAATGCGAACGTAAGTATATTTTATAAATACACCGGAGAAAAACTAGGTTTCCAAACCAGCACCGGCAATGCAACGCTATCCTATCTACCAACTAAAATTTCATCATTCAGCTTTGCAGACTTAATGGTTAATAAGACTTTATACAAATCGCTTTTGCTAACCGCAGGAGTTAAAAATATTTTCAATATAACGCAATTGAACAATACATCAACGGCATCAGGTGGTGCACATAGCACTGGCGGAGAACCGGTTCCATTGAGTTATGGCCGCTCTTATGTATTAGGCTTAAGCTTTAACTGGAATAAAATTTAATCATTAACAATTAAAAATAATAAATATGAATAAACTTAACTCAATGATCGCTATCGCTTTTTTAGCGGTAACATTTACAGCCTGCAAAAAAGAAGCAGATGAACCTATTTTCATTGTGCCACCATCTGATGGAAACACTTTAACATTAAACGGATTAGTTGGAGCAGAAGATGGTACGGCAGCCGGAAATAGTGTATATGTTGATTTTAGTGCTGATAAACAGACTTCTGTTGAAAGAGATAGCTGGGACCTGGGATTTTACTCCGGAAGCGATTTCAGGGTAATTTTAAATTCAACAAACGGAGCATCGGCGCTATTGGTTAATAAAACTGATTTAAATGCTGTTACAGCTACCGACTTCGACCCAAATGAATTAAAAGTTGGACAAGGCCTTGGCAATTTTACGATTGTAGACGATGGACGTGAGTCTAATATACTTAATAAAACCGCTATCGCAGTCGTTTCAGTTACTGATGCAGATAACAAAGTATACATCATTAACAGGAAAGGAGGTGCAGGTACTACCCTGACTACAAATGATTTATACAAAATTCGTGTATTGAGAAAGGGGACTGGTTATACTTTACAATATGCTAAAGTTGCCGAAACTACTTTTAAATCATTGGATATTAATAAAAATGCTGAAGTAAACTATCAGTTTGCATCACTAATTAAAGGAGCCGCTATTACCGTTGAACCGGCGAAAGGTAGCTGGGATATTGTTTGGGGATATAGTATGTATTTTACAGCTGGATCTCCTTATGCTTTCTCTGACTTAGTTTTCATAAACAACCTGGCCGGAGTTGCTGCAGCAGCAGTTATAGCCACGGCAACCAAAACTTATGCCTCATTTAATGAATCTAATATTTCAGATCTCTCATTTTCTTCTGCAAGAGACGTCATTGGTTCAAAGTGGAGAACTGCTCCAGATAGAAATGGCAATGGCGGACGTGTTAATACCGATGTGTTTTTTATAATAAAAGATGCTACCGGTAACCTTTACAAATTGAAATTCGTAAGCTTTATATCTGGCGATGGTGGTACTCGTGGTAAACCCATAATTGAATACAAATTAATCAAAAAAGTATAATTAAAATTAAATGTAAAAAAATGAAAAAAGTTAACGTATTTCTAGTACTCATGGCAGTATTCTGCTTCACGTCTTGTTCAAAAAAAGAAGGTATTCTTGAAACGGAAAAAATTGAGACAGCAGATTTTTCTGTTACAAACAAAGCATTTGCTAAAGCCTTATCAAAAGCCATTACTAATTATGAATTAAGGGAATTAATCAGGAAAGAATCTCTTTTAGAATTTGACAAGGATAATGATGTGCTTTTTCAAAAAATTAAAGATGTAAAGTTGTCAGATGGAACTAAGGTTTTAGACTTTATAGCTGGCTTTTCAGAACTTGGAAAGGATAAATTTGTAACTAACGTAAATGATGCAGTCTTACTTACAATATTCGTACCCTCATTAAAGGTGTTTAAACCGGATACATGGCGCACGGAGAATCAAATTCCTATTGTTGCAGTGAGAAACGAGAATGATATAGTAACAAATAAACCATTATTAGCATTTGATTCCAATCAAAATAAATTAGCCCTATCGTATTCGAGTGAACCCACCGTTCCCGTACTCGTTGTAAAAAACAATGAACGTGTGAATTTTGATGATAATTCAGGATCAACAAATAGCAATAATCTTAGTACAATAAAAAAAGGAGATGCGTTGATGTCAGTTAATAATAAACAACTTTATTTTACAAGTTCTGACTTTAAAAATTTAAATATTCCATCAAAAACAGCATCTGTAAACCCTACAAATAATTCAATTACGTACCAAAATGGACAAGGTCCGGGTACATACGTTGGCAAATTATGGCATGGCTATTATTCAGGATATAACTTTACTTATGATAGAGACTGCATCTATTACAGCTTAAAGAACGACACGGATTCTGGTACTTTGGATAATACTTACGCAGAAGCAATCCAAGGATTTTATTTCAATAGTTCTTCTTCTGAGCAAACTTTGGATGCCTTAAATAATGACTGGACCGAAGGTATTTATGAAATTTATGTTACTACACTATTTGTTGAAGGTACTTCCGTTAAAGATGTTAAAAAGGGATTTAGCGTTAGTAAAAACGAACTATTCACAAATGTTGGAGGTTCCAGGGTAACAAAATATTTCCCTATATCACCAATAGAGATCGCTACATGGGATATGCAAAAATATGGAGACACCTGGAAGTTTTTAATTGAAGAGTTTAATTTTGGGGAGACTAAAAAATATACGACTAACGTCTCTTCTAATTTTTCAACTAATTTTAAAGTAGATGCAGGCTTTAACCTTTTTAAGGTGATTAAAATTGGGGCCAGCGCAGGTGGCAGCACGAGCTCAACAAAAACCAGCATATACGAGGTATCAACCACTGTTTCTTCATTCAATTTAGGAGAAGCAATATTAAGTTTTGAAGATCCCGTTGAATTGAAAGGAAGAAATGCAATAGCACAGTATCCGGTGATTGAGCACGTCATTAATGCGCCACTTGAACCAAATATGACATCGACAAGAGGATTAAATACGGGATTAGTTACCCTTATTGTGGCACCATATAAAAGAGTTAATCCTTTATCAGATCCTCAAAGCTATAATGACGACGCTTTCTACTGGATGTCTCATTATTAATATGGAGAATATAAATAATTAAAAAATATGTTTTGTTAGTTGGATAGATGCTCCCCGCGATGGGGAGCTTTATCTTTTTAAAGCAGACATCGCGATAAACAGAAATTTTAAAAAATGATGAATGATTCCATAATCAGGAATTCCTTACCGAATTCGTTATGCTGAATTTATATCAGCTAACGCAAAAAGGCCCCGAAATCGGGGCCTTTCTGTTTCATACTCAGGAAATATTATTTTTCAGAGTTTTTCTTGTCAGTTACTTCTGCACGAATTTCTTGTGCTAATACTTTAAGATCTTGCATTGCTTTACGTACACGAGTACCAGCAGCTGCATTGCCAGCATTGTAAAATTTTTCTACATCTGCTTCAATAGCAGCAACAGCAGCTTTAACTTTTGAGAATTTTTCCATCGCTAATTGATGTTTTAAGGTTTAAAAAATTTATTTTTTCAATAATACATATTTACCACGAATTAACAACAGAAAGCAAGTATTAATTTGCAATAAGTTTTGCACATATTCACAATCAAAAAATGCCCCTACGGCATTATAGAAGTATTTTTTAGAACGCATGTGAGAAAATCTGTGTAGGCTAACTGATCTGTTTGGAGAGTTGAATCAGATTTTCAAACGTTTGATTTGCGCTATCTACGCACCGCTGGTAATTTTCCGCTTTCACCCTGTCATTCAGGATAGTAACGAAGCTTTTCCATTTTGCGCCCAACTCCGGGCCATAAACGCCGTAATAATTTAATCCATTCTCCTGATCTTTAAAGTTTGGATTAGCTAAAATATGCTTCTTAATCACATTACCGCCTAATGTTGCGCCTTCCAGTACATAAAGTGTACCCATAATTTCAGCAGTATTTTTTTGGGGAATAAACAAATCGAAATTTAACGATGGCAAGGTTAAACGATCAATTTGCCAATAATTCAGATCCTTTTCCAGTGCATTGAGTTTTAAACGGCCATTTATTTCCAGTTCATCGGCCAAATCTTTATTAAGCATATCAGCCAGTTTATTTTCCAGCTTTTGATGAATGATGTAATTGATGGTCAGTAATTTTTTATAATTTGTTAGGCTCAAAGAATTGTTCATAATTTCATTAATAAACATTAATGATTCTAATGCTTCATGTTTTTTTGCTGTTTCTGTTCTTAATATTCCGGCAATCATTATTTATTTATCTAATTTAAAAAAGGATTAAAAACAAAAGATTCAAATGAGCCATTTGAATCTTTTGTTTTTAATCAATAATAAGTATTTAATTCATTCTAAGGTGCTGATTAAACCAGAAATCGTGTACGGAATGCACACATTTAACCAGGTTATCATATCCATCTGGTTTAGTTAGATAGGCGTTTGCACCAAATTCTATTGAAGATTTAACATCATCCGGATTATCCGAAGTGGAAAATAAAATTACGGGTATAGATTTCAAATAAGGAATGTCTCTGATAAATTTCAGTAAATCTAAACCAGATAAACCTGGTAAATTCAAATCTAATAAAATTAATTTAGGCTTGGTTTTGCTTTCTGCAAATTGTTGCAGTTTAACCATCGCTTCGGTACCATCCTCCACTATAGTCAAATTCAACGTATCTTTCACTTCTTGTACAGCGCTTTGCATAAAAAATGCATAGTCTATATCGTCTTCAACGTAAAATATATCCGGCGTTTTCATTATTATATATTTTTAAAGGCGACGTAAAAAGTAGAGCCTACATTTAATTTACTTTCGAACCATACGCGTCCGTTGTATCGCTCCACTACTCTTTTTACTATTGCCAATCCTACCCCAGTTCCCTCAATCTCCTTAACATTGTCCATGCGTTTAAAAAGCTCAAAAACCCTGTCGTAATAACGGTTATCAATTCCCATACCATTATCCTTTACGGTATAAACAATTTCCTTGCCATCTATATAAGATGAAATTTCGATCGTTGGTTTTTCAACCGTTGAGGAGTATTTTACCGCATTGGAAACCAGATTTGTAAACACCTGGGCAATCATCGTTTTATCACCATTTATATCTGGCATTTGCCCTAAAATCAGTTCGGCTTTGTCTGCTTTAAAAGCCGACCAAACTTCCGTAGCAACCTCATTCAGAAGCAACTGCATGTTTACCGTTTCAAAAGTGATTTCCGAACGACCGACTCTGGCGAGATTTAAAATTTCTTTAATCAGGAAATTCATCTTATCTGCACCTGTTAAAATGCGGCCGAGCATTTTCCTGGCACTATCATCAAGGCTTTTGTTCCTAAGCAGCAATTCTGCATAAGTCTTCACCGAGGTTAACGGGGTCCTTAAATCATGAGAAATGGTATAACTAAAAGTGTCTAATTCTTCATAGGCAGATTGAAGTTTTTCATTCAGCTGCCTGATTTCATTTGCTTTTTTGTTTACATCAGTAATGATGATTTCGCGAATCCTTAGCACTGAAGCAATTTCTTCCGGAAGCCATTTTTCTGAAGTATTATTCACTTCCTCAGACCAGGCCTCGAAAGATTTTCTAGGCGATAAACTCAGCAACCCGTTCTCCTCCGGAGTAGCTGGCTTATCTGGATTGCCCGCCCAGGTTACTGTTGAGATAAGCTCTGGCTTAAACCAGATAATCATTTCGCCGAGTTCTTTGCTGATGGTGCAAACTAAAATACCAGATGCAATGCGCTTATATTTTCTGGCTGGTGAGTGTATTTCTGAAAGCCGATGGGTATAATAAACAGACTCATCATTAGTCTGTTTTAACCATTCTGCCAACTCCAGGATATCTTCATCAGCTGGAACAGTACCAATTGTTTTTAAATTATTTTCGAATAAAATGGCTGCCCCGGTAGCTTTGGTAACGTCTAAAATAGTTTTTTTATGTCCCGTAATGGCTTCAATCAGGTATTTATCCCGGTTAAGTTGTTCTGTAAGTGCAGTAGCTATATCTTTAAATTGATCTACCATCTCAGAATCTTCTGCATCCTGCCGGTATTCGAGTGCTGATGATAAAATCTGTCCGATTAATTTTGCACCTTCCCTGGCTTTGTAATCGATAAATTTCGGACTATAATTATGGCAGGCAATTAATCCCCATAACTCACCATGGGAAATTAATGAAATACTAAAACTAGAGCATACGCCCATGTTTTTGAGGTACTGAATATGAATCGGCGAAACCGCCCGTAAACCAGAATTGGTTAGATCGAGGGGTTTATTTTCCAGAAAAGTAATAATGGGAGAATCTTCTTTATTTACATCAGCAATCAACCGGGTTAGATTCAGCTTGTATAACTCACGTGCCTGTTTGGGAATGTCTGATGCAGGATAATGAAGGCCAAAAAAAGGTTCTAAGTCTTCATTCATCTGCTCCGCTACAACTTCACCATGCCCCTCATCCAAAAACTTATAGATCATTACGCGATCATAATCAATGAGTTTCTTTACTTCTACAGCGGCGCCTTTAAGCAGTGAGCTTACGCTTTTCCCTTGTAGCATCCCGGAGGCCGACCTTCCAATCACACTTTGTAGATCATATTGTAAGGTGGCAGGTTCAAACTCCAGCAAAAAATTATTTCCAGAATCAGCAATGGTAATGTAATATTGATTTTTATTGATGATAACTGGATGCGGACTTATGGCATCAAAACTTTTCCGGATTATACCCAGTCGCAGCAAATCTTCAATATTAAATTCAGGAGCAAGCTGATCAAGGAAGGCATTAATTGTTGACAATGGCTTTCCAAGCAAATTGCCTGCAGATGTTTTTACAAAAAGATTGGTGTTTTCACTAATGTAAGCAATCAAGAAATCAATTTTATCAACAGCAATTAAAAAACCGTGTGATTGAACTTTGCCTGGAATGTGGATGGGTTCTCTATCACAATTTGTAAGGTCTACAGAAAATGTTGTCATATGAAATTTAGCACTACAAAAATATTATATTTTTCGAATTAATCTATGGATAACCCGCTTTAGGATGACTACAAGTTATGGAATTCCGTTATCAGAATTGTTTTTTATTTTATATTTGTTTGAATTTAAAATACCCTTTCAAATCTTGGCAAAGAAAAATATTTTGGTTGTAGAAGATAACCATGCAATTTTAGATGTTATCACTCTTATTTTAGAAAGCGAAGCTTTTAATGTAGCTGGCTTACATAATGGCAATAATTTTCTTAATCATGTACAGGAATTTAGCCCTGACGTTGTTATAATGGACATTATGCTCCCTGATATAGATGGGCGCCTCTTATTAAAAGAGTTAAAGGAAACCGCCTCGACCAAAGACATTCCGGTGCTGATGATCTCTGCCCGTTACCATGCAAATAACTACGCGTTAGATGGTGTTTCTGCAGATGACTTCATGGCCAAACCATTCAACATTGATGAATTAATGGACAAAATTTATGCTTTACTGAAAGATTAGTTGCCAATTTACAATTTTATGGATTATACCTTACTCCTTCCAGGTTTACGATTGTCGAGTGAATAGTGTTCTTTCGGCTGGTAAATGAATATTTATTTCCCCAGGCGTTAAATCTCTCATCAACCGCACGTAAACCTCCAATTTCAAACAAAATAAGTTTTTAATCCGGTCCTCTTAATTTATAAAATTAAGACCTGTCAAAACGGGGGCTTTGAGTAAATAGCAATTGACGGCTACTTTTTCTTGGCATCTTTAGTTACCTCTACCTTCTTTGCATCTTTTGCTGAAGTCACTTTTTCCGCTGCGCCTTTGGCTTTTTCATCTTTTGGTGCGGTTGCTTTACTTTTTTCTGCTGGTGTTGTTTTTGAATCTTTCATAATATTTTAATTTATATTTTTATGCTTCTGCTGCAAGCCATTCTTTTGCTTCTTCTATTTCATTCGGCTTAAAGCCTTTTGAGCTGCCGGGTGTTAAAAAGTAAAGAAAGATCGCCTGTGCGGGCTAACCCAGGAAGCAATGCATCTTTCAAATCTGCATTAGTTACTTCACCTGTGTCCCTCACGCCAAAAATATGGTCAGGCAAACCTGAATTTCAACTAACGTGTGTTTCGTCTTTTTATTTAGAACACGATAAATGCATAAGATGTTTGGACAGCATCCAAATTCTAAAAAGTTGTGAAACATTTAAAACTCTATCTTGCTGGTTAACGTTATAGAAACAATATTTATAAATCCAAAAAATAAACTATATGAAAAGCAATCTATTAAGGCTACCCATAGCGGCGCTTGTCTTAGCTATTTCCGTGTCAGCCTGCACGAGCGATAAAAAGACCACGAACGCAACAGATTCCATACCATCTGATTCTTCTGCGAATGCCTCACTAAAACCAGCAGGTCCGCCGCCAGAATGGGGCCAAAGCATCAAACCGGAGATGCAGTCAGTGATCGAAAAGCTTGTGAGTTATGGAGATAAGCCCATTGAAACGTTAAGCGCAGCAGATGCACGAAAAAACCATATTCCAACGGATGCCGTAATGGCTTTGGTTGAAGCCAATAAGATTACAATTCCTACGCCCAAAGTAGATACCAGTGGAAAAGATATTGAGGTTACCGGTGGCAAAGTGCACTTGCGAATTTATACCCCGAAAGGTGGTAACGGCCCTTATCCGGTAATTGTTTACTATCATGGCGGCGGTTTTGTAATTGCCAATCTGGATGTTTACAATGCATCTGCACAGGCGTTAGCCGAACAGGTAAATGCTGTAGTCGTTTCTGTTGCTTATCGCCTGGCACCTGAAAATAAATTCCCAACCGCACATAATGATGCCTTTACAGCATACGAATGGGTTGTAAAAAATGCGGTTAGTTTAAAAGGCGATCCCGCAAAAATTGCAGTGGTTGGAGAAAGTGCCGGAGGAAATCTGGCTGCAAACGTTTCCATCGCCGCAAGAGACAAAAACATCATGGTTCCTGTACACCAGGTTCTTGTTTACCCGATTGCGCAGGCGAACATGAATACGGAATCATATAAAATGTATGAAAATGCTAAACCTTTAAACAAGGCCATGATGACCTGGTTTACCGAACAATACCTAACCACCATGATTGAAGGCCAAAATCCAAAAATTTCTTTGGTTAATGCAAAATTAAAAGGTTTACCACCTACTACAATTATTACCGCAGAGATTGATCCTTTGCATGATGACGGTACCATGTTGGCAAATAAATTAGCTGATGCAGGCGTTAAAGTAAACAGCAGAAATTATGAAGGCGTTACGCATGAGTTTTTCGGAATGGCCGCTGTAGTTCCGGAAGCAAAAGCAGCGCAGGCTTATGCTGCAGATCAACTCAAAGCTGCTTTTAAATAGAAATGATTAGTATATGGGGAGGGCTAACCTCCCCATATACTCTTTTTTAATTGGGAATACAGTTTATTAGATTGTTTATTTAAGCACCTTTTTTCGAACCTAAACTTTGCATCAACTGATCATATAGATCATCGCTGGTGGCTTTCTGTGGTTTCATCTTTTTAACAGTGGCGCGTTTTCCTTTTGCTTTAGCTTTAATAATTTTCAACAGTTCGTTACTGTAATCATCTTTAAATGAACTCAGATCAAATTTAGAACTATATTGCTTAATCAGTGCTAAACCTACATCCATTTCCTTTTTAGTAATGGTAATATCGTCGGCCTTATTCACTTCATCCAGACTTCTGATTTCTTGTTCAAACCTGATCTTCGTAATCACGATCACATTTTCCATTGGATGGATTACGCATAGATTTTCCGTATTGCGCAATACAAAACGCCCAACTCCGGCTTTACCAGATTTTTGAAGCGCCTTCAATAACAAGGCATATGCTTTTTTTCCCTGTTTCTCTGGTTCGGTATAATAAGATGTTTCGTAATAAATGGGATTGATCTCTTTGATATCGACAAAATTCTCCAGTTCAATGATTTTAGTTTTCTCTGGCGATGCCTCTTCGAAATCGTGCTTATCCAGAATAATATACCTATCTTTCAAAAAATACCCTTTAACAATTTTATCAAAAGGAACTTCTTTATGGGTTTTATCATTCACCCGCTGATAGCGGATTTTTTCATGATCGCGTTCATCCAGCATATCCAAATCCAGGTGCGTTGTTTGCACACCAGAGAAGAGTTTCACAGGAATATTCACCAAACCGAACCCAATAGAACCTTTCCAAATCGATCTCATAATAGTTTTTCTTTAATTATTTAGGTTAACACGATGTCAATTCATATTGTTTGACTGGAAATCCCTCTAATCATGTTCAAAAAAACTATTTACCCCCTTTTTTGTTAAGTAATTACATTAATCCACAGTACGTCCTATGAAAATTGCTTATATTTCTACTTATCCCCCACGCGAATGCGGTTTAGCTACTTTTAACCAGAATTTAGTTAATGCTTTAAGCATTAATCCATCTTATGAGGCAGATAGAAGTTTCGTAGTTGCGATGAATGAATCTGATGACGTAAATGAACATGATTATCCGTCAGAAGTTAAATTTGTAATCAGGCAACAGAACCAACAGGATTATATTGAAGCGGCTAATTTCATTAACGATAGCGACGTAGATACTTGCATTATTGAACACGAATTCGGGATCTATGGCGGCAATAGCGGGGTCTTCCTCCTATCCCTCATTAATGAATTAAAAAAACCATTTATCACTATCTTACATACGGTTTTAAAAGAACCGAATTTTATGCAACAAACCATCATAAAGGAAATTGCATTAAAATCATCTAAAATTGTGGTAATGAGTAAAAAAGCAGTGATGTTCCTCACCAGCATTTATCAGATCTCTAAAACATCAATTAAATTAATAGAACATGGCGTTCCTGATTTGGAGCCTCTCCTTAAAAATGAACTTTCACAAAGCGAATTGTTCAAAAACAGGAAAGTACTTTTTACCTTTGGTTTAATTAGCCGGAACAAGGGACTGGAAACTGTTATTAAAGCACTTCCACGGATTGTTGCGCAACACCCGGATGTTTTATATGTTATTTTAGGAAATACCCATCCAGGTGTAGTAAAGCATAACGGTGAAGAATATCGCGACAGCTTAAAAGCATTGGCAAAAGATTTAGGCGTTGAAAATAACATCGCATTTGTAAATAAATTTGTTTCTGAAGGAGAGCTTCATCAGTATTTAACTACCTGCTATTTATACATTACACCTTATTTAAATGAAGCTCAAATTACAAGTGGAACGCTCTCTTATGCAGTTGGCGCAGGTGCAGCAGTAGTTTCTACACCATATTGGCACGCTGAAGAATTGTTAGCAGATAATCGTGGAAGACTGTTCGACTTTAAAAACGATACCGCCCTGGCGAATATTGTAAACGAGTTACTTGCCGATGAAAGCAAACATCAGGAGCTAAAAATTAACGCTTACAAATATGGCTTAAAACTAAGGTGGCCAGCTATTGGTAATATTTACCTGGAAACCCTTCAGCAGGCGATTGAGACCGGTGAAAAACCTTTGCGGGTTACCCCTCCTATAATCGATGTGGAGAAAATGCCAGTGTTAAACTTAAGCCACATCTCATTGTTGACAGATGATACCGGAATTATTCAACATGCCCGTTTTGGTATCCCAAACCTAAAAGAAGGATATTGTATTGATGATAATGCCAGGGCACTCATTATGGCACTGATGGCTTTTGAACAGAATAAAAACCCAACTGCATTAAAGTTGATGCCGGTTTACCTCAGCTTTATCCAATATATGCAAACCGAAGACGGGAACTTTAGAAACTTTCTAAGTTTTAACCGGAACTATCTTGATGAAGTCGGTTCTGAAGACTCCTTCGGAAGGACAATCTGGTCTTTAGGTTACTTAATTTGCGCAGCGCCTAATAACTCATACAGCGAATTTGGCCGCGAATTATTTTCACACGCTGTTCCGCATTTTAAGAACCTTTCCCATTTGCGCGGAATGGCCAATACACTAATTGGTGGATCGTATTACCTTGGCGCTCATCGGGGTGATGAATTTATCGTTAAAGAAGTCAACCTCCTGGCGAATAGTCTGAAAAACGCCTACAAAGCCAATAAAGACGGCGACTGGCATTGGTTTGAAGATATTTTAACTTATGATAATGCGATTTTGCCGCTGGCACTTTTACATCATTACGAGGCTACTGGCAATGCTGAATCATTTGAAATTGCCATGGAAAGTATCAATTTCTTAAACAGCTTTTCGTTTGAAAACGGTTATTTAAATCCTGTTGGGAATGATGGCTGGATGAAGAAAAATGGTAAAAATCCAATTTATGACCAGCAGGCAATTGAAACCATGGCCATGGTGTTGTTGTATTGTAAAACATACGAAGTAACTAAAGACAGTAAGTATTTGAGTTTAATGCATACCAGTTATGAATGGTTTTTAGGTAAAAACAGTTTGCATATTCCTTTATATGATTTTGAGACACATGGCTGTGCCGATGGATTGCAGTTTAATAGTGTGAACAGAAACCAGGGTGCAGAAAGTACATTGGCATATTTCGTTTCGCATTTAGCAGTTTTGCAAGCTGCAGAGGCAGAATATCAAACCCTGTCAACTCCATTGGTTGAGAGTAATAAGTTGGTATAAAATACCTAACCTACGTAAAAGGCTGGTTCACGAAATGCGAACCAGCCTTTTTTATTTAATGCGCATAGATGAATTATTTATCCTACGCCGTTTTCCAATAGTTTGTTTAATAGTAATTCCAGATTTACTGTAGCAAATGAAGAACTATAATCTGATAAACCATAAGGGATAATCAGTTCACCGTTACTTATAATTGAACCGCAGGAGTATACCACGTTTGGCACATAACCTTCCCGTTCGTCGTTGTTTGGAATAATTAACGGTTCTTTGAGGTGACCAATTTCCTTGCCTGGGTTTTCTAAATCTAACAAAACTACGCCTATGCAATACCGTCTCATCGGCCCAACGCCATGGGTAATCACTAACCAGCCTTTATCTGTTTCAATCGGAGACCCGCAGTTACCAATTTGAACCAATTCCCAATCGTACCGTGGCTGTTTCAGTAAAACAGGATTTTCCCAGACATTTACTTTATCAGAGAACATCAGGTAATTATTCCAACCATCTATCCTGCTCATCATCACATATTTTCCATTAATTTTACGGGGAAAAAGTGCCAGGTTTTTATTTTGAGCACCGTCACCATATAATGGAATTACTTTAAACTCGTAGAAATCTTCCGTCTGCACCAGTTTTGGAATAATCAGTGAACCATCGAATGCGGTATAAGTAGCATAATAAACCACCTTTCCGTCGTCTTTGATAAATTTAACAAAGCGGGCATCTTCAATTCCTTTCCGCTCGAATTCTGAAATCGGGAAAATAACGCGGTCTGAGATGTCTGTATCTTTAGAGAAAGATATGGTATGGTAGGTATCAGATAGCCAAAGTACTTTATCGTATTCAATTAAGCGCGAAGGATTTTCTGTATGTAGACTTTTAGAATCTTTGATAATGTTGCTCAGGTCGGTATACTCGAAGCGATCATTCAGTTTACCTTCCATTTCTTCGAGTACGGTGGCATCAATTTGTGCATACGCAGCTTTTTTGATAAAATGCTTTTTAACGTAAATGGCGTTTTTAACCACTTCCGCTTCATCAACATAATTTCCAACAGGCAACACCTGGATATTATTATGTTTATCGATTAAAGCCCGCCTGAAAACAATCGAAGAAATGTGTCCTTCTCCAACAGCACGGAAACTGATAATTACTCTTTTTTCTCCCTCAACCAGGTCGGTTTGATCCGGATCATCAATAATGCTGGGATTAAAAAAAGCGGCCGATTCTATCGAATATTCATGGGTAAAATAGGCACCAATAAGCAGTTTGGTATATTGATCAAGATCTTCCATATCCTGACCAAGGATTGTAAATTGTTTCTTCAGCTTTTTACAATGGCGATTTAAAATTTTGGTAATATTCCGGTGTCTTTTTGAATATTCCTGCAGGATGGGAGAAATGATGGAAAAAACTTTTTCATCGGAAAATTCGAGCACTTTTTTAATTACTTCTAAAGCTCTTTCTTCTCCGTTAAAAAAAAAACGGGCAATAACCCGTTTGGTATCGGGATTCACTTTAACAGGTTTACGTTCTATGTATAATCTCATTATTAATAATTTTGGTAGTTTTTATAACGCCTTTTTTCTTGAAAATGACATAAGCTATAACAACTAAAGTTAATACTTAATTGTTTATATTATTTATCGTTTTGACGATAATCTTTACCTTTAACAAATAACCCTTTTTTAAATCATTCCCGACAGATGCAATCAGCCGAAATTCCAGATCAATCTATCTCCATAAACGAAGAATTGCGTTTGCAAACCCTTTTTGGTTACGAAATACTTGATACGCCTGCAGAAAAGAGCTACGATAACTTTGCTCGGCTGGCAGCAGATATATTCCAGGTTAAAAATGCTGCAGTTGGTTTTTTTGGCGAAAATGGAATATTCTTTAAAGCGGTAACCGGAAGTGAACCGGAGATAGATAAAGTTCAGTATATTTTTAATCTGGCGAAATCAGCCGATGAAATAAGCGAAACAGCTGGAGAATTTAATGGCTTTTTTGCTGGCGCGATCATTAAATCACCTGGCAGGCATAATTTAGGGGCGATCATGGTTTATGATGACCTGCCAGTCGAAACCACTGAACATCAATCATCTATGCTGGAACGGTTGGCCGAAATGGTTGCAGAAAAACTGGAAACAAGACTGGCAATCAGAAGGACCATGCGTGCGCTTGACGATCGTTTACATGTGCTGATCCACGACTTAAAAAATCCAATGACGACCATTTCACTTCAATCCGAATTGGTAAGCCGAATGCCGGATGCCGGTGAAAGAGTAGCCAACATTGCCGGTAAGATCAATCTTCAATCAAAAAGAATGGTTGATAACCTGAATGATATTTTAAGTTCAGCGAGAAAGGAAAATGGTTCTTTTAAGCCACAGAAAACAAAAATTGATCTGAAGAAATTATTAGCGGATGTAACCGATGATCTTGGATCTGCTTTAGCAAACAAGAATCTATCTGTGTCAGTAAAAATCAATGAGCCTGTCGAAATTTTCGGAGATGAAGTTAAGCTTCGGGAATTATTTTCACAGTTGATTCAAAATTCTATAAAGTTCTCTCCAACAATGAGTGAGATAGAAATTTCTCATCAGGTAATTGAAAACCAGGCAACTATCGCAATAAAAGACCTTGGCGTTGGCTTAGATGAAGCTGATCTGGACCGTTTGTTTATTAAGTTTTCAAAATTAAATGCTGTGCCTACGGGTCGGGAAAATTCAAATGGTTTAGGTTTAATTGTAGCTAAAATGTTTGCAGATATGCATAAAGGAAAGATCAGGGCAAAGAGTGAAGGGATTGGCAAAGGCACTACCTTTTATGTAGAATTGCCTGTTAAGTAACATCAAGCAGCTCCACCAATTTCATTTCTTCTAAAATGGACCTTTCTGGCGCTCCAGTTTTTTGAAAGGACCATTTTATAAGTCTGATAAAACCATTTTCTATTTCTATCCCTGTAATGTCTCCATCGCTAAAGCAACAACAGCCGCTATTAAAATAGCCCGGTTTATAGGTTTTAAACTCCGGAACATCATCGCCTTTCTTTACTCGTTTTTTCAACTCCTCATTTAATTCATCAATCTCGGCCTGATGCCTTCCAATTGTTGCGTTTTTTAATTTTAAATAAATCTGCTCCAGGTGTGTAAGCGAAGCAAAAACCGGTTGATGGGTATGTCCGGTAATTAACGCGGTATCCTTTTGCTCAGACTGCCAGCTATACATCAGGCTGTTGTGTGCGGTTTTCAGTTGATTATCATAGGCAGGTGTATTCGGATTAATTTGCAGATACGACTGTATAGGTGCCCAGATTGTACTTACAAACCATTTACTAAACCAGTTTCCATCGCTTTGTAAATCGCCCTGGTGGCCGTGAGTCAGGAAAATATTAAGCACGCCGGTTTCAAACTTTATTTTCAGAATCACGCCCTCATAAATCGAAACTTTCTGCCCATAAATCCGGTTTAAATTAAAGCTTGCTAACGGATCGTTATCCCAGTACAAATCATGATTACCAAAAATTTTCGTGAAAGCTTTGCGGTTGATGAATAACTTTTCCTTCTCAAAGGTTTGTTTATTGTGCTTGATTACAGATTCCAACAAATTCTCCCAAAGTTCTTCGCTATCGCCGAGGTTGATGTAATGAAATTGAGATTCGTTATAGTAATCGAGTGCCGTGAGGTAGTTTATTTCTGCCAGGGAAAAATCGTCAGCATAATCACGGGCACCTTTATGCTGATCGCTCAGGATGATAAATTTATCTGCTTCTGAGATTTCAAACACCAGACCTCTTTTTCCAGGCTCGGCATTTATGGTTTCAAAAAGCTTGCTTAATGCTTCGTGGATACGCTTACGATCAGGTCTGGAGCCAAATCTGTTAGACATTCGAATGACCCTGTTTCCAAATAAACGTTGTAAAAATTTCCGCATCAATCTAATTAATTTTGGTTCTAAACTTAACAAATTATAATGCTAAACTGTTCGCGCAAGCCTAAACAATTCTATATATTTAGCCTGATGAAATTTTTACCTTTAATTTTTATTTTCTTTTTTACCGCTGGTCATGCGCAAAAAATTCAGCCAGACACCTCATTCAGCGTATATTCTACTTATATTAAAGAAAAGAAGAAGCGTCCCTACATCAGCATTGCGCAGCCGTTAACAAAAGGAAATTTTAAAACCACAAGCAACATCTTTTATGCAAACACTCCTACCGGAAATTTATCATTAGATGTAGTTTATCCTAAGCATTCGAAGCATTTATTACCTGCGGTTTTATTTGTTTTCGGTGGTGGCTGGCGTTCCGGAAATCGTTCGCAAAACATTCCTTTGGCGCAAAAAATGGCGCAAAATGGTTATGTAGCAATTACTACAGATTACCGGTTATCCACCCATGCGCAATTTCCAGCCGCAGTTTTCGACCTTAAGAACACCATTCGATGGATCAAAGCCAATGCGAAGAAATTCAATATAGACACCAACAAGATAATCATAACCGGTTTTTCTGCTGGCGGACAATTGGCTGCGCTGGTTGGAACGACAAATAACGACGAACAATTTGAAAAAGAAAAGATTAATAGACATAGCAGTACCGTTCAGGCAGTAATCGATGTTGATGGTGTATTGGCTTTCGATCATCCGGAGTCTTCCGAAGTGAGCACAGATCCAAATCGTAAATCAGTGGCTGCGATCTGGCTTGGATCAGAGCTTAAAGATAACCCCGATTTGTGGCACAATGCATCGGCGTTAAATCATGCAAATCAACATACCGTTCCGATGCTATTTATTAACAGCTCCACGCCGCGCTTCCATGCCGGCAGGGATGATCTGATTGCAAAGGTCAAACCATTTGGAATCTACACAGAAGTGCATACGCTTCTGGATACACCTCACCCCTTTTGGCTGTTTAATCCATGGCTTGAACAAGTTTCTTCCCTGATGATTAATTTTCTAGACCAGCAATTTAAAAATCAGGCAGCTGTGCAACTGAAATAAATTTCAATTTAACAAAACATATTGCTAAATTTGTTAGTATTGAAAAGATCAGGAAGCGCAGATTTACCATTACATTACGGGCATGTTCCACCGTGGCTGGCCAACCGTATGGCCACATTAGGTTTAGCCATTGTAGAAGCTATTCTTGTAGAATATGGCAGAGCCGAAGTTATTCGCAGGTTGAGTAGTCCGTTTTGGTTTCAAAGTTTAGGCGCTGTAATGGGCATGGACTGGCATTCTTCTGGAATTACCACTTCAGTTATGGGCGCTTTGAAGAAATCGATCAATCCACTTTCTAAAGAACTCGGCATATATATTTGCGGTGGAAAAGGAAAATCCAGTCGCGAAACCCCAAATGAACTATTAAGAATAGCAGATAAAACCGGCCTGAACGGCACAGAATTGGTTCGGGCGAGCAAACTTAGCGCGAAAGTAGACAATACAGCCATTCAGGATGGCTTTCAATTATACCTGCATAGTTTTATTTTAAGTAGTGATGGCGACTGGGCCGTTGTGCAACAAGGTATGAGCGATGCCAGTTCCACGGCCAGGCGATACCATTGGCATTCAGAAAATTTAAAATCATTTATAGAAGAACCGCATACGGGAATTTGTGGCGTTAATCAGGGACAGATTCTCAATCTTACTTCTATTGAGGCTGATGTTACGCGTCAGACGATGATGGGTATTACTGCAGAATCCCCTACCAGAATGATTTCGGAAATTCAGAAACTGGTGATGCCTGATCATCATGATGTAAAAGCACAAGATGTCGACCTGAAACGCCTGGGCAGTATCTTATGGCTGGCTCAGGAAAAACAGCCAACTGATTTTGAAGAACTTCTGCTTCTGGAAGGCATGGGACCACGGACATTACAGTCGTTGGCTTTGGTAAGTGAAGTGATTTATGGAACCCCCTCGCGGTTTACAGATCCTGCGCGTTATTCTTTTGCTCATGGCGGCAAGGACGGACATCCATTTCCGGTTCCGGTAAATGTTTATGATGAGACGATTAGTGTTTTGCAAAAAGCGGTGGAGAAAGCTAAAATCGGGGAAAGCGAGAGGCAACAGGCGATTAAATCGCTGCATCAGATTGCGCGAAATGCAGAGCGGAATTTTATGCCGAATATGAATTTTGAAAAGGTGATTGAGAAAGAAAGAGCAGAAAGCTGGAAACATGGCGGGAGAACTATTTTCGGGAAAGAGAAACCGCCGGGTGATCAGTTGAGTTTATTTTAGGGTTATGCGCACTGAATCTATCCCAAAGCCTATTGTACAAAGATAAGATGCTGTTCTGAAATGAATTCAGAATGCCACCAAGTTCAGCAAAGACGATTGAAGATTCGACAGGATGATCAGGGAATTCTGCTAAAGGATCATAAATTCAGCAGGACGCACGAGGAGTTCAAGCAAGACCTCACCGGTCAGTGTGTTATCCTGAGCCTGTCGAAGGGCTTTCTACAAACTCACGGCATTTCGACAAGCTCAATGTGACAATACGAATTTATTTTCTGGAACTAGATTCATATATAAAGATGCTGAATCAAGTTCAGCAAGAACGATTGAAGGTTCGACAGGATGATCAGAGGATGCTGCTAAAGGATCATAAATTCAGCAGGACGTACGAGGAGTTCAAGCAAGACCTCACCGGTCAGTGTGTCATCCTGAGCCTGTCGAAGGGCTTTCTACAAACTCACGGCATTTCGACAAGCTCAATGTGACAATACGAATTTATTTTCTGGAACTAGATTCATATATAAAGATGCTGAATCAAGTTCAGCA
>NZ_WKKH01000007.1 GCF_009674725.1 Pedobacter petrophilus | reverse complement strand
GGACCTTATTAAATTAACTCGGCTAAGGGGGGCTTTTTAAAGTGGTGAAGAGGGGTCAATTTGAAGCGGTTTATCCAGATAAGCATCATATGCTACAATTGCACCTGTTAAATCTCCAATATTTTCACCAAGTGTCTGTTTGCCATCAACGTAAAGTCCATCTAAGGGGGAGAAGGAGTTGTATTGGTCAATTAGCTTGGCAGTACGTACCTGGAAAGATGCCCGTGTATTTGCTGTCCACCAGTCCCGCAATTTTCCATTACCATCAAACCTTGAGCCTTCGTCGTCAAAACAGTGGCCCAGTTCATGTCCTATGATTGCTCCAATAGCCCCAAAGTTGACCGCAACGTCGGCATAAGGGTCAAAAAATGGCGGTTGCAAAATGCCTGCTGGAAACTCGATAGAGTTATATAGCTTGCTACTGGTTGCATCCACTGTCTGCGGAACCTGGTACCATTCCTTACTGGTATAAACTCTTCCAAGTAAAGAGCGTTCGTAATCCCAGTTTACCCGTGCAATAATACGCTCATTGGCAATGGGATCTTCTTCGTTGAAACGAATTGTCGAATAATCGCGCCATGTATCTGGATATCCGATCCTAAAGGTGACAGCATTAAGCTTAGCTATTGCTTCACTTCTACTGCTTTCATCAAGCCAGTCCAGTTTCTCTAGCCTTGATTTAAAGGCTTTGTGAACGTACTCTACCATTTTTTGGGTGCTCTTCTTATATTCATTTGAAAAATACCGTTCCACGTATAATTTTCCTACAAGCTGACCTATACGACTGTTAACATACAGGACTGCTTTTTGTTCCCTAGGAATATCCTTTGAGATCCCGTTTAGTGTCCTCGAATAAAAATCAAATTGACTTTTCCGGAACTTAGATGGCAATACGGTTGAATGGTTGACTATCCAGTGAAATGCGAGATAGGATGCCCAGACTTCTACTGGAGTGACTGCAAAAAGAGCTGCTTTTGCTTTGATGGCAAGGTCCGCCTGTAATACCACTTCTTTCACGTTTGCTACCTGTCTTTCTTCAAGGAATGCTTTCCATGGAAAGCCTGGAGCGTAAGAATCTAGTTCGGTGGTCGCCATCAGATGTGAATTGGTCTTGCTGTCACGCATTTGCGCAGGCGTCCATTGTAGTGAGGCCAACTTTGTTTCTATCTCAATAATATCATTTGCCCGCCTTTCGGCATCTGTAATACCAATAAGCTTCAATACGTGCATGATGTATTCCTTATAAGCTTCACGATAGCCAGGATATGCGCCATCTTTCTTTTGATAAAACAAAGGCGAAGGCAGACCAATGCCGCTTTCGCTTAAAGTCACCAAGAATCTGCTTCTGTTGTTTATGTCAGGTTCAGTGTGAACGGATACAATTGAGAAGGATTTTGGATCTGCCATCCACGCCGCTATATCCTCATAGCTCCTGATTGAAAGTATACGTCTTACTTCCTGCTCAATGCGGCTAACCCCCATAATCTCGATTTTGGATGTATCAACATACCCATGATAAAGGTCTCGCACTTGTTGAAGAGGTCTAGAGGAAATATTTTCATTAGCCTCCTTCGTGATCAAATCCGATATCCTCTCGTTTACAACTTTTTTGGCTTCGCTATAATTGCTCAGTCCTGAAGCTCCTGCTGGGATCGTCTTAGTAGTTAACCATCCTTCATTTACATATCTATAAAAATCGTCTCCAGGAAGTATCTTACTACTTATGAACTGAGTCTCAACTCCCCATTTGCCAAATAAAGGTTTATTATTGGTAGTTCTGCCTGACTGTGCTCCAACATAGCCACAATTAAAGACCAATAAATATGCAATTATGCCTAGAGTAGTTTTACGATAATTATTACTATATTTCATTTTATCTTTATGAGGTAGTAGTAAAACTAGTTATTAATTAAGGGATATCATTGTAAAAATGCGAACTATGGTCAGTCCAGTCTGTTCATTAATAAAGTTAATAATCTATCCATAATCGGATACATAAAAATTGACTTCCAAAAAAGCTATACGTAGTAGCTATATGCCAACAATCGGCCATCCAAATCAAATATTTTTTTTTATTACAGTTTAAGATTAATTGCCGTTTTCCAAGGTGAAGAGTATGATGTCGCTAAAAGGTTATCATATTTTAGCAAAAAACCATAGATACTCGATAATTTAACTAGTGATACTTCTGTAACGGGGAAATCGGTACTACCAAATGGTGTTTCAATATTGCTGTAATTGAAGGCCATGGATTGATTGTTAATTTTCAAGGCCGAGAGTTACCTCTTAAACAGGAGACTTATTTCTGTGGATAGATGACCGAAGCTATTTAATGTTTGCAATTATAAATGTATCTAAGGCGATCATGATCCAGACATAGCTTTGCAACTAAATCTACACTAGATGTTCAGTTTGTAACAACCTTTACATTAAATGATTATGCATCATTCGGTGAGTCAATTTTAACCGTTTTTGCCTTACTCACCGAATCACTCACCAAAGTTTTGTGGATTCATGTGATTTTTGGCAATTCCCTAAAAGCAAAAACCCTGCTAATCGTGCGATTGCAGGGTTTTATACGTTTTGATAGTCTTTGGTGTGATCCCGCTGGGATTCGAACCCAGGACCACTACATTAAAAGTGTAATGCTCTACCAGCTGAGCTACGGAATCATTATTGAGGCTGCAAAGATAGAAATATTTTATAAAAAACAATAAGCATTTAAACAAACCCATGCCCTGCCAACCGAAACCACTGATTCACAGTAAAATATTTTTTCATAGATACGATCTGAAAGCCCTTTTAGCGAAACATCGCCAGCGCAAACATCACCGAAAACTTAAATTAACCGTTGAAAACTTTTGGTGGATAGCTTCATTAAAATTACAGATATTTGCCCAAATGTTGCCTTTATATGATTTAAAACGATGAAGCATGGTTCAGGAAACAGCAGCACATTCGAGATCAATAAATGATCATTAACAGATTAAAGAATTAAAGCGAATTTTCCTGGACTATATCCCAGCGAATTAATGCGTTGATTTTGAGCAGAATGTTATCGGGGATTACCCCTCCTATTTCTCTAAATCTGGTTTGATCATTTTGTTCGAGAGGAATGCTAAGAAAATTTAAATTCAAGTTTACATGGGTAACTTTTTATACGGAATCGATTTTGGAACCACCAACTCTGCACTCTCTATTTATGATGAGCAGAAAAAAGAAATTATTGATACAATCTCCATTCCATCGTTAATTTATTTTACTGAGACAAAAAGTTTTGTAGACGGCGAAAATCATATCGTTGGTGAGAAAGCCATCGATGCTTATTTGAATGATGGCATGAAGGGGCGGTTTATCAAATCCATTAAACAGATCCTTTCCAGAACCACCTTTACCGAAACCAGAATCCACAATAAACGCTATACCGCATCAGATTTAGTAATGCTTATTTTAAAGGATCTGAAAGGCAAAGCAGATGACATTATTGGTGAAGAATGCGAGCGGGCAGTAATTGGTCGTCCGGTTTTCTTTGATGATGACAATACCGCTAAAGATACGCTGGCGCAGACCAGGTTAAAAAAAGCCGCAGAAATGGCCGGCTTTACTGAAGTGCGTTTCCAGTTTGAACCCATTGGCGCAGCATTTGCTTACGAGAAAACCATTAAAAATAAAGAACGGGTATTGGTTGCCGATTTAGGTGGCGGTACCACAGATTTCACTTACCTGATTCTTGATCCGGAAAAGGTAGGCAGTAAAGACCGAAAAAATGATATGATCGCTTCGGGCGGTATTTATATTGGTGGCGACAGTTTGGATTCTGCCATGATGTGGGATCGCGGAACGCCGTACTTTGGCAAGAACACGATGTACGAGGCTACTCCCGGGAAGGTTTTAAATGTTCCGAAATCGCTCTTTGCCAACATTTGTACCTGGGATAAAATGAATTTCTTTAATGGTCTGAAAATCCAGAAGGAGATTGAAGATTATTATTATTACTCGGGGAACGACCCGAAATTTAAAAACCTGATTACATTGGTGGATCACAATTTGGGCTATTCTGTTTTCAGATCCATTGAGAAAACGAAGATCGAACTCTCAGATCAACAGGAATCTGATTTTCAATATCATAATATGGGCATCGAAATTGATGAAAAAATCACCCTTAATCAATACAATGGCATCATCGAAAAAGATGTAAACAAAATCGAAGCTTACCTCACAAGTTTCATGGAAACCCATCAAATTAAACCAGAAGATATCGACTGCCTGTTTTTAACCGGCGGAACATCGATGGTTGCGGCCATTCAAAATCTGTTTAAAAGCAAATTCCCGCACATCCCGCTAAATTCTGGCGATAATTTTAAAAGTGTAGCGAAGGGTCTGGCGTATAGTGGATATCTTTTTGAGAATTAATTTATGATCGTTTTTTGTTAGGCGTTTCCTGCTTTGGTCTTTCAGCTTTTAAATTTCCGGAATGCCATAACCATCTAGTTTAGTAAATGGCAAAATATCTTTATTCTCGGCGGTAATGGAGCTAAACACAGCAGATCTCTTCAACTGATAAAAAATTTAGATAAATCCGGCACCACAATAGCAAACTCCTTTGTTGTTATGTGTCCGCATAAAGATTTGGATCATACGCTATCAACGCAGCCAGTTCATTTACCTTCAGCTTCCGTTCTGCAGAAATATCCGGATGATCTTTTAATGCTCTCGAAACGGTTGAGATACTTACATTCACTGTTCTGCATTTTTTTTAGGGTTGGACTTAATCTCATTTTTATACATGGTTACTCAAATATAAGTTTTCCATAACAAACATTTGTGGTCATAAATACTGCATTTTCTTAGTTTTAATTGGAATAAAACCTATCTTCGTATCAACAAAAAAACATAAGCAACTCCAGTTATGGCTTTCAGCCTTACGCTGTTGCTTAATACTAACCAAATTATAATTTACTGATGGTGTAGCAATACAGCCGCAGGATAAAAATGTATCTATGAGATTTCTACATCTTCTAACTGTTTTTTGCGTGCTTAATTTTGGGATTGAAAAAGCCTCCGCCAGGAAAAAAGCTACCCCGCAGCCAACATGTTGGAAAGAGGCTATTGCTTCTCAGATTTACCCGGGAAGTGTCAAATATATTGATGGTGATCGCATTCGCGATTTGAAAGAAATCATTTCTAAACTAGATTATCTAAAAAGCCACGGAATTGATGCTACTTGGCTTAACCAAATTTTCTCTTCACTCAATAACGGTTACGACATAAACGCCCCGATGAATGATTTTGAATATTTCCTGAATAACGACCATCAACTCGCGATTAACTCTCAACCGGATATCGTGTTGAACCCGGTTGCCAGGCATGTAAAAGGTACTTTAGAAGATGCACACACGCTGCTTAATGAGGATAGACAACAGTTAAATATACGCTACAACTTTGAAATGATGAACATCGGGAACGATCCCAGAGATTACCTGTTTACCAATTGCCAGGAGAAAAATTGAAAACCCACAGCCATTATACAAATAACTACAACTAACTTAAATCCAATATGAATCCTATTAAACCTACACCGCCCTAACAGCCAATCGCTCAATTTTAAATTAAATTTTCTAACCAATTAATTAAAAACAACTATGAACCTTACTTTACTTAGCAATTGGTCTGTTTTCCACAACAAACAGAAATTGCATTTTTTTGGGAAACTGACGACCATTATTTTTGTGATAATCTCGCTCAGCACTACCGCCTTTGCCCAGACTGTGGTAAAAGGAATTATTTATGATAATGATAAACTCCCATTAGCTGGCGCCACCATTCAGGTAGCCGGCACGACTGTAAAAGCCCAAACTGATGCAGAAGGAAAATATCAGATCGCTGTACCTTCCGCAACTTCAAAATTAATCGTGAGTTTCGTTGGCTTTGAATCTCAAACCGTGAGTGTAAATAATCAAACGCTGGTAAACGTTACCCTCGCTTCCCTCAATAACCTGGATGCCGTTGTCGTAGTTGGTTACGCCTCGGTTAAGAAAAGTGATTTGACTGGCGCCGCCACCACCGTTTCGGCTAAAGATTTTAACAAAGGACCGCTAAATGCGCCTGATCAATTGATTCAGGGTAAAGTTGCCGGTGTGCAAATGATCAACAACAGCGGTCAGCCAGGTGGTGCATCTACCGTAAGAATCAGGGGAAATTCGGCCATCACCGGATCTGGACAACCATTATACGTTGTTGATGGTGTGGCATTAGACGGGCGTTCGGCAAGACCATCAACCAGTGCAGGTATTGGGATTGCGCCAGATGGTAACCCCCTCAATTTTATCAACCCGGCAGATATCGAATCGATGGAAATTTTGAAAGATGCATCTGCAACCGCAATTTATGGCTCGAGAGCAGCTTATGGTGTGGTTTTAATTACCACAAAACGTGGAAAATCCGGCGATCCTAAAATTGACATCAGCGCCTCTGCAGGTGTTGGAACCATTTCCAGGAGAGTAGATGTTTTATCGGGCGATGAATATAGGGCAGCACTCAAAAAATACGGCTTAACCGCAGGTGATTTCGGCACCAGCGTTAATGCATTAGATGAAGTATTGCGTACCGCTTACAACCAAAATTATTCTGTAGGCATTAGCGGTGGTACAAATGGTAACACTTTCAGGGCATCGTTAGGCTACCAGAATCAACAAGGGATTATCAAAGGCTCTGATTTCAAGAAGTACAGTACAGGTTTTAACGGAAACTTTAAGTTCTTAGAAAGTAAGAAACTTGGTTTAGATGTGAACATGATCAGCAATCAGTATTTAGAAAATATTGCACCGATTACCACTGATGCTGGTTTCACCGGAAGTTTAATCAGCCAGGCTTTAGCATGGAACCCTACACAGTCTTTCTATAACCCGGACGGAAGCTTATTTATCGATTATGGTTCTACAACCATTAATCCATTAGCGGCATTGGCTGCAAACAGCGATAAAGCAAAAGTATCTACCATTTTAGGAAGTGTTTCCCCTTACTATAAAATTACGCCCTGGTTAGAATACAGGATGTTGGCCAGTGTAAATTACAGCACAGGGATTAGAAGAGCCTCAACCCGAAGCACGTTAAACCTTCAGGGCATTCAGCCTTCAGGAGACTTTTTAGGTGGATATGCCAGTTATTCAAACACAGAATTGGTAACGCAGCAGTTTACCAACACCTTAAACTTTAATAAAGAAATTGTTTCTAAACTGAATTTAAACGCTGTTATCGGTTATGAATATTCAAGTTTTGTAAACAAAGGTGCAGTGAACACAGCCACGGGTTTTGGAAATATTGCAGTAGATTATACGGATGCTTTCGAGGCCACCCTGCCTGCAAACCGTACCCTTGTAACCAATAATGACCCAACTACCGAATTACAATCTTACTTTGGAAGGGCAATTTTTAATTACGACAGTAAATATATCTTAACGGCTACTTTCAGAGCAGATGGTTCTACCAAATTCGGAACGAACAATAAGTATGGCTATTTCCCATCGTTCGCTGCAGCGTGGGACATTAAAAAAGAAAGTTTTTTAAGTGATGTACAGTGGATTAACTTATTAAAAATCAGAGCAGGTTACGGTAAAACAGGTAACCAGGATTTCCCTTCAGGCTCATCTCAACAACGTTTCGTTATCAGAGGTGTAGATGGTTTGGTGGGCATCAACAATGCTAATCCTGATTTGAAATGGCAGGAAGATAAACAAACCAACGTAGGTATCGACTTTGGTTTCTTAGGCAGCAGACTTACAGGATCGATTGATTATTTCAATAAGGTTACTACCGATTTGTTATTCCCTCAGAATGCCTTTTCTCCTGCTGCACCAAACGGTGTGATTACCTGGTATAACTTAGACGGCGAAGTCCAAAACAAAGGTTTAGAACTAAGCTTGAACGGTAGCATCATCGAAAAAGACAACTTATCCTGGTCTTTAGGTGGTAACGTAACCTTCATTAAAAACAACGTAAGTAACCTCACCGGATTAATCAGAACCGGATCTTTAAGTGGCCAGGGATTAAGTGGGGTAAATTTAGAGGTGATCCAGAACGGACTTCCCCTATTTGCTATGGTAACCAGACAGTATAACGGCTTGGATGCTAACGGATTCTCTACTTATACGGATGACGGTTTCACGAGATATTATCTTGGAAACCCCAATCCAAAAGTAATCCTTGGTCTTACTACCAACCTGAGATACAAAAAATTCTCATTCACGGCTAACTTAAACGGTTCTTTTGGCCAGAGTATTTATAACAATACCGCCAATTCAGTGCTTGCGATTTCGAATTTAGGAACCAGAAATATTTCTTCAGCGCTTGTTAATTCGGGCATTCAGGAATCATTGGCTAATCCGATTGCCGCATCATCAAGATATATAGAAAAAGGAAATTACGTAAAATTGGCCAATGCTACCATCAATTATAACCTGGGCAATATTGGCAAGGCTATTAAATCATTAAACATCTTTGTAAATGGTCAAAACCTTTTCGTGATCACAAACTATACCGGTTTCGATCCGGAAGTAAATGTGAACAAAAGCATTAATGGTGTACCATCAGCAGGGATCGATTATACTGCCTATCCAACTGCACGAACTTTCAACTTTGGAGTTAACTTCTCTCTTTAATCTTTCAACGATAATCACATGAAAAATAAATATATTTTCAGCTTCGTAGCCGCCACTTTGGCGCTGTCAGGCTGTACCAAGCTAGATGAAAATTTAAATGGTCAGGTAGGTTCGGGCTCCTTGGGCGCCAATGATGTACCAGGCTTAATTACTGCGAGTTATACGGCCATGAGAGGTCCGTATCAGGCCCCATGGAATTGGTCTGCTTTGCAGGAAGTTACTTCTGATGAGGCCATTGTGCCCACGCGTGCCGGCGACTGGGATGATAACGGGGCCTGGCGTACCCTGCATTTACATAAATGGGCTTCGGATGATGCCAGAATTTCTGATGTTTTCAGGGATTTAAATAGTATCAGTTACGTAAGCACGAATGTGTTGGGTTTCAACCCTACTCCTGTCCAGGCTGCTACCGCTAGATTTATACGTGCATTTTCGCAATTTTCTATTCTGGATGGTTGGGGTCAGGTACCTTATCGGGAGCCGGGAGAAGGCGTTACAAAACCTTCGAAAGTAAGAAACGCAACAGAGCAGATTGCTTATTTAATTGCTGAACTTACGGCTATCATCCCAACTTTGCCTGATGGTCCGGCACACCAGGCCAATAAAAATGCGGCCAGAACTTTATTGATGAAAATTTACCTGAACAAAGGTGCATTTTTAAACCGTACTGCCCCAACATTTGACCCTGCAGATATGGCCAAAGTAATCTCACTGGCTGATGAAATTGCAACTGGCGGATACACCCTAACCACAAATTATTTCGACAATTTTGCACCAACGAATGATGTTTTATCGAAAGAAAACATTTTTACCTCACAAAATCTTGGAGGCGTTGCAGGAAGTGATTTGGACGGACAATGGAAATGTACTTTGCATTATAACCAAAATCCGAATGGTTTTAATGGTTTCTCAACCCTGTCAAATTTCTACAACAAGTTCGAAGCAACCGATCAGCGCAGAGGTGGAGCTTATACGGGTCAAACCAATGTTTCTGGTATCAGAGTTGGCTTTTTAGTAGGCCAGCAACTGGATCAGACCGGGGCAGCTTTGAAAGATAGAAAAGGTAATGCGTTGGCATTTACCCCGGAGGTTAGTATTATCGAAAGGGATCCGAATCACTTGGAAGTAGCCGGAATCAGGGTGATTAAATATCCAATTGACTACCCAAATTCAGGAACCAGAAGACCAGATAATGATTGGGTGTATTACCGTTATTCTGATGTATTATTAATGAAAGCAGAGGCCTTGCTTAGAACTTCACAAGCCGGCGCAGCTTTAACAATAGTTAATTCAATCAGAACGGTAAGGGGTGCGTCAGCTTTTGCAAGTTTAAATTTAGATAATCTTTTAGAAGAGCGCGGACGTGAGTTATACTGGGAAAGTTTTAGAAGACAAGATTTAATCCGCTTCGGTAAATTCCTTGCTGCATGGCAGGAAAAACCGGCAAGCGAAGCTAAATACCTGTTATTCCCGATTCCTGATAATCAGCTTGGAAATCCAAACCTGATCCAGAATCCTGGCTTTTAATAGCATGACCTTATGATTTAAAGGCTGAACATTCAAATTTCTGACCAACAATCAGTGTTTGAAGTTCAGCCTTTGTTATTGAATTAAACAATATAGTTTCTAATTTCATGATCAAAATAACACCCATATTAGCCTTGCTAACGTTAGTACAATTGTACGCTGCAGCACAAGATCCCTGGAAAATTAAGGCTGAAAATATTGACCCTGGAAATTATTATGGCATCACGGTTGCCAATGGCATTATTGGTGTAGTGTCTTCTCCCGAACCTTTCAAAGTTAAAAATGTGATATTGGCTGGTGCTTACGATACTTATGGCCGTGGCCGCGTGAGCAATTTCTTAAATGGCTTTAACCTGCTGAATATGTTTCTTGAAGTTGACGGAAAGCGACTGGATGCAAAGAACACACAAAACATGCAGCAGGAGCTGGATATGCAGCATGCAACCTTTACCACCCAATTACAATATGGAAAGAAAGCAAATATTAAATACACCTATTATGCGCTGAGGCATTTGCCTTTTACGGTTTTAATGGATGTAACCATCACTGCCAATGAGGACTTAAAACTCACAGCGGCCAGCGTAATGGAAACACCTGATGCCCTTCGTGATGTAGAGAATTATTATAATGAAATAGACAGGCCGCATGTAACGCTGAGCTTGCTTACCTCGACAGCGAAAAGCCCTACCGGAAAATTACAGCTTTGCGCATCTAACAGTTTTATGTTTACCGAACAGCATGGCAATGAGCCTAAAATTATCCACGAAATGTGGGATAACAATAGCCACCTCATGAAGTTTAGCAAAACACTAAAGGCGGGCGAAACTTATACCTACTCGGTAGTTGGCAGCACCATCAGTTCTGCGCAACACGCCGATCCTTTAAATGAAGCAGAACGCATGAGTATTTTCGCCAAGCTGGAAGGAAGAGACCGTTTGATCAAATTTCACAATAAAGCATGGGATGACTTATGGAAATCGGACATTGTTATTGATGGAGATGCACAAGCAGAACAAGATATCCACAGCATGCTCTATCACCTCACTTCATTTTCGCGCCCAGGCACCGCTTACTCGCTTTCTCCTATGGGATTATCTGGTTTGGGTTATAATGGTCATGTATTTTGGGATACCGACATCTGGATGTTCCCGGCCTTGCTGGTGCTTCATCCCGACATCGCGAAGTCGTTAATCGACTATCGGTTTGAACGGCTGCAGGCCGCGAAACGAAATGCCTTTTCTCATGGTTATAAAGGTGCCATGTATCCCTGGGAAAGTGCCGATACTGGTGTAGAAGAAACGCCTGTATGGGCCTTGAGCGGACCATTTGAACACCACATTTCTGCTGATGTTGCCCTGGCGGCATGGAATTATTATAGTGTAACTCAGGATAAAACCTGGCTGAAGGAAAAAGGCTGGCCCATACTCTCTGAAACTGCAGATTTTTGGGCAAGCCGTGTGGAGCGTAACGGAACGAACCAGTTCGATATCAAAAATGTAGTCGCGGCAGATGAATGGGCCGAAAACGTAAATAACAATGCATTTACCAATGCGGCAGCGAAACTTAACCTTAAAAATGCCAGTGCAGCAGCAGCTATTTTAGGTTTGCCTCAAAACAAAGACTGGGCGCTCGTGGAGAAAAATATCCCGATTTTGAAATTTCCTGATGGCGTAACCAAAGAACATGAAAGCTATAAAGGTGAAGGTATTAAACAGGCTGATGTGAACTTGCTGGCTTATCCCTTAAAAACCATTACCGATAAAAATCAAATGGAAAAGGATTTAACTTATTACGAAACAAGGATACCAGATGAAGGTACACCAGCCATGACACATGCCATTTTCACCTTACTTTATGCGAGAACAGGACATGCAGATCAGGCTTACAAGTACTTCAAAGAATCTTATCAGCCAAATTTAAACCCGCCATTCAGGGTAATTGCAGAAACAAAAGGTGGTACCAATCCGTACTTTGCCACTGGTGCAGGCGGCGTTTTACAAAGTGTGTTAATGGGCTTCGGCGGACTAGACATCACCGACAAAGGCATCATTCAGGTGCCAGGCGTGTTACCAAAAAACTGGAAATCTATAAAAATTACCGGCGTTGGGCTGGAGGGCAAAACCTTTACCGTATACAATAAGAATTAAAACGATTATCAGCATTATTATTCTTCAACCGGAATGATAATGCTGATTTTAAACGCAAATTATTTTTTTAACAGTTTCAGCAACACACCATTCGTCCAGCCGAAACCATCCTGCAGGGGATACTCTCCCCCACCGCCACCTTTACTATTCGTTTCAACCACATTATATTTCTCCATTAATTTTCCGGTTTCCTTAAAAACAGCAATGTTGAGATTCACCCATCTGTTGGCGATCGTATCTGCCAGTTGATCATAACCGTAATGATGTAATCCTGCAATGCTCACCCATTGTAAAGGCGCCCAGGCATTCGGTGCATCCCACTGCTCTTTAGTCGTTTTTAATGTGGTGATTAATCCGCCAGGTTTTAAAAAGTCTTTTTCCAAACGTTGTGAAACCAATTTAGCCTGATCCGGTGTAGCCAGCTTAAAATAAAGCGGAAATGATGCTGCCAACGTTAATTGATTGGAGAAACTTTTAGTTTTCCAGTTGTAATCGGTAAAAAAACTTTGTTTAGCATTCCAAAAATATTTAAAGATTGCGGTTTTACGTTTACTCGCTTTGGTGGAAAATATAGCCGATTTTTTCGAATCTCCCGCTTCTCTGTTCGCCGCTGCAATGGTTATTTCAAGATTATACATCAACGTATTTAAATCAACGGGTAAAAGATCGGTGGTAATAATCTGACTGAAACTTTTACCATCGGCAAACCACCGGCTACTAAAATCCCAGCCAGACTCTGCCGCAGAACGCACATGCTGAAGAAAGATTGCCGGATTTTGTTTAGTTAATTTCGAAGCTTCATAGTCTTCGCGATATGATTCTTCTCTGGGCTGATTGCCGGCATCATGATATCTGTTCAAAATGGTTCCATCGGTTAATTTGACTACATGATTAATAGCCTTTCCCGGAGCAAGTTGTAATGAACCCTTCATCCAGAAATTATACTCTTTCTCCAACACATCTTTATAGTGGCTTAGCTTTACATCTGGATTATCCTGAGCCAGTAATTGCACCATTGCTGCGAAAAACGGCGGCTGAGAACGGGTTAGGTAATAACTCCGGTTTCCATTCGGAATAAAGCCATAGGTATTAATCAGGTAGGCAAAGTTATCCACCATGTCTTTCATCACCTTTGTTTTTCCGGCTTCTTTTAAACCAAGCATTGTGAAATAAGAATCCCAATAGTATACTTCCCTGAAACGGCCTCCGGGAACAATATAAGGGTTCGGTAAAGGAAGTAAGGAGGTTTGCATAACCGATACAGTATCGGGGTTCCGCTGAAGAACAGTCCATAAAGTATCCAGATGCTTTTCTATCCCAGCTTTGATGTCTGATTGATAAAAGGCTGTATGGCTTTCCGGTAAACTGAAATGCGACGCTACAAAAGTCTTTAAGTTAAAGCCATTGTTGTTTTTCTCCGCCAGGTAAGCTTTCATAATATCCGATGGTTTACTTTTAGGAATCGCATCAGCAAAAGATTTTCCGTCTGCATAAACCCTGCCGAGCTGCACTTCTTCAAATAAGCCAGGATAAATTACCCTCGGCGACTTCTGATTTTGAGCAAATAACCCGCCAGAAACAAATAAAAGAAGATATAGAAAAATGTGCTTCATATTTTGATGTTGATTAGAAATTCAGTTTTATAAAAAAGACATTGCAGCATAAGCCATGCTAATTAGGCTAAGTTATATATGTTTATTTTAAACTCAGTAAATTAAATATGAAATAAAGAACACCAGCTCACATGGTTTGTTTTATACGCATAAGCTTACACTTTATCTAGTCGGTTTTTAATTATTAGATCTGCCGTGTTTACAAATTCAGCAACTTATTAGTTAGTGAAATTTATCTGACTAAAACATTCATCAATTGTAAACTTATAATTAGCTGTAAAGCGCTTTAAAAATACAGATTCCTTTTAAAGAAACCGCTAACAAATTAAGAAGGCAATAAACATAGCTGAGTTAACTTTATTTAGATTTCATATAAATTAACAATTATACGTTAGCTATTTCTACCACTTGATGGAATATCAGGCAAAATCTGCGCAAGTTTTTATAATTTAGCGAATGAAAAATTGATGCTGCTGGTAGTAGATAGTAGTAAGCAAAGCCTTACGCGTCAGGCGCACTGCAAATGATGTTGTGAGGTTAGGAAAACCTGCTATCGAGAGGGGGCAGAATCTATGCGATTCGCGTTTCTTTAACAGCAGCATCAACTTTCGTTTTAACCCAGATTGGCAAACTGCGATACTGAAATCCCTTTGTATCGTTTAAATGCATTATTAAAGTTCGAGGTTTGCTGAAAACCCAACATGACTGCAATCTCATCAACAGTATAATCACTGTGCAACAGCAATTCCTCCGCTTCCCTCATTACCCGCCCTTTAATTAATACGAACAGGCTCTTGCCCAACACCCGGTCTAAAAAGGAATTTAATTTTTTAGGGCTCATACCCATGCCTTCAGCATAAAAAACAATGGACTTTTCCCGTTTGTAAAAATTTTCCAGAATCGCCCTGAACCGCAACGTTTGTTGTAATTCATCCAAGGTTAGCGCGGCCAGATACCCGTCAAAACCAGCGGTGAAACCTAAAAATAAGGAAAGATACTGGCCAAGAAACTTCACATCTTTATTGGCTTCGATATCTTTTTTCAATTGCTCCATTAAACTAAAGGCTTTTTTAAGTGCATTGCCTTCCAGATCTCTGAAGGAAAGATTTAAAAAAAGATTTTTAGCCAATGGATCCAGATTTTGGAGCAAAAATTCGGAATAGAGTGCGCTGCTGAAATTTACCCAATAGCCGCTACCAATTTCACCTTCTAACCGCACTAAACCTTCTTCCGGGATAAAAAATATTCTGCCATCTTTTAAATCGTAATCACCTGAGTTCATGCAAAGACAGCCATTGGCATCTTTAATTATCAGGATTCTCATTGGGTATGTTGCAGTTAATGCGCTTTCTCTTTTAAAAGTCCCTTTTATCAGTTCCAGTTTTATCATCTTCGTAAACGGTATATATGTAGTTAGATTATTCATCTACCAATTGGTTACATCATATTAGTTTAGGTAATGATTTAAAAAAATCTTGAACAAATAAGTGCCGCTTTGATTTGATCTCTCCCCTTTACATGATGAGAAATTAGTGCACTGGTTATTATCCGTTCAAATGGTTCAGCAATAAAGGGGTAAACTTACAAAAATCAATCAAAGGTTTGCTTGTAGACCTATTCTAAAAAAAAGTAGATTTACGTAACTCCAAATTGATTTGATTAGTCGCAATAGAATCTCCAACCTAACAATTAGGTTACCATAACAATGCATGGGTGATCGGGATTTGGAAAACCAATTGCAAATATGCGTGTTAATAATAAAAGAATCTAACCAAAAAAGTTCCAGTTATGAAAAAGTTAAACAAAAAAAGCTCCACTCAGCAACTTGATGAAGTTAAACAAGGCGATTTGATTAAAGACGATACAGGAAAAACAGGCGAAGTAGAAAATATTGAAATCTTAACCCGAAAAAAAGAAACACAATATTATTATAAGCTAAAGCACGATGGCACCATTCTGGTGATCAAGTAACAGGCAATTTTAAAGAACTTTTTATTCTAACAGAAAAATTATAGTCGCTGAGATTAAATAATGATATTTGCTGCAAAATATAAAGCATGCAAAATATAAAAAACATCATTTTCGATTATGGAAATGTAATTTTCGACATAGATTTTAAAATCGCACAAGCATCATTTCAAAAGCTTGGCATTACTGATATAGAAAATTTCTTTGCACATAAAGCACATAATCAACTGTTTGATGATTTTGAAACCGGTGCCATTTCGCCGGCAGAATTTCGTGCAGGAATAAGAAAAGCAGCCCATAAACCCGAGCTTACTGATGCAGAGATTGATGCTGCCTGGAACAGTTTATTAATTGGAACCATTCAGGAGAATCATGATATTTTACTAAAGGTGAAAGGGAAATACCGGACATTTTTGTTAAGCAATAATAATGAGATACACTACGATTGGATTATAAACTATCTCAAAACAACTTTCGAATTAAATAATTATGATGATTATTTCGAGAAAGCTTATTTTTCTCAGCACATGAAGTTGCGGAAGCCTAATACTAATATTTTTGAACAGGTTTTAAAAGATAATAACCTCAATCCTGCAGAGACTTTATTTATCGATGATAGTCCGCAGCACATTGAGGGCGCTAAAAAGGTTGGATTAAATACTTTGTTAATGACTGAAAAACCGGCTCAATTGGAATCTTTTTTAAAGGCTAACGGAATTATCTAAATGAGCGAAAAAAAGTTTAAATCACTTAAAGAATTTTATCCGTTCTACTTATCCAAACATACCAACACCACTTCCAGGGTATTGCATTTTATTGGTACGGGCCTGGTTGCATTAACTTTTTTCACAGGATTTTTATTTCACCAATGGCGCTTTTTCCTGGCTTTACCAATATTTGGTTTTGGCTTCGCATGGATTGGTCACTTCTTTTTTGAAAAGAATAAACCTACTACATTTCAATATCCGATTTACAGTTTGGCGAGTGATTTCCTTATGTTCTATGATCTGCTTAATGGAAAGCAATCCTTTGTAGTGAAGAAAGATTAACTCTCTAAAAGTTATATAACCTGGCTCACCCTGGCCCACACTCGTTTACAAAGCTCACGCTCCTTTGAAACGAGCGTGAAATATCCTATCGTCTGTGACGATGTTAAAATAATGATCAAATAATCCAAACGCTCATGCGCGTTTGGATTATTTGATCATTAGCCGGATTTAAATAAACTACAGCTTTCTTCTTTTCAATTCTCTTTCAATCAAGCCTAATTCACGTCCCGTTTGTCCGGCAACCGACGTATTTTCCTGTGCTCTTCTAAACAAGTATGGCATTACTGCTTTTATTGGCCCGTAAGGAACATATTTTGCTACATTGTAATTGGCATCTGCCAAATTGAAGCTCAGGTTATCGCTCATGCCAAGCAATTGTGCAAAGTAAACATGAGGATGATTATGCGCTACGTTTTTCTCATCTAAAAGATAAGTTAACAGGCGACTACTATCTTCATTATGTGTACCACAAACAATCGCAATTTCTTCAATATGATCTACACAATAGCGAAGAGATTCATTGTAATCGTGATCAGATGATTCTTTATCTGGCTGGATTGGAGATGGATAGCCCATTTCTGCGGCACGCCTACGCTCTTTTTCCATATATGCTCCACGTACCATTTTAACCCCTAAAATAAAGCCGGCCGCTTTGGCAATAAGGTGATCAGCCTTCATATCGGCCAGTTTATCATGGCGATACATCTGGTAAGTGTTATAAACAATGATACGTTCCTGATTAAATTTCCGCATCATATCTAAAGCCAGTTCATCAATAGTATTTTGAATCCAGGTTTCTTCGGCATCGATCATTATTGGAACACCCTTTTCAAACGCAGTTCTGCAAATCATTTCGCAACGCAATTTCACCTTATCAAATTCGGCCTGTTCAGCTGAAGATAACGTTTTCCTCGCATCCAGCTTTTCCAATAAGGCAAAACGTCCTATTCCCGTAATTTTGAAAACAGTAATGGGAATATTTTTATCACCATCAGCACGAAGGATAGTCAAAATAATCTCCTGACAAGTTGCATCAAAAACAGCTTCCTCCTCTTCACCCTCAACAGAGTAGTCTAATATTGTACCCACGCCGCCTTTTGCCAACTGGGCAATTGCATGATCACATTCCGCGATGGTTTCACCACCACAAAATTGCTGAAAAATAGTCGTTTTAATGGCGCCTTGGATAGGTAGGCCGATGTTTAAAAAGAAATTGGTAATCGGAGGGCCAACTTTCGTCAGAAAGTTACTGCCTATCATTTTAAAAAGCCAGAACGCTTTCTTTAATTCACCGTTAGTTTTCTGACGGAAAGCTACTTCCGTATTGTCGAAATTCGGCTGTTTACTCGGGGATAAATCCATTTTAAGCTATGTAATAAGTCAGTTGGATGCAAAATTATAAAAAGCATCGATTGTTAAAACTAAAAACATGTAAATAATCGTATTTTTGTACCAAAATGATACAATTCAAATTAGAGGGCGAGTTTATTCCATTAATCCAGTTGTTAAAAGCAACGGGATTAGTTGGTACCGGCGGAGATGCTCAGGCAGCCGTAATGGACGGATTAGTAAAATGCAATGGCGAAGTCGAATTTCGCAAGCGCTATAAAGTTAGGGTTGGAGATATCATCACATTTGGACAGGATAAAATCGAGATCATTTAATGGAAACTTTAACAAGCGCAGGCCATTCGGTTTATTTCGAAAGTAATTTTGAAGCCTTAAAAACACTAGTAGAAAGTGGTACATATAGTAAGGTTTTTATCCTTGCAGATGAAAATACCAGTGAAATCTGTTTACCTGTATTTCAATCTTTGATGGATGACTTTGGTGATTTTGATCTGATCGAGACATCTGCAGGGGAGGAAAATAAGAACATTGATTTTTGTATTGGCATTTGGAAAACCCTTTTGGATTTTGAAGCCGATCGTAAAAGTCTGATGATTAATCTTGGAGGCGGAGTCATCACCGATATGGGTGGTTTTATTGCTTCCACCTACAAACGCGGAATTGATTTTATCAACGTTCCTACTACCCTGCTCTCACAGGTTGATGCTTCAATTGGCGGAAAAACCGGAATCGATATCGACAATGTAAAGAATATGGTGGGCACCTTTACGCTCCCACAAATGGTTTTTATTGAAACTGAGTTTTTAAAAACTTTGCCTCAACGTGAGCTTTTATCCGGCTTTGCCGAAATGATTAAACATGGTTTAATTTACGATAAGGCCTACTATGAAAAGTTAAAAACCACCAGTTACTTAATGCCTGCGGCGGAGGATATTTACCGTTCTGTAGAAATTAAAAATGAAGTGGTTACAATTGATCCTCATGAAAAAAACCTTCGGAAGATTTTAAATTTTGGTCATACCATTGGTCATGCAATTGAAGGATATTCACTGGCAAATGACGAAAATCCACTTACCCACGGTGAAGCAATAGCTATTGGTTTTATTTGCGAGGCGGCCTTATCTATTAAAAACAGCGGGCTTGCTAAAGAGGAACTTAAAGATATCAGCAGCTATATCTTATCATTATACCCAAAATACGACATTAAACAAGAAAGTTTTGATGCGCTTTTGGAATTGATGAAAAGCGATAAAAAGAATGAAGATGGCAACATTTTATTTTCTTTACTGGAAACTACAGGTAAATGCACCTTTAACTGCCGTGTAAGTACCACAGATATTTTGAGCAGTTTAGATTATTATAACAGTTTATAAAATGACTTTTACCGGAAGTGATATTTCTGTAGGCGGATTGTTTGGTTTTGTAATCGTTTTAACCTTGGTTGAAATGTATTTTAGCTATGCACACGATAGAAAACTCTATACCAAACGCGATACGTGGACCAATATTTATCTGATGGTTACCGCGATCATAATTAACCTCGGCATGAAAACGGCAACTTTCTTCTTGCTTGAATATTGCTACCAATTCAGATTATTTCAAATTCCTAATATCTGGGTTTATTGGTTAGTTCTAATCCTTGCACAAGATTTTCTTTACTGGTTTTTACACACGGTGGGTCATTATGTGCGCTTCTTTTGGGCAATGCATGTTACGCATCACTCATCTGAACATTTCAATCTGACCACCGGTTTCCGTTCAACCGTTTTCGAACCTTTATATCGTGTTTTCTTTTACTTACCATTGGCATTTATGGGTTTCACAGCAATGGATATTCTTTTTGCGTATCTGGTTACACAGATTTATGGCAATCTGGTTCATACCCAATACAAAATTAATTTCCCAAAATGGTATGAATACGTTTTTGTTACACCTTCACACCACCGTGTGCATCACGCGAGTAACGTTCGCTACTTAGATAAAAATATGGGTATGGTTTTGATTCTTTGGGATAGGTGGTTTGGCACCTTTCAGGAAGAACTTCCTGAAGACCAAATTAAATATGGCTTAACTACGCAACCGACAGATAACGGGCCAGTTAATATTATCTTCCATGAATTTATTGCGCTTAAAGCTGATGTAAAAAAAGCACCAACTTTTATGGATAAGGTGAAATATATTATCAATCCTCCGGGATGGAGCCATGATGGAAGCACCAAAATTGCAAAAATTATGCAGCAGGAATTACACGAGGCTGAAAAGACGGCAAAACAGAGTAACTTGTAAGAGTAATTTATGAAAGCATTTTTATTGTTAATCAGTCGGTGTTTGATAATTCCCACTAATTATAGCTGAAACCAATCTTTTTCACCAGGCAGCTGAAGCAACTGCGATGAATCGAAAGACTAACCCACCTGCATTTTATACTCCCTGCATTTCATAACCATCGCTTTCAAGCGAGGGGAACCAATCTTAGATGCTAAGCAAGGCTGAAGCAACCTGCGATGATCGAAAAACTAACCCACCTGCTTTTTATACTCCACGCATTTCATAACCGTCGCTTTCAAGCGAGGGCTACCAACCTTTCCCACTAATCAAGGCTAAAACCAATCTTTCCACCAGGCAGCTGAAGCAACCTGCGATGATCGAAAAAACTAACCCACCTGCTTTTTATACTCCACGCATTTCATAACCGTCGCTTTCAAGCGAAGGGAACCAAACATTCATGCTAATCAACACTAAAACCAATCTTTCCACCAGGCAGCTGAAGCAACCTGCGATGATCGAAAAAACTAACCCACCTGCATTTTAAACTCCACGCATTTCATAACCCTCGCTTTCAAGCGAGGGGACCAATCTAGATGCTAATCAAGGCTAAAGCCAATCTTTTCACCAGGCAGCTGAAGCAACCTGCGATGAATCGAAAAACCTAACCCACCTGCATTTTATACTCCACGCATTTCATAACCGTCGCTTTCAAGCGAGGGCCGCCAACCTTTCCCACTAATTAAAGCTAAAGCCAATCTTTTCACCAGGCAGCTGAAGCAACCTGCGATGAATCGAAAAACTAACCCACCTGCATTTTATACTCCACGCATTTCATAACCGTCGCTTTCAAGCGACGGTCACCAACTCCAAAACAATCCATTTAGACCTTTCATACCAATTGTCAGAACGGTCTAAATCAAAGAAAATTAAATTTTATTAAAAATAATTTCACTTTCCTATTGACAAATTAAATTTTGTTATTACATTTGGCTCATTCAAAAGGAAAAATGAAATTATTCAACACATATTACTTTGGTTACTTTTACTATTTTAGTAAGAGCCGGGGCTAATATGCAAAAAGATATATAACAATATTAAATGTATAAGAAAGTCCCGGCAAACAGCCGGGACTTTTTTGTTTTACGCAAAAATGGAAACGACAAAACGAGTAGCAATTCAGGGTATTAAAGCATCTTTTCATGAAGAGGCAGCTTACAAGTTCTTTGGTAAAGACATCGAAACGGTAGAATGCAATTCATTTAAAGAAACTTGCGACAAGCTAGAGAAAAATGATGCCGACTTCGTGGTGATGGCTATTGAAAATTCTATCGCAGGAAGTTTGCTTCCCAATTACACGCTGATTCGCGATTATGGTTTTTCAGTAGTTGGAGAGGTTTACCTCGCTATTCAGCTGCACTTAATGGCCTTACCAGGTGTGAAATTTGACGACATTAAAATCGTCACTTCCCACCCTATTGCGATCCGCCAGTGTATCGATTTCTTTTACGATTATCCGAACATAAAAATTGTAGAAAGCAATGATACAGCAGCATGTGCCAAACGGATTCAGGAAGAAAAACTGACTGATACAATGGCTATCGCAAACGCTTTAGCTGCAGAACTTTACGGTTTAAACATTCTAGAACGCCGGGTAGAGTCAAACAAAAAAAACTACACCCGTTTTCTCATCCTTAAAAAAGACAAAACGGATGAGGGAAAGAAAATAAACAAAGCTTCGATCTGTTTCCAGGTTGGCCACAAAGCCGGTTCATTGGCAACAGTGTTAAACATCTTCGCAGAACAAGAGGTAAGCTTAACAAAAATACAATCTATGCCGGTGTTAGGAAAACGAAACGAATATTACTTTTATGTCGATTTAGAATGGCCAAGCACAGAAAAGTATGATAAAGCAATCAGAAAGGCTTTAAAATACACATCGAACTTTAACATCCTCGGCGAATATCAAAAGAACGATAAAGTGTAAATAAACCAGGAGTCCTAAGTCAGGAGTCCGGTGAAATATTAAAACTTAAATAACTTATAATTAAAATATAAATCGGACATAAGACTTCCGGACTAAAACAGCCCCATATCATGAAACTTAATTTAAACATCCAACCCTTAAACACCTGGTTAAACGTTAACAACGAACCACTTATCATCTCCGGACCATGCAGTGCAGAAACTGAAGAGCAATTATTAACCACAGCACATTTATTAGCTGCAACTGGTAAAGTATCGGTTTTAAGAGCCGGCATCTGGAAACCTCGTACCCGTCCGGGAGAGTTTGAAGGCATTGGAAGTATTGGTTTAGAATGGCTAAAACGCGCAAAGGCAGAAACAGGATTACCTACCGCTGTTGAAGTTGCCAATGCAAAACACGTTGAAGAGGCTTTAGCTGCAGGTGTTGATATCCTTTGGATTGGTGCACGTTCTACAGTAAACCCTTTCACAGTACAAGAAATTGCTGATGCTTTAAAAGGTCATGATATCCCAGTATTAATCAAAAACCCGGTTAACCCAGATTTACAATTATGGATTGGTGCCATCGAAAGGATCAACGGCGCTGGTATTACTAAAATTGGTGCAATTCACCGTGGCTTCTCCTCATTTGAGAAAAGCTCTTTCCGTAACGAACCTATGTGGGAATTAGCGATTCAATTGAAAACATTATGCCCTGATTTGCCAATCATTAACGATCCAAGTCACATTTGTGGTAATCGTGAATTAATCCCATACATCTCACAAAAAGCATTAGATTTAGACATGCAAGGGTTAATGATCGAATCTCATGTAGATCCATCAGTTGCCTGGACAGATGCAAAACAACAAGTTACTCCGGCAGCCTTATCAGAATTGGTTGACCGTTTAACTGTTCGTGAGCCGGAAGCACCAAACGAAGCTTTCGCCGATAAATTAGCTGATTTGCGTAAATCCATAGATAAAATTGATGATATCTTATTGCAAAAATTAGGCGAACGTATGGCTATCGTGGAGAAAATCGGAGAGTTTAAACGCGACAATCAGGTTACCATTCTACAAGTTAACCGTTGGGATTCGATTATCAAAAAAGGTCATGCCTTTGCAAAAGCATTAAAGTTAGATTTAAATTTTACAGAGAAATTTTTAGAATTGGTTCATGGTGAATCTATCCGCAAACAAACGGAGATTATGAATGCTGGTAAAGCTGAAAAAGGAATTGCAGCGGAGCAACATACCGAGATAAAAGCTTAAAGACTAAAGCTAAAAGCAAAGTCTAAACCCCCACGTCATTGCGAGGTACAAAGCAATCTTAACACGATAGCAAGGCATCAATGGCAAATAAAAAATATTGATGTTGTTTTTATTTTACGCATTGTCATTCTGAGCTTGACGAAGAACTTGCACCATTTGTTTCGACAAGTTCAGAATGACAACTTATTAAATAACCCATTAAGAATAAACCACAATAAAGATGTCTAAAAATGCCTTAGTTTCTTTTAAAGGAACCAAGAATATAAATACGGAAATCCAATTAACCGGCTCGAAAAGCGAATGCAACAGAGCGCTGATTATAAGCGCTTTAAGTAAAAAATTAGTTCAGGTGAAAAATTTATCGAATGCTGCTGATACGGTAACACTTGATGGTATTTTAAATAAGCTGGGAGTTGAGAGCAATGAGTTGGGAGAAGACTCCAAACTGAAAACTGCAAGTTCCGAATTAGTCGATGTTGGTCCTGCCGGAACCGCCATGCGTTTCCTATCCGCTTACCTTTCGGCGAAAAACGGAAATTTCTTGTTGACTGGAACGGAAAGAATGAAACAACGCCCGATTGGAATTTTAGCGGAAGCTTTGAAAACAATTGGTGCCGATATTTCTTATGCAGAATCTGAAGGTTTTCCACCACTCAACATTACCGGACCATTCAATCAAAAAACGGCAGAAGTTAAAATCAAAGGTGATATCAGCAGTCAGTATATTTCAGCATTGCTGATGATTGCGCCTACGCTTCCGCAAGGATTAACTTTAGAAATCGAAGGGGAATTGACTTCTAAACCATATGTTGATATGACTTTAGATATGTTAGCAGAAGTGGGCATTCAACATTCATGGAATGGAAATACGATCACTATAGAACCACAACCTTTCGAAGCAGGTACATTGGTAGTTGAACCAGACTGGAGTGCTGCATCATATTGGTATAGCATCGCTGCTTTAGCTGAAGAGGCTGAAATCGCTTTACCAGCGCTAAAAGATAAGAGCTTGCAAGGCGATAGCCAGATTCAGAAGATTATGAAAATCTTCGGAATTGCAACAAATAAAACCGAGACAGGAATCTCCATCAGTAATCTGGGCTTGTCCTTAGATACCAATCAAGTTTTAGATTTAAAAACTTGTCCTGACTTAGCACAAACCATTGTTGTGATTGCTGCTGCTTTAGGCAAAAACATGTCATTTACAGGCTTAGAAACTTTAAAAATCAAAGAAACCGACCGCATTGCGGCTTTACAAAATGAACTGGCTAAAATTGGTGTTACCTTAACAGAAGATAATTTAGTCTATACTTTAAATACGGATGAACTTCATTTCCCTGAAAAAGTAACGATTAACACCTACGAGGATCACCGTATGGCCATGGCTTTCGCACCACTTGCCTTATTAATTAATGAAGTGGAAATTGAAGATATGCAGGTAGTCGAAAAATCTTATCCATTCTTTTGGGAAGATTTGAAGAAAGCGGGTTTTGAGGTAAGCGTTAAGTAGTATCAAGTAGCGAGAATCAAGTATCAAGTTTGGATGTAAAACATCTTCAATCATTCAAAATTCATCATTTAATTAATAATTTCAGTAGCGAGAATCAAATATCAAGTTTGGGTGTAGAAACATATTCAATCATTCAAATTCATCATTCAATCAATAATTTTCAGTAGCGAGAATCAAGTATCAAGTTTGGGTGTAGAAACATATTCAATCATTCAAAATTCATCATTCAATCATTAAAATATGGCAGGCAACTCATTCGGACAACTTTTTCGCATTACCACTTTTGGCGAATCTCATGGCGTAGCCATCGGCGTAATTATAGATGGCTGTCCGGCGCAATTGGATATCGACATGGATTTCATCCAGTCAGAATTGGATAAACGGAAACCAGGTCAGTCAAAAATTACTACTCAAAGAAAAGAAAGCGATACGGTTCAGATTTTATCTGGCATTTTTGAAGGGAAAAGTACCGGAACACCTATCGCCTTGCTTATTCCTAACGAAGACCAACGTTCAAAAGATTATGGTCATAATGTGGATGTATATCGCCCGAGTCATGCTGATTATGTGTATGATGCAAAATATGGCATCCGCGATCATCGTGGCGGCGGACGCTCATCTGCCCGCGAAACGGCTGCCCGTGTTGCAGCCGGTGCAATTGCAAAATTATTTTTGAAACAACAAGGCATTGAAATTTTTGCTCATGTTACTTCAGTTGGAACCATTGAAGCACCAAATTTAGAAAGTAACGATTTATCCGCTTTGCTAAATATCAGGGAAGAAAATATTGTTCGTTGTGCTGACCCTGCCACAGCACACGAAATGATTGAATTTATCGATTCCATAAGAAAAGACGGTGATACGGTTGGCGGGAAAATTGGCTGTGTAATTAAAGGTTGCCCGGCAGGTTTAGGTGAACCAGTTTTCGATAAATTACATGCAGATTTAGGCAAAGCAATGTTAAGCATCAATGCGGTTCATGGCTTTGAATATGGTTCCGGCTTTGCAGGAAGTGAACTAAGAGGATCACAACATAACGATATTCCTCAACCAAAAGCAGCCGATGCGAAAGTTTTTAAAACTACAACAAACTTTGCTGGCGGCATTTTAGGCGGCATTTCTAATGGAATGGATATCACTTTTAAAGTGGCATTTAAACCTGTTGCTACCATTATGCACAATCAGCAAACTATAAACGCAGCCGGAGAGGCATCTGAAATTAAAGGAAAAGGTCGCCATGATCCTTGTGTGGTACCAAGAGCCGTAGTGATTGTAGAAGCCATGGCAGCTTTGGTTTTAGCAGATCAATTTTTAAGAAATAAAGTGAGTGTAGTTTAGAAAATTTCGTTTTTTAGATTTGTCGAAGGTTATTTATTAACTTTCGACAAGTTAAAACCCTACCTGAATCATAATCAGGAAATTGCAATGCCTTATTAATTAGAAACACGACGAAATTTTCTATAAATTCGTGTTTTTAAATTATGAAATTCCTTCCCATCTTATTTTTATTTTTCAGTCTTTCTTCATTTGCGCAATCTTATTCAGTGCAAATTGCCAGGCACCGCGAAAGCTATAAACAAGACTTCATTAAAGAAAGTTATGCTCCGTTAAAGGAAGGCGACTTGCAGCATTTGCATTTTTACGATGCCGATAGTGCTTACAGGGTAACGGCAAATGTAGAAATTCTTCAGAATCAGCAGGTTTTTAAAATGCCCACTTATGATGGCACAAGTAAAGAATTTTATCGCTTTGCGAAAGTTACTTTTTCATTAAACGGAACCGCAATAACCATGATACTTTATAAGAGCATTGCTCTGGCAAGTAATCCCGCCTATAAAGACCTGCTTTTCCTTCCGTTTACTGATGAAACAAATACTAAAGCAACCTACGGTGGCGGAAGATATATTGATCTAAGTGCTAAAGAAATTAAAGACCAGAAAATAGAAATAGATTTTAATAAAGCATATAATCCATATTGTGCCTACAGCGATGGCTATCGCTGCCCCGTTCCACCAGAAGAAAATGATCTTCAACTTGAAGTGAAAGCCGGAGAAAAATTATACACCGGAGAAAAGAAGCATAAGCAATAATCAATATGCATCTTTTCTAATGATCAGTGTGTATTTTGAGTTCGCTCAAAAACAAAACGCAGTTAAATCTTTATTATAATAATTAAATAAATCTACCCAAATGCCATATAAATGCCTGGTTATTGATGATAATGAGATTGAAAGAGATGCCTTGGAAATGCATCTTTTAAAAATTTCAACTTTAGAAATTGTGGCAGTTTGCAAAGACGGAATCGAAGCCGCCGATGTGCTATCAAAAACTGAAATTGATATTGTATTCTCTGATATTGATATGCCCGAACTCTCAGGAATTGCCTTATTGAAAAGTTTCAAAAACCATCCGCTGTTCGTATTTATTACAGCGCATAGTGAATATGCTGTAGAAAGTTATGAAGTTGATGCGATTGATTTTGTGGTGAAACCCGCAACTTTCCCCAGAATTTTAAAGGCAGCAAACAAGGCGATAGAATACCTTGACCTTAAAAAGAAAGTGAGTACCGTAACTGAGCAAGTTCATGAAGTATCTACCAGTGATGACGATCATTTTTTCTTCAAAGAGACTAAAGGAATTTCCAAACTTAAATATAATGATGTTATTTATATAGAAAGCCTGGGTGATTTTTCCAAGCTATTTACGGTGAATGATATGCATATTATTCTGGTGAGTTTGAAAAATCTGGAAAAACAGCTGCCGAAAAAATCTTTTGCCAGGGTGCATAAGCAATACATCATTAACATCAATCATATCGTAACGCTGACCAATCACGAAGTACACATGGATCAAAATTTTATTGTGCCGATCAGTGCATCTAACCGTCAGGAGTTATTGGAAAGTGCTATCGATAAAAAGATTTTATCCAGATTTGTAAAAAATTAAATAACTAAACCTATTTATCTAATTTTCAGCACAATTCTTTCGGTAAGCTAATGGTAAATTTAGTTCCCAGAGGATGGTTTTTATCGGCATTGATTTTCCCATCCATAAGGCCGACGAAAGTTCTGCACAATAATAACCCAAGTCCTGTTCCCTTCTCTCTTTCTGTACCTGGCGTACTAATCGCAGTACTACTATAATCTAAATTATTAAAGTGTGCCAATTGGTCATCACTCAGGCCAATTCCATTATCAATAACCGCAATCTGGAGTTCCTTTTCCAGGCATTTCTCAGAGATCGTAATCAAACCGTTTCTCGGCGTAAACTTGGTTGCATTACTGATTAAATTGCGAATAATGAGCGAAAGCATGTTTGCATCTGCATAGCAAACTGTGTTTTCAGCAATGTTGTTTTTAACAGTTATCTGCTTCGCTTGTGCATGGTGATGAACTGAATTGATCACTTCATTTACCAGTTGATGTACATTTAGCGACTCTTTATAAGGATTGAAGCCTTGCATCTGACTTGCCGCCCAGTTCAGCAGATTTTCCATCATCGAGGAAGTATAGGTCAGGTTATTCTTCAAAGTTGCAGCATACCTTGTTAACTTTTCCTGCTCAATGTTTCCACCTTCCAGTAACTGGATGAAAGAGATCAGCGCATTAACCGGTGTCCTCATATCATGGCTCACTACACTGAAAATTTTATCTTTTACGCTATTCAATTGCTCTAATTCAGCTTTCTGAACATTGATTACCCGATTTAAACTTTTTGTTTTTCGTTGATTAAAATAGATCACACTTGCGATCAACAAAACGAACGCAATGCCGATGGTCAGGTAAACTTTAATTCGCCAATCGATCCTAATCTGTTGTTCCTGTTTAGATATTTGCTTATCACGTAGAGAGGTTTCGTACTTGTCCTGAAGTTTCGCCTGCTCAAATTTACTGGCTTGCATTTGCTGCCCAATCTCCAGCCCTAATTGTTTTTTCAAAAACGTAAGTCGCTGCAAACTCTTTTCCTGATCACTTAAGGCCAGTTCCTGCTTTTTTAAATACAACTGCTGTTGCTGTTGTTTTGCTAAAAGAACTTGCTTTTGAAGCTCAACATCCGTTATTTTTTGCTTATAAAGATAGTCTTTCTCCTTTAAGCCAAAGTCTAGCTGCATCTGCCTGCGGGTAATCTCCTTTTCTTTTTCTTCGTTAAAAATCTGGTCTTTTAAAATTACGTATTGCTTATAGAAACTAAGCGATTTATCATAATCCTTTAATGCCTCATATGTATCGCTTAATCCATGTGCCGCATTTTTTTTCCCATCTAAAAGATTAGATTCAAGTGCAATTTTGTAACTATCGGTAAAAAGAAGTAACGCATTTTTGTAATCGCCCTGCTTCTGATAGAATTTACCCAAAGCGTACAAGCAATCTACATAGCTTGATTGATCATCAAGATCTTTGCCAATCTGAGTGGCTTTTTGATAGGCTGCCAAAGCCAAATCATTTTGACCCATTTCGTTATAAATGTCTCCCAAACACTTCCGTACGGATGAAGTGATATTCCGGTCGTCTAAGAATTCAGCTATTTTTAAAGATTTTTGATAATGTTGCAAGGCTTGGTTTAACCGATCGCCGGGCGCAACATCCATCTTTTCTAATTCCGCGAGATTGGCTTCAAAATATGCTGATCCTATAAGTTCCTCTACCACTGCAACACCCCTCGACTTCGGATTTTCGCCGGCAAATATTTTAAGTGCCATCTGTAAATAAATCAGCGACTGGCTCTGGTTCCCCAGATCCTGATAGATGCTCGAAAGGTTAGTGTAACAACTTGCAATGCTGGGATAGTCTCCAAGTTGTTCATAAATTGCAATTGCCTTTTGATTAACTTCGAGGCATTTGGCATAATCCGGAAGGGTTGAATATAAAGCACCTAAATTCAGGTACATTCCGGCAATCATAGCCGAATTTTTGGCGATGTCGAAATCTGCAATCGCCAGATAATAATTTTCTTCTGCCTGGAGAATTGCCGTTTTACCATGAAAATAGCTGGCACGCCGAGAGAAAACATAAGCAGAAAAGTTTCTTAACTTAAGTTTTTGTGCGAGTGTGACTACCTGATTGGAATATTCTTCAAATTTCGCGATATTTCTTTGTTTCAGGTATTCCCTGTAAACTTTCTCAAGAATTACAACCTTTGCAGAATCATTTTGGGTGTGTGCCTGGTTGAGGATTAATAAGCTATCGAGCTTCCTGAATTTGGTATGATTCTGCGCGAAACTATCAATGCAAAAAAACAGAAATAATAGAAATGTGAAAAAGACAAACTTCCCTTTGATTCCTGTGATAAATCGCATTAAAGGCACAAGATTTTCCAAGACTTAACGATATTGGAAATGATGAAGTTCATAGCAGGCAATAATATAGCCTGAACGCCATTGATAGCGACTAACTGATACATACAAAAATGGGATAATAGTAGATAACGCTACTAAGATATTCATTTTACGATCAATTAAGTTATTAATTTTTAACCACAATGATCCCGTTTTTACTGAAGCTTACAATTTTGTTAAAACAGACTTAAAAAATGGGTGGGAATTTCGCTGGATGAGTCTCATGCATCATCCCATAAATGGTTTCAATAATATCATCTACAGATGGCTTGCTGAAATAATCACCGTCAGAACCGAACGGAGGACGATGAGGTTTAGCAGAAAGGGTTTTAGGCTTACCATCCAAAGTAAAATAACCGTTTTGATCTTCCAAAACTTTCTGCAGGATATAGGCTGATGCTCCTCCCGGAACGTCTTCATCTACGACCAATAGCTTATTGGTTTTGGCTAACGAACTGGCACAAACCTTATTCACATCAAAAGGTAACAGCGTTTGTGGATCTACGATTTCTACAGAGATGCCAAAATTTGCCAGTTCTTCTGCTGCTTCCTGCACCAATCTTAAGGTTGATCCATAAGAAACAACTGTAATATCTGAACCTTCTTCCAGCACTTCTGCTTTACCTAAAGGAACGGTAAAGTCGCCAACATTATTAGGAAGTTTCTCCTTCAGGCGGTAACCGTTTAAACATTCAATTACTACGGCCGGTTCATCCGCTCTGAACAAGGTATTGTACATCCCCGCTGCCTGGGTCATATTTCTGGGAACACATAAATGCATACCTCTCAGAGACCCTAACAACATACTGATCGGCGAACCTGAATGCCAAACGCCTTCTAAACGATGTCCGCGGGTTCTCACAATCACCGGTGCTTTCTGAATGCCTTTGGTCCTGTAAGACAGAGAAGCCAAATCATCGCTTAGCACATTTAACGCAAAGATCAAATAATCAAGGTATTGTATTTCAGCAATTGGTTTTAACCCCCTCATGGCCAGGCCTATCCCCTGCCCCATAATGGTCATTTCTCTGATTCCCGTATCGGTTACCCGGAGTTCACCAAATCTTGCCTGTAAGCCTGCGAAGCCCTGGTTAACATCACCAATATTTCCTAAATCTTCACCAAAAGCAACCAGGCGTTGATCTCTGGCAAAGTTTTCATTAAAACAGGCATTTAATACTTCTCTCCCATCAACCATTTTAGAGAGATCGTCATATTCGGCATCAACTACAGCGATTTTATCCGGACTTTCTACTCCATTGGTATGAAGCTTAGAATTATATCGATCAAAACTTAATTCTTCCTGATCCTTGTACCAGGTAAGCAAATCGTTTCGCTCCTGGCTGTTGAATTTTGCCGAAAGGCGAATGGCTTTCCGGGCAGCACTGAAGACCTCCCGGCGTTGCGCATCGGCCGTGGCCGAAAGTTGAGCAGCTATTTTCGCCAGTTCTGGCTGATGTTGAGCTAAAGCACTAATTAAATCGATCACCTTTTTTTGCTCTGGCTTGATGCTATCCAGAAATTCATTCCAGGCTTCTTTCTGTGCGTTACGCACAAATACCTTTGCTTTTTTCTCTGTATCTGCAATTTCCTCTTCTGTAGCAATGGCAGATTCCAACATCCACTCCCTCATTTTCAGCAGGCAATCGTATTCGCTTTCCCAGGTTAACCGGTCTTTAGATTTATACCTTTCGTGAGAGCCGGAGGTAGAATGCCCCTGAGGTTGGGTAAGTTCTGTTACATGAATAAAAACCGGAACATGCTCTTCCCTGCAAATGTGAATGGCTTTTTCATAAACTTCGCAAAGGGCAGGATAATCCCAGCCTTTTACTTTATAAATTTCATATCCAGGCTGATCTTTATCCCGCTGGAAACCTTTTAAAACTTCAGAAATATCTTCTTTTGTCGTTTGATATTTTGCTGGTACAGAAATGCCGTAAGCATCGTCCCAAATGGATATTGCCATAGGGATTTGCAATACGCCAGCGGCATTAATCGCCTCAAAAAAAACACCTTCGGATGTGGAAGCATTTCCAATAGTACCGAAAGCAACTTCATTCCCGTTAACAGAGAAATTCTTTAAATAATCGAGTTCTTTGTTATTTCTGAATAATTTTGATGCGTAAGCCAGGCCAACCAAACGAGCCATTTGCCCGCCCGTTGGTGAAATATCAGAGGAGCAGTTCTTAATCTGTGTTAAATCGTTCCAGCTTCCATCTTCATTTACCGATTTTGTAGCAAAATGGCAATTCATTTGTCTGCCCCCGGAGAAAGGATCTGCACCGTTTGTAGGGTTTGCATATAGTTGTGCAAAGAATTCTTTGATGGTTGAGATACCCGTAGCGAAAGCAAAGGTCTGATCCCGGTAATACCCTGATCGCCAGTCGCCTTTTTTAAATGCTTTAGCCATGGCAACCTGAGGAACCTCTTTACCATCACCAAAAATGCCAAATTTAGCCTTTCCCGTTAACACTTCCCTGCGGCCTAAAACGCTAGCTTGTCTGCTCTCATAGGCTATTTTATAATCATTCATTACGATCGTTTTGAAATCGTTGAATGTTAATTCAGAATCGTCAATAGAATTGGTTATAAATTTTTCATTCTGCATCATAATCAAATATTGGTTGTGGCAAATATATGCAAAATTAAAAGTTTGACTTTATCTTCAATTGTAAAATTATATATGGACAAATAAAATATAATTGGAATAGTTTTTGTTTTAAAATGAAATTGTTAAATTTGTTTTAAGAATTTAAGAAAAATAATTTCGCATATAACATGAAAAAGATCTTAGTATTATTCGCCTTCGTTTTGGGTTTCGGCCTGGTTGCCAATGCGCAATCAAAACCAGCAGATTTTAAATTTGAGTCGGAGACTCATGATTTCGGTAAAATTCCGATGGGTAAGCCAGTAACGTTCGATTTTAAATATACAAACGTTGGTGAGGAGCCTTTAATTATTACCAAAGCTGAAGCAAGTTGTGGTTGTACAGTTCCAAAATATACTTCTACCCCGCTTAAAAAAGGCGAAACTGGTGTAATCTCTGTAACTTTTAATGCAGCTGCCGGTCCATCTGCATTCTCTAAAGCAGTAACTTTAACTTCGAATGCAAAAACTCCTGTTAAAGTTCTTTATATTAAAGGAGAAACTGTAGCAGCAACATCAAAATAATTTCGATAAATAATATTTTTAAAGTCCCGATAATCATCGGGACTTTTTTATTTTTGTACCATGCCAAAGATTTCACAAAAGGGCGTGCAGATGCCTGCATCACCAATTAGAAAGTTAACTCCATACGCTGATCAAGCGAAAAAAGATGGTAAAAAAGTTTATCATTTAAATATCGGTCAGCCAGATATTGAAACTCCGGAAGGAATGCTCAACGCCATTAAAAATATAGACTTTAATGTTTGGGCCTATACCCCATCTGAAGGTACATTGGCCTACCGCCTTAAACTTGCAGAATACTATAATAAATTAGGTTACAACATTACCCCGGAAGATATCCTGGTAACTGTTGGTGGTTCGGAAGCCATTACCATTGCCATGCAAACCTGCGTGAACGAAGGTGATGAGATTATCATTCCAGAACCTTTTTATGCCAACTATAACGGGTTCGCCTGCATGAGTAATGTAGTGGTTAAGCCGATTTTATCGGTAATTGAAAATGGATTTGCACTTCCCCCAATCGCTGAATTTGAAAAGCTGATTACAGATAAAACAAAGGCGATTATCATTTGTAATCCAAATAACCCCACAGGTTACCTGTATTCACGAGCGGAATTAGAGGCTTTGAAAACGCTTTGCAAAAAATACGATTTGTTTTTATTTTCAGATGAAGCTTACCGTGAATTCTGCTATGATGGTCGTGAGTTTATTTCGCCAATGCACTTAGATGGCCTGGAAGAAAATGTAGTGATTATGGACACTGTTTCTAAACGCTATAGCGCTTGTGGCGCCAGGTTAGGTTGTTTAATCACTAAAAATAAGGAGGTAATTGCTTCAGGGTTGAAATTTGCACAGGCGAGGTTAAGCCCTGGAATGGTGGAACAGATTGCGGGTGCTGCTGCTGTTGATACACCAGACAGTTATTTTGAACAGGTAAATACAGAATATACATTACGACGTGATACTTTAGTAGGACGGTTGAATAACATTGAAGGCGTTTTCTGCCCCAATCCTGGTGGTGCATTTTATGTGGTTGCTAAATTCCCGATCGACGATTCCGACCGCTTCTGCCAGTGGATTTTAGAAGATTTTGCGCATGAGAACCAAACGGTAATGATGGCTCCCGCTACTGGATTTTACTCCACTAAAGGCTCGGGTAAACAAGAAGTTAGGATGGCTTATGTATTGAATACAAGTGATCTAAATGCGGCCATGGATTGTTTAGAAATTGCTTTGAAGGAATATCCCGGAAGAACAAAATAGCATCCGGTTGGCAGTTCTCAGTTGGAATTTCCCATTTAAATTTGATAGTTTTCAGTTTGACATTCTTTAATTTAAGATGCCAAATATTAGTTCACAGCTATTATTTGGCATTTTTTTTGTACATTTGTCGTTCAGTTTTACTCGATACTCGATACTCGATACTCGATACTCGATACTCGATACTCGATACTCGATACTTAAAACTAAAACTGGGGCCGTTCTTGGATTTGACAGGGTGGCGAAGGTTATGTTAGCATGCAGTGCGTTGTTCGGAGAGCACTTAAAGTGAACGATCACATTTTAGTTGGCGAAAACACTTACGCCTTAGCTGCTTAGTTTAGAACTAAATAGCTTTTGTCCCTCTAACTGTTGCATTGTTGGGTTAGAAACCGGGGCATCGAAACAACAAAGCTGGCTTCAAGTAGATACGACTTGAAGTGAGATAAAGTATCTAAGGTTATAAACAAGGTCGGTTTTCAGCCCGTTTATAGTTCGAAAATTAATTGAAAAATAAGCATGTAGAAGATATAATTTATCTCACAACTGGACAAGGGTTCGACTCCCTTCGGCTCCACAAAATCAGCATCAATAGCCTGCAAATCAATAATTTGCAGGCTATTTTTTTTTAGATTTTAAGGCTTTTTTACCTGAATATCAACTATACTATATAAAATAACTAAAGAATCAAGTACATAGATTTTAGTCCGGGAATCATCATTATTATTGAACACACTTATTGGAGAAATTTCAACTTCAGCTTTAAACATTATATTAGCGGTTAATTATCTTTATAGCATCAATTCATTACTTACAGATGAAGCAGCTCATTCTGGCGATAACTATACTCTTTTTTAGAATTTCATTTGCAAATGCTCAGGATTTTGTGTTTTCGCCAATTGATGTGATGCAAGGATTGAGCGACAATCAGATTCGTTATATTCTACAATTGCCCGATGGAAGAATGGTTTTTAAAACAAGCGGTAATATCAATATTTATGATGGCGCTCGCTTTAGATATATTCACCAAGGCATTCAAAGTATATATCCTTTAGGTACCTATAAGGGTCACTATCGTATTTATCAAAGCGATGATGCGAGGCTTTGGATAAAAGACGATCACAAATTAATGTGTGTTGACCTCCGTACGGAGAAATACATCACGAATTTGAATTTATATTTCAAGAAAAAAGGTTTCAAACGATCTGTTGACGACATTTTTCTGGATGCCAGGCAACGTTTATGGATACTTGCAGCCAATAGGCTTTCGACGATCGACCAACGTATATCACTTCAAATACCAGCCACCGAAGGAGAACTTCAGGATTTAACATCTGAAAAAGACAGTCTGTATCTTTTCTATAATACGGGTAAAGTGGTATGCTATGATCTCAAAAGCAAAAAAAAACTTTACAGCGCTGCAGCTTATCCAGCAGATCAACAAAAAGTTTTCAAGAGCACCTCATTGGTTGTAAAAGCAAAAGATGGATTTTATCAACTCCGGAATGGCAGCATGGGTGGGTGTTTCTTCTTTGATATTCAGAAAAGGGGCTGGAAGAAAATCATGGAAACCCACTATGCGCTTAACACCCTGGTAGTAGATACTAACGGAAGAGTAGCCATTAGTTCTGCTAAAGGCATTTGGATTATTGATGGCTATGGACGTGAGCAGCGCTACTTTCCAACATTGAAAAAAGCAGACGGAGGCACTTTGAATACAGAAGTGAGTACAATATTTTATGATAAGCAGGGTGGTTTGTGGCTGGGAACTTTAAACCAGGGTCTGTTTTACTATCATCAAACAAGATATTTGTTTACCAATATTGGCAGGCAATATTTTTCAACATCTTTAACCAGTGATGTTATTGTGCAAGCATTTGCACAAGACGATGCAGGATATATTTATATTCAAAGCCAATCGGGGATATATCAATATCATCCGGCTCATAAAAATGGTATTAAACTAAAACCTGTTGATTTTCACGCTATACCAGGAGTAATATTAGATCAGCTCAATCAAAATCATTCTGCTTCGTCTTTTTTTGGTGATAACCAAACCTCGAAACTCACTGATATTCGCGGCTGGGTTTGGACGGGTACTTATGACGGACTAAAAGTCTTTGATCCAGTCAGCCGTAAAGAAAGAATTTTCTATGCCAGGGACGGGTTATCTAATAACTTTATAAAAGCTATTCTTCAGGATCGCTTCCATAATATTTGGGTAACTACAAGTTATGGAATAAATAAGGTGCAGATTGATCCAAGAAATGCACAAATACACTTTACCAGTTTCCGGTCTGATGCCGGAACATTGGATGGTGAATATACTAACGGTGCAGCTTTCGAATCAACCGACGGTACACTCTATTTCGGAGGGATCAACGGCTTTAGCGTTTTGAACTTTAATTCTGTTAAACCCAACAAGCAGCCCCTGAAAGCAATATTGATAAATCTTTTTTTAAGAGGAGAAAAGATCGAAACAGGAAACAAATACGATAAACGCATCATTTTGAAAGAAAGTACACCCTACACCAAATCCATCGAACTTTCTTATGATCAAAATTTCGTTTCGTTCGAGTTTTCTGCCCTAAACTATCAAAATCCAACCCAAACCTATTACCGGTACCAGCTGGAAGGCATCGATAGAGGCTGGAAAGAAACATCAAGCGGGCAGGAAAATGAAAGGTTAACTACGGCTGGTATTCTCGAAGCATCTTATACGAACCTTCCTCCCGGCAATTACAAACTTAGGGTGATGGCTTCAAACAATCGAATTTGGGATGGACCTGTTACCGAAATATACCTAAGTATTCTTCCTCCGTGGTGGAAAACAAATACGTCCTACATCATGTTTACTACCTTAGGTATTTTTATAGTTCTAACTGTTATATCCATCTATGTAAAATTAACTACAAAAAAACTCAGCCAAAATCACCGGGAACAAATTTTATTACTCAGAATCCGGAATTTGGTTGAACAGCAAAATATCCTGCAGACGGAAAAAGGAAGTGATCACGTTCAGCCACGTCCAGGTATTATACTTGAAGAAGACACCAATTACCATAACAAGGCTGAGGCCATATTTCTGGCAAGAGCAATGGAACAGGTTGAAAAAAATCTTGAAGTGCCAAACTATTCTGTAGTGCAGCTTAGCCGCGATCTTAACATGGACCGAACCGGCCTATATCGTAAATTAATTACCTTACTGGATAAATCTCCGTCGCTATTTATTCGGAATATCAGGCTTGAAAAAGCGGCATCTTTGCTACTTGACGGAACGTTCAGCATTTCTGAAATTACTGAAAAAGTAGGTTTTAGCAGTGCCAGTTATTTCAGCAAATGTTTTCAGGAAGTATACGGCTGCAAACCTTCAGAATACGCAGAAAAAGCAAAAAAATCAACCTGATTGCTATTTGTTTCAACGTGATTATTATCTATCTGAAGTTGCTCTGGCGTATTTTTGCGTACTTCAATATCATAATTATGACATTTCACAATAGAACCATGTTGATGTTCGCCATTGCATTATTAATGGTATCCGCCAGGGGAAGCGCACAAGTAGTCCAGCAAACCAAACAGGGATTAAAATTTTCAGCGCAGAAATTGGATATTCAAATCGAATTTTATTCTAACAATATTATTCGGATATTCAAAACCCCTGCTGGCATCCCCTATACTAAAAAAAGTCTTTCGGTAGTTAAAACTGCACAGCCTACGGTGGTGACCTTTTCAAAAAAAGGAAAAAATAGCCTGGTGAAGAGCAGTGAGGTACAAGTGGAGGTAAATCCTGAAACGGGCGGCATTATTTTCTATGATTCATCAGGTAATCTATTACTCAAAGATAAAGATTACGGAACTCAATTTTCGTTGGTAGAGGATGCAGGAACTAACTTGTACAAAGTGAGAAATGGTTTTTTACTAGATAAAAAGGAAGCGATTTATGGCATAGGACAAGTATTGGATAATAAGTTTAATCGCCGCAATTCTTCTCATCACATGCAAAATGAAAACATGTCTACCTATTCACCTTATTTTCAATCCATTAAAGGGTATGCCGTATTCTGGGACAATTATTCCATCTCAGAATTTAAAGATAATCCGCAGGAATTATCTTTTGAAGGATTGGGACATTGTTCTGATTATTATTTTATGTATGGAAAGCATGCAGATGGTGTGATCTCGCAAGTGCGTGACCTTACCGGAAAAGCGCCAATGTTGCCTTTGTGGGCTTATGGTTTTTTCCAGAGTAAAGAACGCTACCATACACAAGACGAAAGTTTAAGCGTGCTAAAAAAGTACCGTGAACTGAAAGTGCCTTTGGATGTTGTTATACAGGATTGGCGCTACTGGCCGGAATATAACAAATCTGATAGTGCGTGGAATTCGCAGCTTTTTGATGCAGAAAGATTTCCTGATCCAAAAAAGTGGGTTAATGAGATACATCAGCTTAATGCAAAACTATTAATTGTAACCTGGCCGGGATTTGGACCAAAAACTGAACAGCGCAAAGAATTCGACAGCAAAAAAATGATCATCAATTTTGATACCTGGCCTCCAAATAGCGGAGCAAGGCCTTACGACGTATTTAACCCAGAAGCGCTGGATATTTACTGGCGTTATCTAAACAAAGGCATTTTTAGCTATATTGGAAATGATGGCTGGTGGCTGGATTCAACTGAGCCCGACCATATAAACATCAAAAAGACAGACTTTAATCTCCCCACTTATTTAGGCAGCTACGGCAGTGTAAAAAATGCATATAGTTTAATGCATAATAAGGGCATTGCAACTCATCAACGCGCGGTGAACGACAATAAACGTGGCGTAATTTTAACCAGGTCTGGCTTTATTGGTCAACAACGCTATGGCTCCAATACCTGGAGCGGCGATGTAGGTTCAACATGGGATATGCTTGAAAAACAGATTCCTGCTGCACTGAATTACACCTTAATGGGAATTCCAAACTGGAACAGCGATATTGGTGGTTTTTTCGCAGGGAGATGGAAAGATGGCGGAGGTAATAAGAACCCAGAGTTTCAGGAGTTATATGTCCGTTGGATGCAGTTCGGAACTTTTAGTCCGATGATGCGCTCCCATGGAACAGATCTTCCCCGTGAAATCTGGAACTTTGGCGATCGTGGAACCTGGTGTTTCGATGCACAAGAAAAATTCATTAATTTACGATACAAACTCCTCCCCTACATTTACAGTACCTCCTGGGATGTAAGCCATAATGACGGTACATTCATGCGTCCTTTGATGATGGATTTTGCCAAAGACGCTAAAACGCACGAAATAGGAAACGAGTATCTGTTCGGACGTTCAATTTTAGTTGCCCCGGTTACAAAATATAAAGCAAAGACATGGCCGGTTTACTTGCCAGAGGGATCTAATTGGTATAACTTCTGGACTAACGAATACCTCCAGGGTGGACAAGTAGCAATTACAGAAACGCCGATAGATATTGTTCCGCTTTTTGTAAAATCGGGATCCATCATTCCGTTTGGTCCGAAAGTACAATATTCAACAGAAAAAAGGTGGGATAATCTTGAAATACGCGTTTACCCGGGAACAGATGGAGAATTTGTGCTTTACGAGGATGAGAACGATAACTATAACTACGAAAAAGGCAAATATTCTACCATAACTTTTAAATGGGACGACAGGCTTAAAACGCTTCACATCCAAGCGCGGGAAGGAAACTTTTCAGGTATGCTGACAACCAGAAAATTTAATATTAATGTAATTAACCCGAACCAAAAGCTAAAAGATAAGCATGTAAACCCTACAAAAGAAATTTCTTATAACGGAAAAAAAATAGAGCTGAAATTTTAATTAGATATTGAAAACGCCTTTAGTATCATTATCGAACGACTGCAAAAATTTAGTCAATTACTTACTCTAATGAACAAGATATCTGGTTCGTATCCGGATGATTAGGAAGAACAACTTATCGATTGGTTAGATAAAGTCAAGCAACTAAGTAAAGATTGAAACGAAAAACGGTTGGTAAGAAAGCTTCAAAGGAGCGAGTAATCCAATCGGAACCAATAATTTAAAAGAAAATTAGTAATGAGCTGATTAAATATTTGCCGAATCCTGCTTTTTTCGAGTCTTATCAATTTGTATATTTATCGATGAAAAAAATAGTTCTCATCGTATTTTCTTTGTTATTGTTTAGTCAGACTTATGCGCAAAAGGCCAAAGTAACATCCATAATAAATTTTACAGGCAATATTGGCGGTTATCCGATAGAGATGAAGCTTAATCTAAACAATTATAACGATAGCATTTCTGGTGAATACTATTATATTAAAAGCGGACGCGATAATCGTATTTATTTAGAAGGAACATTAAAAGATGGCGAATTACGCCTTACCGAACGTACACACAATGCTAAAAAGGGCAGATTAGATAATACAGGATATTTCAGAATGGCTTATGTTGCGCAAACTTCATTAGCCGGTACCTGGGGCACAAAAACACCAAATGCAGAAAACGCATTGACTGTAAAACTAAAGTGCCGGGAAAATTTAACGGCTTTCAATCCGTTAGGCTTTGAGTTTATTATGGTTAAAAACAAAGCCAATTATGAGAATATAACAGAAAGTGCTTCGAAATATGATAACCTGCTTTCTGTACGCATCAATGTAAATAAAAGTGCTCGTTGGTCGCTTGGCGAATTCGATAAATATGATTTGGTTAAGGATGAAATAGAATTGGAAGATGTTAATTTTGATGGTTTCCTGGATATCAAAATACCCATTTACTATCCAGACAGGGCTAAAAACGATTACAACTTCATTTATTTCCTCCACGATATAAAATCTAGAGGCTTCCTTAAAAACAAAACCTTAAACGAATTGGGCGTTTTATTCTTTAATCCAATTAAAAAGGAGGTTTATAAATATGATGCCGATGGTAGCGGAAACGAGGGAACAACTTATTATAAATGGCAAAATGGAAGGCTCCTCCGCACTAAAGAAGAAAAGGTTTACGAAAACGATGAATATACGCATTACGATGAATATAAAATTGAAAATGGACAATCGGTAAAAGTTAAGAGCTATAAAAAGAAAAGCTAATTTGAAACCTAGAAAACTTTTAAGTCAACGCCATCCCATACTCTATTTCTTAGCCGTTTGGACAAGACGATTAAAACGTATAACGGAGTGGTACACGGATGGCAAAAAATATGCAAAAACCCGTTCTATAAATAAACTATCCAACAGGATAAAAAAACATCAATCCGTCTTATTGAAAAAGCTGGGCGATAATAATGCACAACTTCAAATCAACAAGGTTACCAATTTAAAAATCGCAGTTAAAAACATTGATGGCATTTTGATTAAACCAGGCGAAACTTTTTCCTTTTGCAAACTGGTTGGTTTGCCCACTAAAAATAAAGGTTATTTACCCGGAATGGAATTGTCATTTGGCGAAGCCAGGGCAGGTATTGGCGGTGGAATTTGTCAGATTTCTAATCTGATACATTGGTTGGTAATTCATAGTCCGCTAACAGTTACAGAACGTTATCACCATTCTTTCGATCCATTTCCAGATGATGGTCGGGTTTTGCCATTCGGAAGCGGGGCAACAGTTTTTTATAATTATCGGGATTATCAGTTTACCAACCATACCGAACAGACTTTTCAGGTTAATTTGTGGTTTACAGAAAAATGTTTGGAAGGTGAATTGCGCATCAATGAAGAACTTGATTACACTTATCATGTAATAGAAAAAGATCATCAGTTTCTGAAAATAGACCATCAGTTTTATCGAAAAAATGAAATATGGCGGGAGAAAATCCTCAAGTTCGAAGGTGGAAGGGTAATAGAAACTGAATTGCTAACCAGAAACTTTGCAAGAGTAACCTATGAACCGGAAAATTATATTGAAGGATAGTTGTACTTCACAGATGGTGATAACGCTGCCGGGACGTGTTATTGTTTGGTTACTTTGACCGCTAACGAGGATGGAGAAAAAATGAAGACCACTATTGTGGCTGTTACCGGGATGATTACATACGGGAGAAAAACCGATGGCAATTTCGATGAGAATTTTGAAAACAGGTAATTAATTTAAACATAGGGCGCTTATAAAATGTCCCTATGTTTTTGTCTTCAGATTATCTTAAAGCGTTCTCGATTCTACAATAAGAAAATGGGCAATACGTTCTTTAATGTGCCATTTTTCATTTTGAAAAATATATTGGTCATCATATTTCACACTGTAATCCGTTAAAATATCTTTGCCTTCAATTTCTCTGATCATTTTTATCTGACTGTAAGATACACCGGAAGCAGTTTCGCCATCAATTTTCACCGTGTGTTGTCCGTTTAAGGTAAAATACGTTTTTACTTTTGACGCATGATCATTGAATTCTTTTTCCATCGTCTCTCGTCCCGAAATATTGCTCACTAAATTTCCGCCCATATAAACCTTATATGTCACATCGGGAGTGAATAAATCCATAACGTCGGATATTTTCCATTCGTCACTTAGGTAAGCGTAATCATCAATCAGGTTTCTTAATTCTTTTTTTGTTTTTAAAATTTCGAGTGTCATAATGTTGCCTTTTAATTAATTTAAAAAATTACTTTCTGTAATTATTGTTGGACAAAATTATATTATATTTGCTTACCTTTTATTAGTCGTTACCTAAAGGTTATCTACTAACATAAAACGCAATTATGATAGAATCAAAAGAAAATCAGTTAGATAATAAGGCATTTACCGAAGATTGTCATAAGGTTTTGATGGCAGTTTCTGATGCATTATATGCTATTGGAGGAAAATGGAAACTAATGATTATCATCGCAATGGCAAGAGGAAATAAGCGGTTTACAGAAATCCAACGTCAAGTTAGCGGAATTTCTGCAAGAGTACTTTCTAGCGAATTGAAGGAGCTGGAAATGAATGGTTTTATCATCAAAAAAGTAGAAAGCGGTTATCCTGTTAGCATTGAATACGAACTATTACCGTACAGCGATACTTTAGAAGAAGTTGTGGGAGCAATGACGAAATGGGGAATGCAGCATCGTGAAAAAGTGAAAGCTGAGATGGGTTCAGAAAAATTAAAAAATCAATAATTAAGCAATGAAAACCTTCTTGATTTTTATCAAGAAGGTTTCTATCCTTTAAATCAAATCTGTTTTCAAATATTCAATCTTATCATCTTTAAAAGTAAAATCAAAACTTCCTCCGATTTTACATGACTCTTAATTGTTTGCCTTAAGTTATTTTCCATGTTTATTGTTTGAATAATAATTTGCGTTGGATATTTAGTTAACTATTCAGAAATGGATAATCAGTGTAGCCTTGTTCTCCCCCACCAAACATGGTTGCCTTGTCCGGTTCGTTAAGTGTTGCACCTTTTTCAAAGCGTTCTGGCAAATCGGGATTTGCTAAAAACAGTGTACCAAAGGAGACTAGCCCCGCTATACCTTTTTCAAGTTCTGCTTCGGCAGAAGCTTTATCATAGCCTGCATTGGCAATAACCGTTTGCTGGATCATGCTGCCGAACAATGCGATTTCATCATCCGCAGGATAGTGAGCAGGCGAAGGGAAGTACGGGCTGCGCTTCATTAATTCTACATAGGTAAAATCCAATTTGTTCAGCTCTTCAACCAGGTAGGTGTAGGTATCAACAGGGTTATCCACCACCATATCGCCATACGGATGAAATGGTGAAATTTTAATCCCTACTTTATCCCCGCCAACTGTGCTGATCAGTTCTTGCATTACCTCCAGTACAAAACGCACTTTGTTGGGAACGCTGCCACCATATTCATCTGTTCTTTGGTTCGCACTTTCTGCCAGGAACTGACTCGGTAAATAACCATTTGCAGCATGAAGTTCTACCCCATCAAAACCCGCTTCAATGGCATTTTTGGCAGCCTGTCCATAGTCTTTTACAGTTTGCTGTATTTCGGCAATTGTAATCTCACGGGGAGTTTCGTAATCCTTTAAGCCCTGGGAAGTGAAATGCTGCATGCCTCGTATAGCTATAGGTGAAGGCGCAAGAGGCAATTTATCATTCCGGTCAATGGAATGCCCTGCACGGCCTGTGTGCCAGAGCTGGGCGATAATGACACCTCCGTTATCGTGTACCGATTTGGTAACTTTTTTCCATGCCTCGATTTGCTCGGCCGTGTAAATGCCAGGCGTAAGTGGGCTACCGGTTGCTTCCTCACTTATTCTGATGGCTTCGGTAAAGATCAGACCGGCACTCACTCTTTGCGTATAGTATTGAACGGTTAAATCGCCAACGATTCCGTTAATGTCTGCACGGCTTCTTGTCATGGCAGACATGGCCATTTTGTTCTTCAATGCCAGATTTCCTAACTGTATTTTTGCTAATAATTTCATGATATTTATAATTTTTTGCTCCGTTTTGTATGATATAAAGATGCCTCTATAACAGATGAGAAACTTGTATCAAACCACTGTTTTTTTTAAGATTAGGATGAATTAATTCTACCTGGCTGGATAATGTTTAAACAGCCAATGGATTTTATCCTTATTGGTTATTGTAGAGGGGCAGGTAAACCTCAGTTACAAAATCTTCTGCTGTTGTAGGTGTAGTAGTTGAATCATCTCTTTTTTGATAATTCATCATGCCGGATTTGATGGCAACCGCCATACCTAACAGATTATCTACAAAGTCTTCTGCAAAACCATTGCCTAAGAACACTTGTTTTGCCTGCGCTACGGGAATTTGTACATAAGGTAATTCAGGGTTGCCGATCGCTTTGCCAATGATATTGGTGAATTCTCTGTAGGTATAATCCCTGGGACCCATTACCGCATGGACACTTTTACCCGTAAAATCAAGATTTGATAAATGTGCTGCTGCAACTTTAGCTACATCCTGCGTAGCAACCATTGGTATAGCATGATCACCGTCTGCTGCTGTTCCGTTGAGTCCCTTGTTTTTAACGAGCCCGATAATTCTTAAGAAGTTTTCCATGAAGTAAGCCGAACGGATATGTAACACATTTACATCCTTTAGTTGATTTAACCTTACTTCCTGTTCACCGGTGCCACCCATCATGCCATTGCCTTCGTGCATATGAGAGCCAACACTGCTCATATTTACAATGTATTTAATGCCCGACTTTTCAATGGCTTCGATTAAGGTGCTTGTTACCTCCCGTTGATAAGCCCTGGTGTTTTCTGCTTTTACGTTATCAGGTAATAAAATAAAGGCGCTATCGGCAGTTGCAAAGGCATTTATCAGCGTTTCCATATCGGTGATATCTCCTGCGATGATCTCTGCACCCATGCTGCGGTATTTTTCTAACTTTTCGGTGTGTCTCGCTATTAACGTCACCTGATGCCCGTCATTGATAAGATTTTCAGAAATTTTGCTGCCAATAGTTCCAGTGGCTCCGAGTACTACTATTTTCTTTTTCATTTTGTTATTTTTAAATTGTTGTCAATTAATTACTATACAAAGATGTTCTGATTTTAAAAGTGAAACTTGTATCAGATCACTGTTCTCATAGTGGTTGCAGCTGATATCAGTGGAGATTACCGCTGTACATTCCGCCGTCAAAATGAACGGCGTTTGTTTGGGTAATGAACAGCACAATATCAGTTGTTTCAGTTGCCCGGAAGGTTGGATTTTCCATTTCAACCAGCACACTTTCCCCGGTAACAAGCGCCATAGTTTCATTGACGCTTATTTTTCCGTTAAATACATAAAACAGGAAGACCGCATTTTCTGATGGCGCTTCGGGTAGGGTGATTTCTGCGTCCTTTTCTAATCGCAGATCCATCAACCAGGTATTGCTTCTTATTTGCAGCGGGTAATCGTCGCCTTTTCCCGCCATTTTTCGCCAATGGTTGTCACTGTAAGTTTCAGGCAATTGATAAAACTGAACTTGTGGAACCAAACCAGCTGTTTCCGGCCTGATGAATATCTGTAGTCCTTCTAAAACACCACCTTCTTCTAACACTTTTTCTTCGTGATAAAAGTTTACCCCTGCATTCATCACCATCAGTCTCCGGTTTGAGATGGTGTCTGTATGCTTTTCAGAGTCCAGATGTTTGACTTTGCCGCTTCTTAAGTAGGTAATGATCTCATCATTCCTGTGCGGATGCATTGGGATCAGCGTTCCTGGTGTGATCCGGGCGTGGTCTATTCTTCCGATTGTGGAAAAACCAGTATCGTCCAATTCAGGTCGGATGAGTCCTGGATATAAAATTTGTATTCCAAAGCCGCCATGCTGTTTACCATATTTTATGGTATTTTCTATTTTCGTTAACATGATTTTCGATTATATAAATGATTAGGAGTAGCAAAGAATGTTAAGCAACACTTTTCGGAAATTTTAATTAATTTCTACGACAACTTTTCCGATGTATCCGCCCTGCTCAGCATAGTCGTATGCTTCCTTGTATTGGGCAAATGGAAATACTTTGTTGACTTCAATCTGTAAGCCATTCTTTACCGCACTTAGCAAAACGTCTGTGTATTTGGTAGACGGACTTGACAGTACTATGATGTGCTTTTTAGACGTAAATAAATTGCTAAAAAACGAGATGGGAATTTCGATTGGCTTCGGTGTCGGGTTTAGAAACCTGGCTTTGGGCTTCATTACTTGCTTGGCTGTTTTATAACCCATTTTGCCTGATAAATCAATAACGATGTCATAAGTGGCTTTTTGAGAAAGCACATCTTCTTTTGTATAATCTATCACGGAATTTGCGCCCCATTTTTTTGCAAATTCTGCTCCCTTTGTGCTGGCAACTGCTGTTACCTGAGCACCCCGTTGTTTTAATAATTGAAGTAAAAACATACCGAAACCTCCGGTAGCGCCATTTACCAAAATGTTAGTTTGCGAACCGATGTTACCCATTTTCTCTAATGCCGTAACGGCTGCAGTTCCAACTACAGGAATTGAGGCAGCTTGGGCAAAGCTGATGTTAGCAGGCTTTTTCCAGACCAAGGAAGAGGTTATGGCAACATATTCGGCTGATGCACCTTCCTTCATCATGTTTTTTACTACTCCAAAAACTTCATCTCCTTTTTTTATGCCGATTACAGAAGTCCCGATTTCTTCAATAATACCCGCAAAGTCTGCACCTGTCAACTTTGGGAATTTTGAGCCAGACATTAGGGTCATTTCTCCTTTCCTTATTTTCCAATCCATGGGATTAATAGAAAATGCTTTTACTCTGACCAGTACCTGATCTGCTTTAATGGTAGGTTTTGTTTGTTCAACAGTTTGTAAAACAGCTGTGGTTCCGAATTCTTGATATGCTATTGCTTTCATGATATTAATTTTTAATTGTTTAAATTGATATCACAAAGTTGCGAACAAGCTCACCAGCAAACTTGTATCAAATCACTATTATGCCTTGGGACTTGATTTTTAATGAAAGCCCGATATTTGGCATTTTAAGATAGGACATGCTATAAATGATAAAGGCACCTACAATTGAGGTGCCTTTAGTAATCTAACGGTTTGTTTAACTAAAAACAAATTAGATAAACAAGATTAATAAATCTGGATCAGATCGCTATTGTGTTTTAAGGCCTTAGGAGGCATTCCAAACATTTCGTACATATATTTATTAAATTGTGGAAGGTCATAAAAACCGGTGTCGTAGGCAATATCAGTAAGGCTTCTGTCTTTGTCCGAAAGTGTGAGATAAATAGCCTGGCGCAACCTGGTCCATAATAAATATTTAGATAAGCTGCTTCCGGTTTGTTCCTTAAAAAGGGACGCTAAACGAGATGGAGAAAGAAAAACAATGTCGGCAAATGTTTGTGGTGTGATATCTGACTGGAAGTAATTAGCTTTAATGTATTCAACTATTTTGGTAACTCTTTCATCATATTCAATTGACGGTAAATTATGCAGTAAGGCATCAACTATTTTGATAATATCTAAACTGTCACGGGGTGTCTGAAAGAAGGAATTTGTTTCCGGTGGTGTATCGAAAACAATATACTCTTGATCTTCTTTAAATCTGCTTGCCAGTTCCAAACCAATAGTGGAATAGGGTTCTATGTTTAAAACATTCAACGTTCCATTTTCAGCCACGCAAAAATGTGTAACATGAGGTTTTATTAAAAAACCATGGATGCCCTCGTGAAGTACTCCGCTGATGGTTGAATTAAATGGAGTGTCGTTCGACAGTACGATCTGATAAGCCGAATGGTGATGAATTTCTACTGTGAGGTTGCGAGCCTTAAGTGCAAGAATGAACGGGTTATTGATCGGTTTTTTCATATAACATAAATTTTAGCGATGTCAATTGTTGGAAATTTACAAAATTACTGCTCATTATTTCACTATTCAGACTTTACATCATTGTGTGATATCAGCCGACTTAACTTGAGGATAATATAACGTGGCTAACAGTCTAAGAATGGAACTTGAGTTTGTCAATGGCTTTATCAACTTTTCTATTCTCCCCATAGATAATAATTCCTGCCAAATCCAATTCAGAGTCTATGTGTTGGGCGATCTCTGTTAAATTTCCTTCCTCGTTTTTTGTTGCGAAAAGTCCTTTTGTATAAACACCAATATGCAACTCCCTATCCGTTGCCCTGTTGAACGCCCTTTTTATCTGCTCGTCTGTATCGGCTGCGTAAATCAACACCGGATGCTTAAGAAAGGGTAAGTATTGCGTACCAGATGCACTAACAAGTGGCGCACCATGTGTTTCGGGAAATGCTATTGCGACTGAACCTGCCAGGAAAGCGGTAACATTTAATTTTTGCCAGTGGGCCAGATCGTTTAATATCACAACGGCTATCTTATTTTCATACATCTTGATGATTTATTTTATTAACTATATTCTATTATTATCCCTCTTACTAATATCACAGTCCATTTGAATGTTGCACCTTTCATAAGGAGTGGAATGGCCTACAACTTTTTGAAATCCAAGTTTATGATAAAGATTAATCGCCGGCTTTAATATGGTGTTACTTTCCAGGTATATCTTTTTCCCGCCCAGTTTTCTGGCCCTGTCGAGCGCTGCCTGGCCAAGCAGCCAGCCGATATTCTTACCTTGAGCGAAAGGGGAAACGGCCATTTTAGCAAGTTCAAATTCATATTCGCCATCGTTCATTCTGATCAGTGCGCAAACTCCAACAGGTTGATCCTGATATAGGGCGACAAGAATATCCCCTCCTTTTTTCATGATGTAGCCTTCCGGATCATCCAATGACCTATAGTCTGCCTCCTCCATCTTAAAATATGAGGAGATCCATTCTTCATTCAGCGACCTGAATGCCGCTGCATATTGCGGTTCATAGTCCACAATTTGCACATCCCTACTTTCCCGGTGCTTTTTTTCTTCAGTCACTCTACGTAATAGAGATTTTTGTTCGAGCAGGAATTCCCACTCTTCTATGGCCTTCCAAAGGTCATGTGTTGCCTGAGAGTTGACCGCTTCAATAGCCTGCTCCAAATCGGTATATTGATCCTGGATTTTTTCTGCATAGCCAATTCCTCTTTCAGAAAGGCTCACCATGTTTCGCCTTCCGTCAGCGGCATCTTTTTTCTCGATAACAATCCCCGATTTAATCATTTCGCTTACAATTTTGCTCACAGAAGGATGAGAATGTCCAATTTCAGCAGCGATTCCTGTTATGGTCTTTTCTTCACCGTGAGACAGGGAATAGAACACCGGAAACCATTTTGGCTGCATTTCTATGCCGTATAGTTTATAAATGCCCGCAGCATTGTAAGTAATTTTTTCGGTAAGCATTCTTAGCCTGCTCCCTATGGCTTTTATGCCCACCTTATTAAAAAATTGATTATTCATTAATTACGTAATTGGTTACGCAAATATATAATCATTAATTTAAATCATACAATAGTTAAAATATTTTAACAAAAAATGTCATTAAAAGGGAAGATGCAATTTGCTTAGAAGTAATCTTTGACCGTTTAATTTCAGATTATCTTTAGAACTGGTTCAGATCAGGAATGAGCAGCAATAATTAGGCTGCCGGTCATCGGAAGTAACCGGTAGCATCTTTTACAGGTGGAACGAAAGCTGAAACCGTTAATATTCCGATTATTTATCACATGAGTATCTGGTCGATATTGATCCTGTTCATATCCTCCTAGTTGTCCAACACGGATGAACAGAAAAACTACCTTTTTTGCGATCATAGGAACGAAAAGGTTGACTTTCAGCTGAAAGCCCTATCTGAAGTTATCAATTGATAAAAAACAGCTGGAGATAGGCGGAATAATCGGTAACAGAATGTCCGATTAGTCTAAAGTATTTGCTGTTGTGTAGCAGTCATGATCAGTTCAGCAACATTTTTCACACCAAATTTCTGGATCAGGTTTTTACGGTGCGTATCAATGGTAAGCGGGCTCAGAAATAATTCCTGGCCGATCACCTGACTGGTTTTACCTGCTGCGATTAGGGCCAGTATTTCCTTTTCCCGGCGAGTAAGGCGCGGCATATCCTGTATGTGATTTTTAGAGGGCCGGCTGATAATTTCCATTACCTCTTTACTGTAGCAGATGTTGCCTTTCACGGCTTCTGAGATGCAATGCCGTAATTCATCAACCGAACTGTTTTTAAGCAAATAACCGCTCGCTCCGTTTTGAATCGTCTGCATAATAATACTCCTTTCGGTATGGTTGCTTAAGATGAGGACGACAGTTGCAATCGATATATCTTTTATTTGTTGACACAGCTCAATGCCATTAATATCGGGCAAAGTAATATCGAGGAGAATAAGGTCAACTTGATTGGTGCTGATGTAAGACAAAATAGCCGAGCCATTACAGAAACCGCCAACAAGTTGCAGGTTTTCCTCATTCTGAAGCAGAACCTTTAATCCTTCGATCACAATTGGATGATCGTCAACTATAGCGGTTAATAATTTAGCCATCGACGTTTGTATTAAGTTCTATATTAATGGTAGTTCCCTCGCTGATCACAGATTTTAGCTCGAACTTTCCTTTTAAAAACATGATCCTGTTTTTCAGGTTATCTAAGCCCATACCTTTCTTGTTTTCCAGTACGGCGGTGTCAAAACCGTGGCCGTCATCCTCAAAGGTGATAAAAAAGACATAGTTATTCTGGCTGCATTGCAGCATGAGGTTCTTTGCGCGGGCATGTTTAACTGCATTGGACATCAGTTCCTGTACGATCCGATATATGTTTAACTGTATGCTCAAAGGAATGTTTTTCTCGATATTTAAGGGCTGGAAGTCTATATGCAAACCGTCACGCATGTAAAATTCACAAAGATCTTTCAAAGCTATCTCCAGGCCAAACTTCAGCAACGTTTCGGGCAACAGGTTACGGGCGATACGTCTTAACTCGCTAACGGAACTATCCAGTTGGCCAATGATTCGATGCAGGTCTTTATCTTCTGCTATACCTGCATTCGTGTTCGACCAGCCTGACAAACCAATTTTCACGCCGGCCAGCATGCCGCCCAGGCCATCATGCAGGTCGCGGGCAACGCGTTCCCGTTCATGCTCTTCGCCATCCAGCATCGCCTGCGTCACTTTTAATTGCTGCTTTTGTTCCAGGTCACGGAGTTGTTGCCGGTAGTTGATCTCCTTTTGGGCAGACAGCTTTTTGTTATTTTTAGCATTAAGGACAGCCAATCCGAGCATAATGAGCAACGATAAACACCCAATACCCAGTAACCAGTTGTACAAATGCTCATTTTTTGCTTTTAACGCAGCCTGTTTGTTCTGCGCCTGTAAGGCAGCGATCTTTTGCTGGTTTTGTGCCGTTCGGTATTTAGTTTCCAGTTCGTTGATCTTAACTGTGCTTTGGCTTTTATTGATGCTATCTGTTAGGGTCTGATACTTGGTCAGCCAGGAATAAGCTTCTTTATAATCGTTCAGGTTTTTGCTGGTTTTAGCCAGTTCGGCATAGATAGCCGCCCTGTCATTAACGGTTGCCATGAGCGTTCCATCCTTAACAATATCCAGCAATATTACCCTGGCTTTGTTGTAAGCCTTTTGCCGAACATAAACCTCGTATTTTCTAAAAAAAAATTGCTGGTACAACTGCTTTTGATTGTACTTCTTAGCTAAAACAGTTCCCTTATCGGCACTTGCCAGAGCCTGATCAAATGCTTCAATGGTTGTATAGTATAAAGCTTCGTTATAATAATACAAAGGATAATTAACAGATTCGGGATATGGCATTAACAATAATTTTGCCTTTTGTAGTAGAGGCTTTCCTTGTTCGGGTTTTTCATCATAACAATAAATGCTTACGCCACTTAGGTACGCAAACAAGAGATTGGTCGAATGCGGGTCTTCGTTATGCAGCAGTTCGATTGCCTTTTGATTATATAAGGCTGCCTTAGCGAACTGGTAATTGTTCATCAGCAGCGTAGCGAGCTGGGTATAAAAATGCGCAAACATCACTTTATCGCCCGCTTTTTCAGCAAGGGGCAGTGCTTTTTCAAGAATGATATGAGTTACAAACTCGTATCCTTTACTATTCTTATTCATTAAAGCATAATTGAACCAGGCTGCTGCACGCCTGCCATACGCTTTTGGTGTATGAAACGCCGATAATGCCTCCTCCGCTTTTTTAAATGCTACAGCCGCTTTGACCGTGTTCCAGTTAAAATAGTACTGCCCTTCATAAAAATGCGAGAGGGCGCTGAAATACGGATATTTGGCGGCGAGCTTTTTACCTTGCAGTAAATAAATCTTGCTTTTTACCGTGTCCTTAAATTTCCAGTATTCTACCAACTGAAAACTGGCACTCGCTTTTGCACTGTCAGGGTTATTTGTGTGCAGAACCTTATCCAAGCTGTCCAGGTGCCGCTTTTCATTTAGCGGGATTTGTTGCTGCGCAAAAACACGCAAGGCCATGAGCAGGCAAATTGGGATCAGATATATTTTCTTCATTGAAACTAAAATACGTTTATCAGCAACAGGCGAAATAGTCCGGCAAGTAATTTCAAATATCCGCCTAAAAATTTAAAGTACCTAAAGTCTTGATACTTATCACATTAAAATACCTAAAAATCAGTAGAAAAAAAACCACCGATCAGGGGATTTTATATTCAATAACCAAGGGATAGTTTTGCTTTCTATATATCAATAATCAAAATAAACTATGAAAAAGATCATGATCATTTGTGCAGGCCTGATATTATTCAGCTTCACAACGACCCGGGCACAAGCTATTCTGGACAAAATTGACAGGGCAACCGACAAAGCAGATCGGGTTGGCCGTACAACAGACCGTACAAAAAGCACCGGTGACAAAATAATGGGATTATTCGGTAAAAAGAAAGATGGTAACACCTCAGCTGCTAAAACGACGGTGAAACTTATCGGCGTTGACTTTACAACGCTAAAAAATCTGAATGAGAAACTTCAAACTGTTAAAGGTATTGAAAGCACTAAAATGAAATTCAGTGCTTCAGGATCTTTGATCACGATATACCATGCAGGCTCTACTTCCGATATTCTCAAAGCCTTGCAAAAAGCGTCTCCTGATGTATTCGCTGAAAAAAATATCGACGGTATGGACGATGGCGAGATCTCTGTTAAACTTAAATAAATCTTCATCAATGCATGGTGGAACGGCTTGTACACCAAAAATCTGCTGAGGCAGGAGCAAATCAAGCTTCAGCAGATGTTTAATCAATCAATTTCAATTACGACGAAAAAGACAAAATCCAGCGTGCTTTATGGTTGCATGGCCATACTTGTTCTGGTGATGCTCGGGTTATCTGCCTGTAGTAAGAATGGCGGAGAAGCTACCGGAGACGACAAAAAATACCTTACCTGTAAGCTAAACGGTAAGTATTGTGAGTTTAATTACGGTGTGAATGCCAATGATAAACCTACTACCGATACCGTACATTTCGTGGTGATCGGCGGATGGGAAAAGCGAGATATGATCAAAGGATTCGGCATCGATCTGACACTTCCGGACGGAGCAAAGGAAAAGATATACACTGTTTCTGGAACCACGGCCCTATCGCTGCATGGTAAATATTATATACAGAACATGAAAGATGGAAAGATCGTGAGTACCTCTGGTTACAACGGTGGCACCAGTGAAGGTACAAATTTCACGGTAACTATTACCAGCTTATCTGACTTGGGCATAAAAGGGACATTTTGCGGTAAACTGAAATTGGTTGGTGGTGACGATTACGTTACCGAAGGGAAATTTTCAGCACCTTATAATTGATTTTTTTCATTAACCTTTAATCTCTTTCATTATGAAAAAATACTTTTTTATCATCGGACTGTTTATGATTTTTAGCAGTCTTTCTATATTTCAGGCGTCAGCGCAAAATATAGATTTTAACGAAGATTTCTCTAAGTACGAAATTGGCGCAACCCCAAGCAGTATTAAAACAAACGGCGCGGCGACAATTGCACGCCCTGCCGGTCAACAGGGTAAATGGTTATTACTTCAGGATAACATAACCTATAAACTTAACAGCTCTGTTTCTCTTCCTATGAGCTTTACTTTTGAGTTTGATATATTGGCCCAGGCAGAGCAAATTAAGGATATATCACCAATTTCTTTTGGTTTTGTGAAAGATAATGCTGCCCGTGAGTATATCAGCAATGGCGGGGCGTTTGTTCAGCTGCATTATTATGATGCGGACGCTGTTAATATTGGTAACTACGATGTAAGTAAGGAGGAAGCAAACACCAAGTTTGATCTTTCGGCAACAGCTAATCGTCCACTGCATGTCAAGCTTGTAGTGAGCGGCAATCAAATGGCGGTGTATCTGGATAACACCAAACTGGCAGACACTATGCTGTTTCAGCCCCAGGCAGCCAGATATTTTTATATCAGTGGTCCGTTTGAAACTAAACAAGATGCAAAAGTATACGTCAGCAATTTTAAAATTGCTGGTTCGTAATCAATTTCAATACAGCATGAAAGTAAGGCTTAAGCTTTAAACAGAAGATGACTAATCCTAAAGGAGGTGCTTCATTGCGCCAGTAATATCATCTCCCTTTCGTTAGTATCCCCGCTGAATTTAACCCTCTAAAATGATTTCCATCAGAAGATATAAAATATCATCAAGAATACTAGAAACGGGTAATTGCAAATGTTTTATCTATGGCTTCCCATTTTTGATCGCCTTTTCAAATGCCTGTATTAAGCTAAGAAAAATCAATTTTTTAACCATAATTCAATCTATCTGCTATCTAAAATGAAAAAGCAATTATTAATGATGTTCTTCTTTGTAGCAATTTGCGTTGCGGCGCAAGCTCAGTCTAAATCAAAACGTAAGATTTCCCCAAATACTAACAGGGTATTGAAAACCACGGCTAAAGCTTACAGCAAAGGCGATAATCTGCTGAATATAGGTGTTGGTATCGGTAGTCCGTTCTTTGGTTCTGGTTATTCGTCATCATTACCGGTAAATCCAGGTATCTCTTATGAAAAAGGGATTACCAACGAAATCAGTATAGGCGGGCAAGCAGCCTACGCCTCCTCTAAATACAATGTTGACTTACCAGGGGCAAACTACAGCTTTAAAGAAAATGCATTTTACATTGGTGCCCGCGGTTCATACCACTTTAATGAACTGCTTGAACTCGACCCTGAATTTGATGTTTATGGCGGCGCCAGCCTTGGCTATGTAGTTGCCAGTGTGAGCGATAACCAGGGCTTTAACGGCACTACAGGCAGCGGCATTGGTTTCGGCCTGTTTGCGGGTGGCAAGTATTATTTCTCAAATAATACCGGCCTGTTTGCAGAACTGGGTTATCAGAGCCTTGCGGTGCTCAATGTAGGTGTCACTTTTAAACTTTAACCTCCAAACTAAAAAACTTATGAAAACATTACACAAATTACCTTTGCTGCTACTCTTGCTTTCGCTGATGATAACGGCGTGCAAAAAAGAAAAAAAAGATGATAATACCCCTACCGGGCCACTGGGTATCAATTACCCGCAGGATAACGCGATCTACTTAATGATAAAGGAAACCGGTTGATGTTTAGCATAATCACGTTAGCCCTGTATATAATTCATTCTTAGCTATTTTACGGTAACCAGGTTAGGTATAAGCGCGTCATAAACTAAAATCAAAAAATAAAAAAGATCACATTAAAACGCTATGACGCCAAAAATGATGGTTGACTTTTTCAAAAGTAGTGTAACAAAAATATAAACATCTTCTAAAAAAATATGAAAACTTTTATCAAATGGATGAAACGGATAGGCTTATGTTTAATTACATTAGTAGTATTATTACTCATAGTTGGATTTGTTTTTGAATGGAAATCCCGAAATGATGCCGAAAAAATCAATCCAGACGGAAACTTTGTAGAAGTTGAAAATCATCGCCTTCATTATTATAAAAAAGGAAATGGAGGGCCAACTGTTGTATTTGAAACCGCTTTTGATCCGGCCGGACACCTGCAATGGTATAATATTCAACAAGAATTACCAACCTCTTATACAAGTGTTTCATACGATAGATCAGGAATTTTATGGAGTGATAGAGGTAAAAACCCAAAATCAGGTGAGGAAATTGCTAAAGAATTACATCTTTTACTGGAAAAGGCTAACGCCCCAAAACCGTACATTCTTGTAGGGCATTCATTCGGAGGAACACTTAACCGATTTTTTGTCAACAAATATCCTAAAGATGTTTCAGGTGTCATATTTGTTGATAGTCAATGCCCCGATGATGAAAAATATTTATCGCCTGAACTATTCAAAATGGCAAATCAGGGGTTACCAGGTGGTCTTTTAAAATTCGCTAATACTTTTGGACTCGCTAGATTAATGTTCAAAAGTATGTTTCCAAATGGTAAACAATACGAATATCAAAATTCAATAATGCCCGCTTTACTTTACAAAAGTGCTGATGCTGTGTTGGAAGAGCAAGATCATATGAGTTCCATCAAAAACAAGCATCAAAAATAAAATCTTTTGGCTCTATTCCTCTTTATATATTAACGGCAGCGGATGAAAAACGCTATGATTCTTTAATCAAAGACGAAAAATTAAAAAAGGAAATGATAACTGCCTGGAATAAAATGCAAAATGATTTTTTACGTCTTTCAACTGACAGCAAACAAATCTTTGTATCAAACAGTGGTCATTATATCAACCAGGAACAGCCAAAAATTATTGAAAACGCAATCAACGATATGGTGAATAAAATATCAAACCCCCAATAATTACTACAGAAAACGGGGGGAGCGGGTTCAGTGCTTAAAGTCATTGTAAAGTTTTAGGCAACTTTAGGCCATTGCCCTGAAGATTACTTGAAAAATCAACAGTATAATTTAAGTTAAATAACTAGCGAGCTGCCCGGGTCACTTTGTCACACGAGAACCAAATCCTTCTGTTATATCTAACCTAAAGGAAGTCATGCGTCTTTTCCTTGACCGGTATTAAATAAACGGCAGCCAGATCTTTTTGTCCTTTCTTGAGCCCATCTTCAAATAAAGTTGTGACAGGTTGGAGGTTTGTGAGTGTCTAAAAATCCGGCAATTAACAAGATTTTTTTTCCATATCTCTTTTTATAAAAAATAATCAAAAGAAAAGATTTCAAAATACAGAAAGTATTGTTAGCGGAAGACTTATCACCTGATTGTTTTTTTATCATACTAGACTTAGGTGCTTAAACACTTTTATCTTTTTTATGTTCAGCGCCATTAAGCCCTGATAACGGTAATTATCTGCAAAATGCATAATAGACCATTTTACTGTAACCAGTTTAGTTTTCAGCGCGTCATAAGCCTAAAAGTCAAAAAATGATAAAAAAAGATCACATTAGAACGCTATTAATCCTTTCTCTAATTATTTGTAGCTCATTTAATAACCTCTTTGCGCAAAACCTGGAAACGAAGATTGACAGTGCGATAAAAACAGTGTTTAATGACCCTACCGGTCCCGGAGTCGTATTCATGGTCGCTAAAAAAGGAAAAATCATTTATCAAAAAGCTTTTGGTAAAGCTAATCTGGAATTGGATGCCAACCTGCACACCGACAATGTTTTTGAACTGGGTTCGATGACCAAGCAATTTACAGCTGTGGCGGTACTGATGTTGGAGGAACAGGGCAAATTAAATGTAAATGATCCCGTTTCCAAATACATTCCGGACTACCCGTCAGGAGACAAGATAACCATTCATCATTTGTTGACGCATACATCGGGAATCAAAGATTTCACAAAAATGAAATCGCTATCAGACATTTCTCAAAAGGATATGACACCAAAAATGATGGTCGACTATTTCAAAAATGAACCGCTTGACTTCGCTCCTGGTGAGAAGTTTGAATACGATAATTCCGGCTATGTGCTGTTGGGGTACATCATAGAATTAGTATCCGGAGAAACCTACGAAGACTTCATTACAGGGCACATTTTCAAAAAAGTTGGGATGGATCAATCTTTGTATGCGAGTGATAGAAAGGTGATCCGAAAAAGGGCTTATGGCTATCATAAAAAATCTTACGGTTATGTGAACAAGACCGTAATCAGTTTTAGTGTACCCTTCTCCTCAGGCTCACTAATGTCTACAATGGGCGATATGCTGAAATGGCAAAATGCGTTAAACCATAACGTGCTTCTTAATGGCGCGGAAACTAAAAAGGCGTTTAGCAAATATCAATTAAATGACGGGAAAGAATTTACCTATGGTTATGGCTGGCATATCAAAGATATAAATGGCACCCCAACAAGGGAACATGGCGGCAGCATCTTCGGATTTAAGACCATGGGTGTTTATATACCGGAAGAGGACATTTATGTGCTGGGTTTAAGTAACTGCGACTGTAATTCACCGACGAAAGTAACAGGAGACATAGCGGCGTTGACGTTGAAAATGTTCTCCAAATAAAAGACCGTAAATAATTGAAATGCGTGTAAACCCATAATAGGCATTAATAAAATTAGCTTTCACAAAGCTCCGATAAAGCCTTTGTCCGTAATAGCATGGGAAAGCTTTAACCAAGCAAATCGGCAAAATTTATATAATTTCTGTTCTACTCAGCGCACTTACTGGCTTTTATATTGCTTTTTATGCAACGGGAGGTATTGCTGCAGCTTTGGGTTTCATGAGCCTAAGCATAATATGGTTTTATACAACTTTGATGGGATATCTCAATATCATGAAAGGGAAATGGATTCAACATCAAAAGATGATGATTTATAGCTATGCCTCCTGCTTTGCCGCAGTTACCTTACGGCTTTGGCTACCCATTTTAAATATAGTAGTCGGCAATTTTGAAACTGCATATCTTATTGTAGCCTGGTGGTGCCGGATACCTAATTTAATTATAGCATATTTTATGAATAAAAAAACTGACTATGCAGGACCTTCAACAGAAACATACGCATAATTATTAACTCACTCCGTTGAAGAGTTTACCTGGCACACTGCTCGTAACTGGAAGCTGGTAAAGCGCTTCTCGGGATAATCCTTTCTTCCTTGAATATTTTAAGCATTTCCTTAGCTTTACAAAAGCAAAATGAATGTTTATTAGAGCTCTTAAACCGGTACGAACATTGGTTAAATTGCAGGTCGATCAATATTTTGATTGACCATCTTAAACTTTTTACTGCTAACTAATATACTATTACGATGAACGAGCTTGAAAGCCATATCCATCAGCATTTTGGAATTAGTCTGGATGACTGCCAACGGGTGAGCGGATTATTCAGACCCGAGACCCTGGAAAAGGGAAGCTACTTTTTACGAACAGGTAAGTTCTGCAACAAGCTTAGTTTTATTGAAAGCGGCATGATCAGGGTATACGTTAACTTGCCCGAAAAAGAAGTTACCCAATGGATAGGCACAGCCGGGTATTTTATCACGGATATTCAAGGTTTCATGTTTCGTAACCCCTCACGCTTCAATATACAGGCACTGACAGACACACGTTTATTTACAATAGACTACGAAGGATATCTTACAATGGGAAAATTAATACCCAAATGGCATGAATTTGAAAAACTGTTCATGAGTAAATGTTTCGTAATGTTAGAGAATCGCATTTTCGATCTAATCTCTATGCCAGCCGAAGAACGTTATCAGAAATTGTTCGATCAGAACCGTGAACTCTTTAACCAGGTACCCCTGCAATACCTGGCCTCCATGCTGGGCATGACACCAGAGACCTTCAGCCGGATTCGAAGAAAACTGCTTTCTTGATTTTTGTCAAGAGGAGACCTTCGGTTTAACGCCTATGTTTGCCTAACAAAAAATCATTGTTATGAAACCGAAAAAAGTGATGGACTTCGCCATTAAAATCGAAGAAGCTGCAATAACTATAGTTTTTATTTATTTTTTATCTGAATACAACCTCGGTTTGCCTGTTTGGGTTTGGGTACTCCTATTTTTTAGTCCTGACCTTTCTATGCTGGGCTACCTCGTGAATTCTCGTATAGGCGCCTTTACCTACAACTTATTCCATCATCGTGCAATAGCGTTAACCCTGGTGGCTATCGGCTTTTTTATGCACATAGATATACTGATTACTAGCGGGATCCTGTTGGTAGCCCACTCATCGTTTGACCGCATGCTGGGTTATGGCCTAAAGTTTCCAGATGATTTTAAGCATACCCACTTGGGCTGGATGGGGGAAAATGAGTCCCTTAAGTAGTTATAGGCCATTATAGATGCATAAAAGAAGCCCGCTTGGTGTGGATCATGTTTAAAAAACCGGTCTTATTAAATATCAACTTCGACAAGCTGTTTACCTGGAACGACGTATTTTCTATGCATCACGCCCCAATCGATCATGGTGTCAATCACATTAGTCAGGTGTTTTCCGGATTCGGTTAATCTATATTCGATCAGAACAGGAGTCTGATTGAATACTTTGCGTTCAACAATACCATTAATTTCCAATTCTTTCAGTTCCTTCGACAACATACGGGGGGTGATCTTTTCTGTCCTGTCCAGCAAATCTTTAAAGCGAACCACGTCGCGTAAAAGTGACGCGATGATAGGAAGTTTCCATTTACCATTAATAACATTCAGTGTGTCTGTTAAAGCCAATACGTAGCTTCTTGGACAGCGCTCATTCTTTTCACTTTCGATCAACTCTTTAAATTTACTCATCAGGTTTGCTTTATTAGTATACAAAAGTATAGCACTATTTCTTAAATACAAAATATACTTTATATATCTTTAATTGTAGTATTGCCAAACATTAAAATATTAAAGATGATTTTAGTTACAGGTGCTACAGGTCAGTTTGGTGGTAATGCCATTGACCATTTGTTAAAAAAAGGGATTAGCCCTTCAGAAATTTCTGTTTTGGTTAGAAATGCAGGTAAAGTGACGGCTTTGGAAGACAAAGGGGTTCGGATACGCGTTGGAGATTATAACAATTATGATTCACTGATCAAGGCGTTCAAGGGTGTGGATAAATTGATGCTGGTATCCAGTAATGACAAGCAGGCGGTTGAAAACAGGACCGCTCAACACATCAATGCAATCAAAGCTGCAAAGGAAGCTGGTGTTAAACACATTATTTATACATCGTTTATCAGAAAATCAGGTTATAAAAACTCCGCCATTGCTGCATTTCAAGAATCGCATGTGCAGTCAGAGGATTATTTGAAAAGCAGCGGAATTGACTATACCATCCTTCAAAATGGAATTTACCTGGAAATGATTCCAATATTTGCCGGCGATAAGGTAGCAGAAAAAGGCGTTATTTTCTTCCCGGCCAAAGATGGAAAAGCCAGCTATGTGCTGCGTGAGGAACTGGCAGAAGCCGCATCCTATGTGTTAACCACAGCGGGCCATGAAAACAAGGTTTACCAGCTAACCAATATCAGTTCCGTTTCTTTTGGTGACATCACTACTGCATTATCTACTGCAACCGGGAAGGATGTTTCTTATCAATCCCCGTCGGTCGAGGTATTCAAATCAACTTTAAAAGGCTTGGGGATACCGGATTTGTATATTGGAATGTTCACCATGTGGGCCGTAGCGCTGTCACAAGGCGAAATGGATGTGGAGGAGGATACTTTGGAAAAATTCTTAGGAAGAAAACCACTCACAGTTAAGCAGTTTATTGACCGTGTTTATGCATAAAGCAATGCGGCCCCATCTTGGAGGTGCAAACAACAATTACGGATTCACAGAGAACAATAGCAGCGTAATTTAACCCAGTTATAAAGGACTATAACTCTTGTAATTCATCAAAGCATAAAATGTGGTCTGATATTGTTCACATTTTATGTCTTTGGTATTGCCAATCCCGCAACGGCTTTCCATTTCAGGCTTTGTAATCGTACGCTGGTTTTCTTCTAAACCCACGGCCTTTCCCTATATGGAGATGACTGCCGTGTTATTTCGCGGCCATCCCTTGCTGATAATTTTATTGCGAATCCTGATGATTCCAAATGATTAATCAAACGGCACTATAGATCTGATCATCTTTTCAAAACTTAAAACTGGAAAGGAATGTTCAAGTTAAAAAAACGGATATGAAATATAGAACTTTACAATTTGCCTTGATTGCACTTATGGCCTCCGCCGGGCAGGCGCAGGCGCAACGTGGACTTCCACCAAAAGAAGTTACGCGATCGGTATCGGTAACAAAATATGCCCAGATAATGGAATTTAAGCCGGAGATGGTTAGCTTACTTAAAACCCCTCCCGGCTGGCAGGTAAGTCTCGCCGCATCAGGGCTTGGGAAACCCAGAATGCTTTATACCAGTGCAGCTGGCAATGTTTACGTTACCCGCAGAGACGGTGGTGACGTTTTGCTGCTGGAAGATAAAAACAAGGATGGGAAATTCGAAAACCTGGTAACTGTAGTTGCAGAATTTAAAGGCGTGCACGGAATCACTATGAAAGACAACTGGATGTACCTCTGCAATAGCAATGAAGTACGTCGTTATCCGGTTAAACCAGATGGAACACTTAATATTTACGGAAAAGAGACACTGATCAAAGACCTTCCTGATGGCGGTCAGCACCCCAACCGTACCATGGATTTTGGGCCTGACGGGATGCTTTACATTAGCGTAGGATCTTTATGCAACGATTGTAAGGAAAGTGACAAGGAAACCGCTGTTATTTTGCAGGTTGATCCAAATAACTGGAGCAGAAAAATATATGCCAGTGGCCTTAGAAATACGATAGGCTTCGACTGGCACCCACAAACCAGGGAGCTTTGGGGCATAGATAATGGAGGAGATGCAAAGGGAAATGAGTGGCCGCCCGAAGAAGTTAACCACATTACAATGGGCGCAGATTATGGATTTCCCTATGCTTACGGAAAGCGGGAAATAGATAAGAGCCGTGAAGATCCGGCTGGAAACACTAAGGAAGAAGTGGTCAAAAATACCCAGCCTTCAGTTCTGGAACTAACGGCTCACATGGCCCCTATTGGCTTTACTTTTTTTCGCGGCGCAAGTAACATTCCCGCAGACTGGTCGGGAGACGGCCTTGTTGCCTGGCATGGTTCCTGGAATGCGGATAAACCGGTTGGTTTCAAAGTTCAGCGCATTCATTTTGAAAACGGTATGGCCGTAAAGGCTGAAGATTTTCTTACTGGTTTTCTACAGGGCGATTCCCGATTTGGAAGGCCTGCCGGGATTACGGTAACAAAACAAGGTATTATTTATATATCAGATGATGCTTCAGGAAATATTTATGCAGTTAAAAAAACAAACTAAGATGAAAAAGATAAGTTATTTAGCGCTCGGGATTATCGGTATAGCCGGCATTGCAGCCATGAAACCGGAACCTACACCAAGAATAGAATTCGAGGCCGCCGAGGCCTATCCGGAAGGGATCGTTTATGACAAGATACAAGATCTTTACTATGTTTCTTCGGCAAGGCTGGGTAGTATCGGTAAGGTCAGTCCGCAAGGGAGCTATAGCATTCTTCACGCAGACAGCACATTCAAATCAACTTACGGGCTTAAAATCCATCCTGACGGAAAAAGGCTTTTTGCCTGTGTAGGCGATGCAAATTACAGTAAGTATACCAATCCGGCCACCAGAACAAAGATGGCAAGGCTCATTAGTGTTGATCTGTCAAATGGAAAAAAACTTTCTGATGTTGATCTATCGGGCTTACTTCCGGGAAAACACTTCCCAAATGATCTCGCTTTCGACCCGCAGCAAAATGCATACGTGACCGATAGCTTTGCAGGGGCCATTTACAAAGTTGGGAATGACGGAAAAGCAAGTGTTTTTGTAAAAGATGATTTATTTAAAACTGAGGGCGTAGGTCTTAATGGAATAGTGTACCATCCAGCGGGGTATTTAATAGTTGACATCAGTGCCAAAGGGCAACTTTATAAAATTGATTTAAAAACGAAAAATATCAGCAAAATCGAAACCGACCAATTTTTCCTTGGCGCAGACGGCTTGCTGCTAACGGATAACAACACGCTGAATATGGTGGTTAACGGTGGCAGTGATAAAATTTATCAGCTAAGTTCTTCGGATAACTGGAAAAGTGCAAAAGTATCCGCATCAACGCTGTCAAATGACCGCTTCACCTACCCTTCCACCGCAACAATGAATGGAAAGGATATATGGGTAATGAATGCCCAGTTCAACCAACTACTTGACAGCAACGCAGTACCTGTGAAAAAATTCGCGATTCAGAGGGTAATCTATAAACCTGTAAAACCATAAACAATTTAACTAACACTACAAAAAGGGCAGGTGCGATCACCTGCCCTATAGTTGATTTCAAAAAAGAGGTTCTTCTATATGAGCTTTGGCATATGCGGCACGAATCTCACCAGATAAAAACCGGCTCTGGAAATCCGCAGATTTTCCATATTTGGTTGGATAGGTATGATTAGTATAGTTCCATTTAATAATCAAATCTAAAAATAATCCTATAAAATTAATTGAATAAACTCTGCCGGGTCATTTTAATAACCATTGCTGCTATTCACTTTTGTTTCCACTAAAAAACTCGATCATTGTATTTAATGCATTTTGATTGTGCATTTTTTCGCCATTTTCCAGCGATTCTTTTGCTGCCAGAGCAGCCCGGTGCTGCATATTTCTTTCATAAAACGAAATCGCCTCTTTAATAGATTGATGTTGGTTATTAGCTAAACATTCGCTCAGTTCCAACGCATCTAACATTGCCATATTTACACCCTCCCCGGCAAATGGTGGCATTACGTGGGCTGCATCACCAATAATGGTCAGGTTAGGGAGGGCGTTCCAAGCCTGGTTTAAAGGCATACAATTTACAGGCCGTGGAATAAAGGGTGTAGCCGCATTTTCGAACAACTCATGCCAGGCATCACTCCACTCTGCATATGCTGTTTTAAACCAACTTAGCATTTGTGTGGGATTAGAAAAATCTAAACCACTTTTCGCTGCCCAGTTTTCTTCTGCTTTGAAACTTGCATAAAACCCAACCTCTCCATTTGCTTTTTGTCCCATCAAAATATTTTTTTCATTTCCAAAAGCCATTATTTTTCCACCACGAAGTATTGCAGAAATTTGCGGCACATATTTTTCAGCTTCATGTACATTACCTTCAAGCATGGTAATACCCGAATAAAATGTTTTAATGTCGGTGAGGTAAGGCCTGATCTTTGAATTGGCTCCATCTGCTCCTATCACGAGGTCTGCATAGCTACTTTTTCCACCTTTAAAATGTAATAGCCACCCCTCTCCTTGTTTCTCCATTGATAGAAAGTGACTATCCCAGACTATACTAGCTGACTGCAATGAGTCCAATAATATTTTCCTTAATGCTCCCCTATCTATTTCTGGCCGGAATTGTTCATTCTCAAAATATTGAATTTCATTATTTTCATGATCGCTAAAAATTACCTCCGCCCTTTCATTGGTAATCGTAGTTTTGTCGGCGCCAGGCATATAATTTTTTTTGAAATCGTCCAACAGACCTGCCCTTTTTAAGGCTGCCAATCCAGCATTTTCGTGCAAATCGAGAGGTGATCCTTGTACCCTTGCGTTTTTATCTACATCCCGCTCATACACTTTCACATTCAGGTTTTTGAGTTGTAAGAGTCTTGCCAGGATTAATCCACCCGGACCACCACCTACAATGGCTATTTTTTTATTTTTCAACAACATTCTTTTAATTTTATGAAGCAAAATTACTTCTCTTCATAAACCAAAAATTGTAAAAAACGGTCGTTTTTGTTTCGGTATAACTCCTTTGGTGAAACGCCGGAAAATTGTTTAATTTCTTTTATAAAATGAGACTGATCTGTAAAATTAAGCTGTGGATTTAGCTTCCCTTTTTTAATATGAGGAAGCGAGGCTTGAAAACGGAGTATTTTGCAATATGCTTTTACTGACAGGCCAAATTGCTGATTAAAATAACGATTGATTTGCCGCTGGCTCCAAAACACTTTCCCGGAAAGTTCCTGGATTGAAATTTCACCATTTGAAGAAAAAATCAACTGGAATAACTTTTTCTTGCGTTCATCAATTTCTTGCGGTAAAAGGGAATAAATTTTCGCTGACATTTTTTCGCAAAAACTTTTGAAGTTATTTAAGTCTTCAATGTTAAAATCCCAGAAATTATCCGGCAATAATTTCCCTTTATTGATTATTTCTGCCACAGACTGCCCCAGGAGATATTCAACAGCAAGTGGATTAAAGCTTACTGAATACATGTTTGTAACTTCCTGGCTCGTGTACTTTGGTTTAGTTTCTAAACCCAGTAGTGCAATACGGAGTAGATTGCCTTCCGTTTTGGAAAAAATCAAATCAATTCTTCCATTAGGAATGATTACGGCCTCCTGTTGAATTGAGAAATTTTGCAAAGAAGAAAAACAGTATACAAAATCAATAAGAGCTTGATCAGGTTCAATCAGTTGAAAATTTAACATCTCTTTCATTTTACTATTGTAAAATAACAGTGCATAAATGACCCATTTAGCTCAAATATACAAAACTATATCAGTCTCTAAATTGATCAAATCACTTTATATCAATGGAGGTGTACGGCAAAGCGCAAAATAAATGTCTCAAAAAGAAGGATATGTTATAGGCAAAATTGTTGGTAAATAATAGACACTATCCAATTGAATGTACACAGATAGATAAACTCATCAAACAGCTTAGTGTATATATATCTTAGGAATAATGCGTATTTAACTGATTAGCAAAGCAAGGAAGCTTAAAACGAACGTTAATTATGATACGGTACAAGATGAGGGTTCCTTGATCTTTCCTCAAGAAACCCTTAATATCTCCATATGTACTTCGTCAAATCTATTAATTTAGCTCTACATCAACCAAAACAGGGAAATGATCTGACGGATATTTACCAAAATAAGTATCGGTTAAAATTCCCCATCTGGTTGGCAAGAACTGTTTAGAAGTAAAAACATGATCAATCACCGCCTTCCCTCTTGGAGTTTTAAAGGCATTTGCGGAAGAATTGTTGGCATAAGGAAATTTGACTCTTGTAAATGCATCAGTTATCTGACCAGAGGCGGCAAGGGTCTGGTACCATTCACTTTCACGGTTACCATTAAGATCACCCGTTAAAAGTACCGGAGAGGAACCGGCAATTTCCTTGATTTTTTTCAGCATTAATATACTACTTTCATGGCGGGCAACTTTACCCTGATGATCGTAGTGAACATTAAAGGTATAAAACTGCTTTTTCGTCTTGATGTCCGCTAAATAAACCCATGAGCAAATCCGGTTACAGCAGGTTGCATCCCAGCCTTTGCCCGGTTTATCCGGTGTTTCAGATAACCAAAAATCGCCGCTTTTTATAAGTTTGAAACGATCTTTCTTATAAAGAATGGCTGAATGTTCACCTCCATCCTTTCCATCATCCCGGCCTTTACCATAGCATGCATATTCAGGTAATGCTGCACTAATATCAACCAGCTGATTCTTCAAAGCTTCCTGCAAGCCCAAAACATCAAATTCATGAAAACGAATAAGACTGGATACAATCGGCGCACGATCTACCCACATGTTACCTGTATCGTTTGCATTAGCATAGCGTATATTGAAAGTTCCGATGGTAATCTTTTGTGCATTTGCTCCAATTGCTGCTAAAAACAACATCGCCAGAACAAAATATTTTCTTAGTTTCATATTTATATTATTTGAATTTGACATTATTCCCAGCCAGGATTCTGTTTAAGATTAGGATTACGCTGAAGATCATTTAATGGAATAGGATAATAATAATTTCTTTCATTCCATTTTCTTGGAATTTCCTTCATCCAGGTTAACTCACCAGAACTGCCATTTTTCAGTAATTGTGAGTTTATATTATTACCAACTGTCGCCGAAACATCAACATATGTTACACCAGCAGCGCCAGGATTTGGCCTTGTTCCCTGATAAAAAGCAACGTCCAGAATACCATCCTCGTTTAAGTCCATGGGCGTATTCAATGCCGGAACATAAAAACCATTCCACTCTTGCTCCATTAGCGTACCACGTTTCCATCTTAGCAAATCAGCAAAACGAAGTCCTTCCAGGCTTAACTCAATACCACGCTCTCTTCTGATCTCTAATAAGGCAGCATCACTTATTCCAGGAAAATAATTTGTGGTCAAATAAGGATCAGCAACAGTTGGTTTTAAACTCAGGCCTCCGGTAATACCAGCTCTAGACCTTAAAGCACCTACTGACAATGCCCAATCTGCATCTGTTAACGTACCCAGCTCAGCCTTAGCTTCAGCATAGTTTAATAAAACCTCAGCATATCGGAATAAGGCAATTGAGTTGGTATTTAAAGCTCCTGCATCAAAATAAACATCATCCAACGTCCATTTAATTGGTTGATAACCTGTAAAAGTATAAGAGAAAACCGGAGGCGCAGGAACTTGTTGACCACCACTGATACGTTTATAATCACCCAGACGAATGGTTTGTTTCAGTCTCAAATCCCTATTTTTAACCTCGTCTTTGAATACCATCGTTCTGTATACAGGATCATTGGTAAATGGCGTTCCATCTAATTTTAAATAGGTATTAATGAAGGTACGCGTAAAACTGGCCTTTGCGCCATAGGTTCCACTTGTCCACCACCAGTTTGCCTCGTTCAAAACTCCAAGATTAATATCGGCAACTGCGGCTTGCAAAACTTCACCAGCGACCGGTGCATTACTGGTAAAAACCTGCCTGTACGAAACGCCTGGTCCTCCTGCAGTATTAAGGGAATAACCACCTTGTTTAATCACCGCATCTGCAGCAGATGCCGCCTCTTCCAGCCATCTGTTTGCTGTACCACCCAGATTTAATTCAGTATGATATTTTCTAAAGGTGCCTTCAAATAAGCAAATCCTGGATTTATAAGCATGGGCTACCCACTTGGTAATTGTGGTTCTACTGGCATCATTAGTGGACTGAATATTAGCACAGGCAAAGTTGATATCAGCCAGGACAGAATCCATAACCAATGCCCTACTATCACGACCAGCATTTAAAGTTGGATCATCAATATCCTGTGCTTTTCCAATCCAGGGTACATCTCCGAACCGCTTTACCTTCTCCATATAAAAATAAGCCCGGAAATAGCGGGCTATGCCCAAATAATTATTGCGTACCGAAGCGGGTACGGCAGGATCATTGCAATTTTGAATAAAGTAATTAATGTTACGCAAATCTTCCCAACTCCAGCCAGAACTGTTGCTAGCGCCATAACCACCCTCACGAATAAAATCCTGAACGGAGCGCACGGCCAGATAATCTGACATGGCATCCATGCTGGTTGAGTTTTTTGGCAAAAAGTCCATTCCATAAAAGGAATTAGTGTAAAGCTTTAATCCGTTTTCGGTACCAAAAACAGCTTGTCTTGTGGCTGTAGATTCAGGTTTCTGATCTAACTTTTTGCAAGCTGCCAAAGATAGACAAGCCAGTACCGCCCATATATATTGTTTTTTCATGTTAATCTAATTATCTGTTTGTCAAAGGTTAAAATCCAACGTTCAAGCCAAGAGAGAAACTCTTCATCAAAGGATAATTATAACCGTCCCCATTTTTGCTATCTGCATTTAAATCCTGATCTGATGGCACTGCATTTTCTACATCAATTGTATTTTTCACAATTTTATACATTGGTGAATAGGTAAATAAGTTTTCACCGGAGAAAAATACCTTCGCAGTGCGAGCACCAATTTTGTTCATCCATTTGGCAGGCAAAGTGTATCCAACCTGAATATTTTTCATACGTAAATAAGCAACATCCTGTAGGTAACGGGTTTGTGCTACACCCAATGTTCGATTTGTATTATTAGACGCAGCTCTTGACATGGTTCGTGGAAAATAAGCATCAGTGTTAGTCGGAGTCCACATGTTACCTAAATGAAATGTTGGGATATTGTTGTACGGCCTGTTGTATTGCCCCCAAAACATTTCTGTTTCTGTACTTGGATACCATTGTTGTTTTCCAACTCCCTGAAGAAAAACAGCAAACGAGAAACTGTGCCAGTTTGCGCCCAGATTAATTCCATACAGATAGCGGGGTGCAGAATTTCCGATGATTCTTCTATCACCTGATTTGCCTGCTTTATTTTCTCCAACATTGATCAGCCCATCTCCATTCAAATCTTTCAATTTGATATCACCCGGAAACCATTGACCTGTAGGCGATGCCCGCATTTGAGGATCTTGTTTGGCATGAGCAGCAATATCGGCTGCATCAATAAAAAAGCCCTCGGTTTCATAGCCCCATATCTCGCCCAATGTTTGTCCTTCGTAGTAATCGCTTAACAACTTATCAGGATTATTATACTTATCTATTTTAGTCTTGCTATCAGACAAAGTTAATCGAACATTGTAGCTGAATGGCTTATCGGCATTTCCAAACTTATCATTCCAGGTTAAAGAAAGTTCCCAGCCACGGGTAGTTAAATCAGCATAATTACCTTTTGGAACCGTAGCGCCAAATACAGCTGGTGGGGTGAGCCCCAAAGTAAACATATCAGTCGTTTTACGAATGTAGGCATCTCCGGTAAAGCTCAATCGCCCTGAAAGCATGGTTAAATCAAGACCAAAATTTGATGTTGTGGAAGTTTCCCAGGTTAAACCATTTGGAAGCACTGCAGGATTGCGGGTAGTTTGTGGACGGACACCATTTAGAATTACCCCAGACTGACTAACATTGAATATCTCCTGAAAAGCATAGGAATCGATATTACCGTTTCCAAGTGAACCATAAGAAGCCCTCAGCTTTAAATCGGAAATGAGTTTATCGGATACATTCCAGAAAGATTCTTTATTAACTCTCCAACCTGCCGAAACGGATGGAAAAAATCCATAACGCTGATCTGAAGGGAACTTAGATGAGCCATCATATCGGGCGTTAACTTCTACCAGATAGCGATCTTTGAAGGAATAATTTAATCGGGAGAATCCTCCTAGAATAGCCCATTGTTCATACCCTCCTCCTGTTGTAATAGACTGCCCCAAAGCGAGATTAAGGTCTGTCGCATCTTCAAAGATTATTCCATTTCTTTGTACAGCTACCCTATTATAAGTGGATTGCTCATAATTATAGCCTGCCATAGCCTTGAGGTAGTGATCCGTTCCAAAGCGATTCTCAAACTCTGCATAAATATTTGTGGCCAAATAGTTGGTTTCCCGCAAATCGAATAATAAATCATTGGTTGTTGTGCCTACAAAAGCGGTTACCCCCCTGGTACTGCTATAAGGAACCTGCACTCTTCTCTGCTCCCGATCGTTATTGGTATTCCGGAAAGTGAAATCTACATTCACCCTAAACTTGTTATTGAAAAAGTTACTTCTTAAACCTGTAATGTTTCTGAAAACAGAACGCTTTGTATCAATTCCATTTTTACCATAAATAAAATCGCCGACTGTGTATGCAGATGCAAATGTTAACGAGCCATCAGGATTATATATTGGCATCGTAGGTTTCCCCTCATCAGCAATATTTCTCCATATGCCGCCTCCCTCGCCCACATTAATCGGATTATGGTAATTCATGATTGAGTAGTCTGCATTATTTTCGATACTCAGCCAGGGAAATACTTGAACCGACCCCCTGGCCCGGATATTTTTCATATCGTAATCATCACTATTATGTCTAAACAAACCATCTTGTTCTAAAAACCGTCCTGACACTAAAAATGATGCTTTATCACTACCGCCACTAACGGAAAGGTTATTTTCAAATGCTGCTGTATTTTTCTTGTACAATTCCGCATAATAATCCGTACTGCCGTAATAAGTGTATTCTCCGGTTGTCGGGTTTACCTCGATCTCATTATAAGGCTGACCGGATTCTACCCGTCTTTTAAATTCATCAAGATAAGCCTGTGAAAATTTTTGCGTTTTATTGGCATTTTGAGGGAAAGCACCGTCACCGTTTACAAAAGCCTCTGAGAACATTTTTGCCCAGGTATAACCGTCAGTAACAAAATCCGGCACCTGCAGGGGGCTTTTTATGGCATAATTGCTCGAGTAAGAGACATTTGTACGCCCTTTTTCAGCCTTTTTGGTGGTGATCAATACCACACCAAATACACCTCTTGCACCGTAAATAGCAGCCGATGCAGCATCCTTTAGAATAGAAACACTTTCTACATCATTTGGATTGAGCAGACTCGGATCACCTTCAAACCCATCAATAAGAATTAAAGCGCTACCACCCTGCCCGATTGAAGTCGTTCCCCTGATGTTATAGCTTGGTGACTGCGTTGGTTTACCATCCATCATTTTAAGATTTAAATTGGGAAGTAAACCCTGAAGGCCTTGCGTTAAATTGGTGATTGGTCTGTTTTCTATGCTCTTCGCAGTAATCTGATCTACAGCACCTGTTGCATTTTCTCTTTTTTGCGTACCATAACCTACCACAAGAACCTCATTTAAGGTACCTGTTTCGCCTTTTAAGGTGATGTTTAACGGCGTATTTTCACCTGATTTAACCAGAATTTTGTTTAAGGTTACACTCGTGTAAGAAATAAAACTAACCATCACATTATAGGTGCCAACTGGCACAGAAATGCTAAAACCTCCATCCAAATTACTCTGAACAGACTTATTTAATTCTTTAATCAGGACACTGGCCCCTGGAAGAGGCAAGCCGTTTTCATCGACAATTTTACCCGTGATGGTTCCGGTTTCCTGATTTTCATAGACAGAGCGTGTACTGTCAAAATTAGCTGCAGCTAATGTCGGTGCAGTGACTGTACCGGTAAGCAAGCATGCCAATGAAGCACAGACAACTATCTTCTGCTTTAAAAGTAGATTTTTTTTCATTGATGGAATAATTATTACAGACCAGTAAATCGTTTTACCAATTGGCCTTGTGTTACTTTAAGGTTTGGGCAAAACTAAATCACTAATGTGAAGACTGTGTTAAATTATTTTAACATATAAACTCGAGTTGGCCAAAAGGTAACACCAACTATTTAGGCCGGATCGTGCCCATTTATACAAAGCAATTTTGATAACTCCATCACGTGAACAAGTTAGATTGAATTTAAAACGCTTTTTCGTGAAGGAGAAAAAATCCTGTTATATAGGGAGTTGATGTTTATATCTTTACAGACGAAAATGTTGAAAGTTCATTAGCTAAGTACTGCTCTAAAATAGGTACCAACCTGATAGTTATCCCCATTAGAAGCCTTTAAGATGATAAATATTATATGCATTTAAACTTAAGTTGAAGAAGCCAGCTTAGATATTGTTAAGATTAAAGAAAACAGAGAAGTGAACTTTTTGGGTTACTGCTTATTTAGACATCCGGAATCCTTTTCTAATAATAATGCCTGCCTAAGTGATCAGATCGTCATTAAATTTAACGCGTGTTTTTTAAGGATCTGAAAATATGTGCTGATGAAAAGTAGTTTATAAACGACCGGTTAAAAACGAACAGCGACCTATTTCAGCCCGGTTACAATCCAAAAAGGTCTTGTTCTTTCTTTGTCATCCCTTCCTTTTATCTGCTCTGTGAGTGGCGTGGGATCAATATTTATAAAGCCTGATTTTCGGAAAAGGGCTTTCACTTCATTAATATCGTAAAAATTAAAATCAGCCTGTGTCCAGGGCAGGTCTGCACCAAATTCTTTTTCAACAAACGCGAGCGTAAATATCCCTCCTGTTCTCAATACGCGGTAAATTTGCTCAAAATAATACATTGGATTCTTCCAGAAGTAAATGGTATTGACTGTTATGCAGCAATCAAAAAAGCCGTTTTCAAAATTTAGATTACCATTTTCTTCTTCAGGCAGAAACTTTGCGGCGCCTTCTTTTATTTTTAAGTTCAGTTTCGATTCGGCTTCCCTCACCTGCACTTCAGAACCAATCCCATAGTAACTGATTTTTTTTCCCTTGTTTAGAAGATATTTCAGATGTGAAGTATTTTTAAAGCCCAATTCCAGTACGAAAGAATGATCTGCCAGCTTTAATTGTTCTACTAGGATAAAAGCTGCATCATTTAAAGGTAGCATCATCTCATGTCCTGATTCTTTTTCTTTCATCTGAATAGGGACGCACATTTTATTGCCTGCTTTTTTATAAGTTATTTGTGTCTCTGTCATTATTTATTAATTCTGCACTTATACATTAGTGGTTTGAACTGATGGCGGTTTGCTGCAAAATTGATTAATAGCAGGTAACGGGATTTACAAAAAAGGGATTTTCTTTTACAAGAAATGTAAATTTTTAAAATCGTCTGTTATAGTTTCGTTTTTTTTGTCATAATTGTAATTATGGGAATTAATGTGAGCAAAAGCCAAGACAGCTGGAAAGAGGTAGGAGGTAGCTTTAAAAAGCTTCCCCGGCAAGAAAACTACCTTAAAGAGAGAAGAGACAGATATAATTTTTCCTTTAGTGACGCTGAAGTGTTTCAGATCAATACCAGAGACTTATATATTGTATACACCGATAGTTTGTTCAAACAACATCAGCTGCATTTTCGTCCGGATGGCAATGTGCCAGATATGGTCAAATTACGCTTTACCCTGTCTGGCAGTGGTAACATTTACAATCAGGTCAATAAACAACAATATCTATTTCGTTCCAACCAGCAGAACATCATTTATATGCCCGAGCTTGAGGGCACTGGTGAATATGATACGACCTGCAACTACCGGTTCTTTGAAGTGCATTTTACCAAAGAAAAATTTCTACAAATCGCTGAGAATTCCAGCGGTCTCCTGCAGGTTTTAGCAGACCGGCTGGATGGTGGGCAGTTTGCACAGATCCACAAGCAAAGCCTGCCGATCTCCTGGGCGATGCAGAACTGCATCCATGAAATTATCCACTGTAGCTATACCGGAAAATTAAAACTTTTGTTTATTGAGTCTAAATGTACAGAATTACTTGTGCTTCAGGCGGAAGCATTTGAAAAATCAGTGACCAAAAACAACAATTTACTGCATTTATCTGCCTATGATATAAACTGCATTTATGCGGCAAGAGATTATCTGATCGAGAATATTAATGAGCCACCAGGCATGGCGCAACTTGTCAAGTTATGTGGCATTAATGAATTTAAATTGAAACAGGGATTTAAGAACCAGTTTGACAAAAGTATATTTGCCTATGTGAGTGATCACAAGTTGAACCAGGCCAAAGAGCTCCTCTTAGAAGGCCATTCTATAAAATCTGTTGCATTTCAATTGGGATACTCATCTGTTCAGCATTTTGGCAATGCTTTCAGAAAAAAGTTTGCAGTTTCGCCTGGAAAGCTTAAAGTATAAAACCTGCGGATTTATATAAAGTCAGGATTAATCCCGGTGCGTAAGATTCCTGCAAGCGCTACTGTCTTAACAATATCTCGTCAACGAATGTAGGCGATCAATAAGTAAGGGCTTTTAAAGCTAAGGCGGTGAACTACCCACTCATATGGTGGCCATTATGATATACCAGATCACCTTTATTTCTGTGGTCTATAGCCTTCAGGCCCGTCGGAATTGATATTAATTCACCAAAAAAACAAATACCTGCAAATTATTGATTTGCAGGTATTTATTTTTTTTGGACCTCAGAATTTAGGATTGGCTATTATATAATAATTTACGGTATCAGCAGCTTCCCTGATTTCTTGTACCCAACATTAAGGTTATGGCTGAAGTGTAAATATAGCCTCGTTTTGCCTGTTTAAAAATTTCTTACTGAATTTGTTGGCTTCTGCTATAGTTAGCTTTTTTAACGCGGTTTTTGTTTGAAGAACATCCGGTAAAGAACCATTATCTTCCAGCTTTGATTGTACATAATCCACCCAAAACCCATTTGATTGCATAGCCACATCATTAGCCAAAATTTGTTCCGCCACAAATTTTCTAAGTTCATCATGAGTTAATCCGGATGATGACAGCTTAGAAATTTCATCATTAGTAGCTGCAATCAAATGCTCAACCCTTCCTGGCTCACAATCAAAGGATATATTTAAAACAAAGAAATTAATCGGTAATTTTGATTTACTAACGGAAACCTGCGGAGAATAAACGCCACTTTCTACTTCCCTTAATCTGCTGGTTAACCTCATTTGTATAGCAGATTGTAATAAATCGAGATATAGGTTGCTCTCCTCCTGATAATTATATTCCCCACTCAGAACAAGCTGTACCGTTGCCTTATTAATTGTCCTTCCCCTTAAATCTTTCCTGATCTTTCCCTTTGGATACCGGATTTTAAGGTCTTTTGCTTCCTCCTTGCCACTCCCAACAGGCAGACTACCTAAATACTGGCAAACCAGGTTCTTAAGGGAATCAACATTGAAATTTCCACTGAAAACATAAGTAAAGTCGCCTGGATTTGCAAAACGCATCAGAAATATCTCGCGAATTCTGTTCTCCTTAATTTTATCAAAATCTTCTAATCCGGTAGGTTTTCTTCGTTCGTTATAGCCGGATAACACGTAAGTGACGGTGTCAGCCAAAGCACGTTCAGGATTTTGAGTACGATTTCTGAATGCTGATTTTGACTGAGAAATTATCCTTGAAAATATTTTGGGGTCTAACCTTGGGTTCGTGTGGTAGAGGTATAACATTTCAAATGCCGTCCTAAGATCTGCAGTTGAACTCATTCCTTCAAACCCTTCAGATCTGTCTCCGATATAAGGCTGCACTTCAACCGCTTTTTTATTGAGCATACTTTCCATCTCACTCGGGTTAAACTGGCCAAGGCCACTGCTTTTGATAAAAGCGGTTGCATTTTTAACGGTTGGAAAATCTGCATTGCTGTAGAGAGAGGTTCCGCCTTTGCTAAAAGCGGCAAATTGTACCTGATTATTTTTAAAGCTGGTTGGCTTAGCATAAATGTTCATCCCGTTAGCCAGTTGCCAGTGGTACATTCCAAGCAAGGGTATGGAATCTTCATTTATCATTTTCCCGGGCTGAGGAGATTGAGAAATCAGCTGATCAGGTTCATTCTGCCTTTCATAAGGCTTGATCTCAATTTTTTCAACAGTGCTGATCCAGGCATTAAGTAATTGCTGATCTGGCATCTTATCTTCAATTGCCTTCGGACTAAGTACAATGATTGATTGATCTGCACTGCTGAAGTATTCTTGAAAATATTCACCTATTTGTTTCGTATCAATGGCATTAATGTTCAGCTTTACTAAACGGTTTCGCTCCTCAATGGTGAGGTAAGCATCACCTTTCAGAAAATGCTGGAGATAAGCTTCTGCATAATCAGCAGATTTCACATTGCTACTTTCAGACAAAGCTATTTCCATGGAACGGGCAAGCCGATCGCTGGCAGATCGAATCTCTTCTGCAGAAAACCCAAACCGTTTAATCCGCTCTACTTCAGTCCAAAAACCAATAAAACCGGCGTTAACCTTTTCAGGATCCAAAACTACACTCATGCTAAGCGCATCAATGTTAGCGATCAGTGGCGAGATGGATGCATTCGCACCAAGATAGGCAGGAGAATCATCGCTATACACCTTTTGAAATCTTTTTGCAAGAAGCATATTTGTTAACTTTTCCGTCAATTCTCTTTTAAAATCACGTTCGCTTGTCAATGTAAACCCCTCTTTTTTGAAATAAAATTGAATAGTAGCCTGACCAAGCTGTGCTTCACTAAGCTTAATAAAATCCTTTTCTGTCTTCAACTTTACCTTATATTCAGGGCGGGCAACCGGTTTATCAGCGGGTTTGAGATCTGAAAAAAGGTCCTTGATCTGCTTTTCTACTGCATTTACATCAATATCTCCTACTACAATTAACGCCTGAAGATCAGGCCGGTACCATTTTTTATAGAAATTCCTGGCAATTGATACATCAGCACTCAATACCACATTATCCGTCCCGATAGGCATTCGCGCTGCAAATCTGGAGTGGTTGTACAAGATAGGCCGGTAAACTTCTGCCAGTTTGGTACCCGTATTTGTCCGGAGTCTTCTTTCTTCCTGGATCACTCCCCTTTCACGTTCAAACTCACTCTTACTCATAGTAGCATCCGCTGCCCAATCACGCATGATTTGCATGGCATTACCCCACAATTTCGGATCTCCGGTAGGTATAGGCAATTGATAAACAGTTTCATTAAAGCCGGTATAAGCATTCAGATCTGCACCAAATTTAACTCCTGCAAGCTCCAGGTAACTAATCAGTTCATTTTTAGGAAAATGCTTTGTTCCATTGAAATTCATATGCTCAATAAAATGAGCTATCCCGCGTTCGTTATCCTCCTCGAGGATTGAACCTACCTTATTGGCTAAGAATAAGGTGGCACGTCCGGCAGGGGTAGCATTCTTTTTTAAATAGTAACGAAAGCCGTTTTTTAAAACACCTGTTTTTACAGTTGGATCGTTGGTAATAGCTACTTCTTGCCCTAGTACAATTTGATAAAAGCATACCAGGGCCAATATTGTTGATGTGATTATTTTAGTCATTAATCTTTATATTTTATGTTAGCATCCATTTCTGATCTACAAGCTATCGCTTGATCAGGAAATTCACCTACCTTCTCTTTCTGGATATCAGCATCAAGGAAACAGACACGGCAATAAGCCCGGGTAAAATAGCCAGCATGGCCCATTTTATCCATTTAATCTCCTCATCACTCACCAATATATGATTATCAACTGGTTGAGGACGGGTGGTATCAATAGGAAACTGCCCCTTGCTAAACCATCCCAAGAGTTCTGTTACGAAAGTAAAATTAATGGCACGAGGGTTTGTCCTCACCATCTCCGCATTACTCATAAAGTCTGCATCCCCAATAATAAACATGCGTTGTTCTGTTCCAGACTGTTTACGGCGCAATGCGTACGCAATAGGAAAAGATTTCTTATTCTCGTTTTTTCGTAGATCTACTAACTCACTCGTCTTGTCTGCGGCTAAACCATCAATCTGCCAGGTATCTGCGGCCTGGGTAACCAGAACAGGCAGATTTTCAAAACGATTACCCGGCAGTTGCTCCAGTACGGCTGCCGTTGGTGTAGTCACGAATGCAGTATCTTTATTCACAAAACTGCTATTTTTAACTAGTTTGGTCCAGTTCTTTATCGCTAACCCGCCCAATATAAATGACGGATCAAAGTTTTTACTTTTCTGAACGAGCATACCAGGGGCAAGTTTTGTATTCAGCAAGGCAAGAACCGGATTAGAAATCACCGCACTGCCTGGCTCAACAGCGATAAGCATATTTCCACCTGCAGCAATGTAATTGGTTAGATTTTTAATTTCTTTGGGATTTAAAGAGGTGATGGCATCAGCCAATACGAGAATGTCAACATGTTTAATTAGTGCAGTATCTTCTAAACTAACTTGCTTCACATCAAAGCCCTGATTAATGAGTGAATAACGAAAAGCAATTTCATTGGTTGAAACCTGGTAGTCACGATCGCCGGAACGGGTAATGTCTCGCTCGCGATGACCTGTTGAAAAGCCAACCCGCGGCGGGTTAACAATCAGGCGTTTCAGTGCGGCAGAAATCTCTTTTTCAGATGGAGTCTTGAATAAATCATCAAAGATTCTCAGCATGGTGCTTTTTCCTTTATAAGCAACCACCCGGACAACTCTATTTCGTTCTGGCTTAAGATCTATTCGTTTAGCAATCTGTTCCGGACGAAGCAATGTTTCAAAATCTAAATCACTTGCCTTCGCAACCTTTCTTGCTAATTGCTCATCGCTCAAGCCAGGATTTTCCTGATATAGCCGCTCATTTGTGGAATGATCCCAATAAAGCACATAATCCATACGCATATACGGCATATAACGAAAATACATGTCGAAGTTCTTCTTATCAGCGTTTAGATAAGATGGAAGGCCCATGTAATAGTTTTCATCAAGTAAGTTTACATAGGTAGTTATGGAAACGGGCTCGTCAAACTTTGCAATTATCTTTCTACTTTCCAGGGTCAGTGTGCGGCGATGGTTAGCCGTCATATCAGCATAAGCAATGAGCTGAGGCCGGGAACTTAAATAGCCCAATAAAAGCATACTCACTACCAGTAAGGTATACTTCAACATTTTAGCTGAAAGACTTACCGTTCGCCGCTCAAACTGGAGTTTTAATAAGGTTAGACCCAAAAACAACACGATAACGATCAGGAAATAAAAAACATCATTGGTAGACAGCAGGCCATTAATCGATTCCTCTGCCCTTCCGTTAATAGACAAAAAGTAAGTGATATCCCTGACAAAGTTGATATCTTGCCACAAGGTGCCTACGAAGTTAAGCATTGCCAGAACAACAAGGGTGCTAATGGCAGCCACAACCTGATAACTGGTAAGGCTAGACATAAATAAACCAATGGCAGAGTAAGCACAAATTAACAGGTAAAGCCCGATGATTCCCGAGAGAATGAATAAAAAATCTGCATTTTCAACTGTAAACATGGTAATTGCGCCTAACAGAAGCAAACAACCCATCAGCATCAGGCAATAGATAATCATTGCCAGGTACTTTCCTCCAACAATGTCAACCATTCTGATGGGTGAAGAATACAATAGCTTGATTGACCCGCTGTGGGTTTCCCGGCTAATCAGTCCCATGGTAAGTAAAGGAATATATAGATACAGGTATTCCTGCACCTGAGGAAATAGTGACCGGAAACCCGCAAAGATGATATTGGTCAGATCAGTTGCCTGCTGTCCCATTTGTTGTGCCTGTTCCATGCGCTCCAGCATGGAAGCATATAGCCAACCCGTCTGGAAGATGAAAACAAGCAGAACTATCCAGGCTACAGGAGAATAAAATAGCAAGCTAAGTTCTATCTTCGCAATCCTTAATATATTTTTCATTTTATTTCAAATTATCTTTGTACAAACTGCCGCCCGTACTTCATGAAGTAAAGTCACAGCAGGTACAATGTTTTTCTTATGATGATTTCTGATTGGACAGTTGGGCAAAAATCTGATCCAGTGAACTTTTTTCAAGCGAAATTTCAGACATCCGCCAGCCATATTCTACACTTGCCCGAATTAAACGTTCGGTTATGCTTTGCACATCGGCAAAATGGATTCTGAAACGGGTGCTACTGATGGCCACAACACTTTGTACCCCATCAAAATTTTGAAGCGTGCTGATTGCCGGAGGATTTAAAAGCGTCATGACTAAACTATCCGGCTGAATGTAGTTATTGAATGCATCCATGGTGTCAGAAAATACCATTTTCCCATTATCAATCATTTTAATCTGACTACAGGTTGCCTGAATTTCAGAAAGGATATGCGAAGAAAAGATCACGCATTTTTCTTCTCCAACTTCCCTGATCAACTTTCGGACCTCAAAAATTTGATTTGGATCTAATCCGTTGGTGGGTTCATCCAGCACCACAAGTTTTGGTTCATGAATAATCGCCTGTGCAATGCCCACCCGCTGCTTGTATCCTCCTGAAAGATTCGATATTAAACGATTACGAAAATGCGCGACTCCACATTTTGCCATCGCTTTATCAACTGAAGAAGGCACATCTTTTTTATCTATAAGCCTTAAATGTGCACACTGCGTAAGATATTCATGAACGGTAAGCTCCATATGAAGCGGGGCGTTCTGAGGCAAAAACCCGATCAGCTTCTTTGCCGATATGGGATCATCCTGCATGTTATACCCTCCTATTTTCACTAAGCCCCGGGTCTGATTCAGCACCCCGCACATGATATTCATGGTAGTAGACTTCCCCGCACCATTTGATCCCAGCAAACCAAATACACCCAGCTCACTGATTTCTAAATTGATATCTTCTATCGCCCAGGATGCGCCATAGCGGTGCGAAAGATTATTAATCTTTACAATATTGTTTTCCATTAAATTTGTGGTTTTGTTTCATTGGCCTGCAAAGAATACCGAAACTTGTAAATTATCTGTAGCCCTGATTTTGGGTTAAATTTGGATTCGCATCAATAGCTGTTTGAGGGATTGGATACAACTGCGCAAAACTTCGCCAGGTTCCGGGCTTTGCTAAGGCCATCACAGCATCAATTGTACGTGATCTTCTTAAGCTGAGCCAACGGTCGCCACGCTCGCAAAAAAATTCTATCCTTCGCTCCTTTACTACTGCATCTGCTAAGTCTGATCCAGCTGGTAATGGAGAAATACCCGCTCTCAACCGAATAGTGTTTAAATCCGCTATTGCGTTCGCATTATTTCCAAGAGCAACATTTGCTTCTGCTCTCAGCAAATACATTTCTGCCAGGCGTAAAACAGTCGGCGCCTCTGTTCGCGTTGACTGAGTGGCCGAATCAAAATTGTAATTTTGGTATTTGAAAGGCTGTTGCGCCGTTACACCATTAAGTGTTACCTCCTTAATCCATGCGGTTCGCCTTAAGTCTCCTGGTTCAAAAGCACGGAGCAAAGCTGGAGTCAGGCTAAACCTTACTGAAAAAGAAGACGGACTGCTCACAAATTCCTGTCCCTCATTGGTGTAGCCTGAAGTGGCACTTAACGCCGAGCCGAGCTGTAAAATTGCTTCGCGTGAGTTTACTAAAAATACATTACCAAGCTGATTGCCAGGCAACAAAGTATATAAATCAGTGCGATCAATCACTTCACTGGCATTTGTAACGGCATTTTGCCAGTTACCTACTTGCAGATATGCTTTTGCAAGTAATGCGCTGGCTGCACTTTTATTCACCTGAAGTCTGCTCCCTGATAATCCGTTGGTTACATAGGCCTCTGCTAAATTGGCTTTTGCTGCCCTAAGGTCCAGAATAATCTGCGCGTATACGGCTGCGAAAGGTGTTTTCGGAAGTAAGGCGGTTTCAGTTATATCAGTTGAAAGTACAAGCGGAACATCTCCGAAAAGATTTGCCAGTTGCATGTAACAATATGCCCGCATGGCTAAAGCTTCTCCGGTAATTTGTTTAGCCAAAGTTTGGGGTACTACAGTGTTATTATTTAATCCGGCAATAATACTATTGAATTGATAGATGCTGGTATAGCTATCCGCCCAGATATCGGATATTAAACTGCTTGTTTGTGCTTCATAAGTATTGTTTTGAAGTACATTATATCTTGTCGCTCCGGATAAGGAAACCATTTCATCTGCGGCAAGCGCATTGATCAGGGTGAGGTTTAAGCTATAAGTCTGCGACTGTGTCATGCCCGAATAGGCACCTGATAATGCAGCCATTGCTGTTTCCGAAGATCCAAAAACAACCGAAGAAGGACGTTCATTGCTAGGTGGATCAATGTTTAATAACTTTTTACAGCTTGTACTTGTAAACACCATCACCGCAATTAGCGCTATAGTAAAGAATTTATTGTTCATGGTCATTCTGTTTAAAAGGTAAATTGTAATACACCAACTATCGTTCTCAACGGTGGCAAGTTTAATCCCCTGAATTCAGGATCAAAGCCTTCATAATTTGTAATTGTAAAAAGATTTTGCCCCTGCAACTGAAATCTGAGATTCTGCAGCTTTAATCTTTTCAACCATTTACCCCTGAAATCATAAGAAACACTTGCATTTTTAAGCCTGATAAATGAGGCGTCTTTATATATGGCATCCGAACTAGTGTAATTGCTATAGGCATCATAAGCATTATCAAAGTTACTGGTGATTTGCGGTTGATTACTCAGACCGGAATTGACGTATTCCAGAATAGGACCGGAAGCAGCATTGTTCATGAATCCGGGAGGAAAGAAAGATTCCGACAATATGGTTCGGGCTGTTTGTTTTACAAACTGGAAAAGAAAATCTACAGTTATCCCTTTATAAGATAATGTATTTGATACACCGCCATAAAATTTTGGCTGTGAACTGCCAGCGAAATACCTGTCACCTCTCCCCGTTTCAAGAAAGCCAACATTGATCGATCCGTTCCCGTTCAGATCTGCAACGGTAGGCAAACCAGTGGTTGGGTCCATTCCGGTATATTGATAAACCAGATTACTCGTTAACGGCCTGCCTACCAAATATCTGGAATAGTAAGATGTATTTTCTATATTAGGGAAAGACAATAGTTTATTGCTGTTCACAGAGAAATTGATGTTTGTACTCCAACTGAAGTCTTTACTTTTGATGTTCTGTGAAGAAAGGGTAATTTCCAATCCTTTATTTTCAACAGTTGCAGGTAAATTTCCCTGATAACTTGAAAACCCTGCCTGGATACTTAAAGGAAAGCTTACCAGTTGGTTTCCGGTTACGTTTCGATAGTATGCGGCTGTTAAGGAAATCCTGTCTTTAAAAAAACCCAGATCAATCGCTACCTCTAGTTTTTTTGTCTCTTCCCACCTGTAGGCATCGTTTGCAATCCTTACCGGAGTAAGTCCATTGATTCCATTATATTGATAGGGCACAGAAACATAAGAATCCAGGTATTGGTAATCACCAATTTGATCACTTCCAACAATTCCATAACTTCCTCTTAGTTTTCCAAAACTTAGCACCGATAATTCCTTGGCAAATTTTTCCTCGGTAAAAATCCATGCTGCACCTACCGAACCAAAGTTTCCGTAACGGGAGTTCGGACCGAAACGAGATGATCCGTCTCTTCTAAAATTCAGATTGACTATATATTTACTTTCCCAGTTGTAATTAACCCTGGCAAATACTGATGCATATTTGTATTGGCTGGAACTACTTGAAACGCTTACCGTATTGGCAGAGGCAAGATCTGTCAGGAAAGCATCAGAAGCAAAACCCCTTGCAAGCGTATAATAAGGCTGATTAGAATTTTGCGATTGCCATGTGCCGCCAATCATGGTCGTTAATTTGCCTTTTAAGATGTTACGGTTATAATTTAATTGTGGCTCTATGATGTAATTGGTAGTATTATTATTTACAAACATACTGCTGGACTCATTGGTACTTACCCCGGGATCCATCGAAGACATGGGATTAATTCTGGATTGATCCATATCAGACCTGCTAAAACCCAAAGACGTTTTGAAGCTTAAACCTTCCAGAATATGGTAATTAAGCACCATATTGGTTAAGAGCGTATTCGTCTTATTATCCTGTAGCTGACGAAGTTGCCCAAGCGGGTTAACCGGAATTCCGAAAGCAACCCCACTCCAGTATAAGCTTCCATCAGGATTGTATAATGGATAATTTGGCGGAAGATTATAAGCTGCGGAAGTAAGGTCGAGCACAGAAATATTATTCTGTTCTGCACTGTAGATGGCAGAAATGTTCACTTCAAACTTCCGATCTAAGCTAAGGTGGCCTACATTGAGGTTGGCAGCCGTTCGCTTATATCCCTGATCTTTGGTAAACACATTTCCCTGGCGCCAGTGCGTTCCGCTAATGCGAAAATTGGTACGCTCATCCCCACCTCCAAGCGCAAGGTTTGCTTCAGTCATATTCGCCGTATTGCCAATAAGCAATTTCTGAAAATCGGTTTGCGCACCCTGATCCCAACGGGTTAAATCGAAAGCAGAATCATCTATCGGATTAACTCCGGTATTTACATAAGCCTGGCGGCGGATTGCAAGGTAATCTTGTACATTTAAGGTATTCACAAAGTGACTTACTTCTGAAACACCATGTTTAACTATTCCATCAAGCGTGGTTTTACCTGCTTTGCCCTTCTTCGTGGTGATGAGCACGACACCATTTGCACCTCTCGATCCATAAATGGCAGTTGCATCAGCATCCTTTAGAATATTAATGCTTTCAATATCAGCAGGATTTATACTATTTAAAGGACTCGTTGATCCATTCGCAGCATCAAGCGAATTGCCTGTTTGTGCATTAACCGCCTCAGCTAAATAAGGAACGCCATCTACTATAAATAAAGGATTGTTTCTTCCTGCAATCGAATTGGTACCCCTAATGGTAAACACCATTGGTGCTCCCGGAGAACCGTTTCCCTGTGTAATGTAAACCCCTGCTACCCTACCCTGCAAGGCCGCTGCCGGATTAGAAGCAGGTGTTCTTTCCAGTTCTTTAGCAGTTATGCCCATATCTGAACCTGTACTGGTCCGTCTCGATGCCGTTCCATATCCAATCACATTTACCTCATCCAATCTTCCGGGATCAGGCTCCAGCCTGGATACAATTTGCTGGCCGTTACTGGCAAGAACTGATTTATTCTTATAGCCGATATAGGTGAATAAAATTAAGGTTGCGCTGTTGGGTATCCCGATTTGGTAAATCCCCTTCGAATCTGTAAAAGCAATATTGGTTGCATTGTTGAGGTGCACAGATACGCCCGGAAGTGGTTTCCCTATCTCATCGAGTACAATACCGCTTTGTAAAAAGCCCCTTTCTGCAACGCCTTCTGCTTTAGCATTGGATGTAGGCTGGCTTTGCCTGGCGGGATTACTTTTTAAGATGACAAATTTATTATCGACCATTTCGTAACTGATTTCATATTGTCTCAGTATTTTTTCTAAAACAGTAGAGAAGGTTTCGGTCTGAAAATTGCCGTTTATTTTTTTTCCCTTATTGATAAGGGCTTCATTGTATACAAACTTAACTTTAGTTTGAAGTTCTAAATCTGCAATAATCTGCTCTAAAGAATAATTAGTAAATGCAATGCTGATTTTCTTTTCGGAAATGGATTGTGCGAAAGATTGCAGTTGCAATAAAAGCAAGGTGAAAAGCAGCAGGGATGGCAGCTTAAATTTGCCGGTTTTTTGCGATGGTTCGATCGCAGGTTTCACTGGCAATATATGGACACGGAATTTCCATGTCAAATATTTTTTGTACATTTGTTTGGTTTGTTTATTTGAGAAAGTAAGAAAAAAGCCAAAATCGTTAGTGTTGTCGCACTGGCGTTTGAGCTGACAGGTTGGGGTTATTTATACCATCAAAAACAGCCCCCTCCTGTTAGTTTTATTTTGTTATCATCAATTTTATAGTTTGCATTGATAGCGCTGCATAAAATCTGCAAAGATTTGTTGAGTGATAAATTAGTTAAGTCTGCAGTAATCACACAAGCGTTATACTCACCGGTATAGCCTTCAAATTTTATATTGAACTTTTGCTCGAAGCGTAACATAATTTCCTCAAAAGGGACTTTATCGAAAGCCATATCATATTGCGTACCTGAAGTAAGGGTTTTGATTTTATCTCCTTTACCCTCTTCCTTAAATTGTTCTACCTTACCCACCAAAGCTTTAAAGCTTTGATTTGCCTGAACAAAGTATATTTCGTTTCTACCATCCTGACGATTGTTGGAAACTTCAACTTTCCCGGTTAAAACATCGATATCATATTCATTATTCCCCGTTCCCGACCGAAGGTTGAAACTCGTTCCCAATACGGTGGTGGTGAAACTTCCAGACTTAATTTTGAATGGCCAACGTTTGTTGTGAGCGATTTCGAAAAATGCTTCTCCATTTAAAACAACTTCTCGTTCGTTCTTTGCAAAGTCTTCCGGAAAAGATAGCTTGCTATTCTTTTTAAGCCAAACAATACTGCTATCGGGGAGGATAATTCTTTTTGTACTTCCATTACTTTCCACCTGGTGTACAGTGGCCATATTTTCTTTTGTTTGTTTATTGTTTATGAAATAAAGGGAAATTCCAGCAACAATCAGTATAGCCGCTGCAACCCCTGCCCATAGCGGATTTAAGAAAAAACTCCGTTTTTCACGTATCCCCAGGGTATACTGAATACTGTTAAACATTTTTAATTTGGTGTTTTGCTCATCTCCATCAATCTCTAAATTTTCTGGAAGCGGCTGATCATACCAATCGTCAAGCTCTTTTTGCTCAACTTCATTCAGCTGCTTCTTTTTCCATTTTAGAATTAAGAATTTTATATGTTCGGGAACAGACATGTTGAATTGGTTTGGTTGATTTATTATAATAGCGTGTAATTTTGAAGCGAACACGTACGCTGACTGAAAATAAAAAACAAAAATCCCTGTTATTTATTTAAAAATTCAAAAAAAACCAATAATATATAGGAATTATAATCTTTAAATGAACTTTTCAGCACGCGAATGGCTTTACTGATTTGTGTTTCGACTGTTCGATGGGATATTTTGAGTTCTGAGGCTATATTTTTCGCACTCAAACCCTCGTTTCGGCTCATTTTAAATATAAGACGACATTTTTCCGGCAATTTATCGATAACGACATTAATCTGCGACTGTAGTTCTTTCATTTCAAGCGAATGAAATTCTTCATCTTGTATCCAAAGGTCAAAATTTTCTGAACCTTCGAGCGAAATATCATTTCTTCTATGCTTTTGTTTAGCAATAAAACTAAGAATCTCATATCTTAAAGATGCAAAAACGTAAGTTTTGAAGGTAAACAACAATTGGATCTTCTGGCGGCGATGCCAGATGCTGATAAACAACTCCTGAACTACTTCTTCTGCGTCCTCCTTGTTTTTCAGCCTGGCAAAGGCCTTAGCAAGCAAAGCCTTCCAATACCGGTCATAAAGTTCAGAAAAAGCCGATATGTCTCCATTTGCTGACATTGAAAGCAACAACTCATCGGATTCATTCGGGTATCTATTCATTTACCTATCACACTAAAACCCCTAATATAGATAAATTACTTCGTACTAAAACAGAATGCAATGAGCAGGGCCTGGTTAGCTGCATAGCGTTCGTCTATTAAAAAGGTTTTCGCTTAACCATGTTAACTTTATAAACAAAGGCCTGCTTCTCAGCATTGCCGGCTGGTAGATAAATATTCGTTTTCCTCCGCATCGCTCACTGCCAGCCATAAAAAACCAGGCATTTAAACCAGATGGTGATCCTATAAAATAACACGCCTGTTATTATTGCTAACATTCGTCATCTGACTGCCCCGATACCTTGAAATTCCACAAAAAAAACCAATGGCTCCAACTAAATATCAGAAGTGAAAACACCTGAATTTAAATCGTTTTGCTTATACTTCATGGTAAGTATGAGAAAGTTTACAACTTAGCTAAAAAAAATGCTTTCGTTGCTTAAAAGAAAATTCTAATTCAGTAGATTTGAATCCTTATCAGCAATATTTTTTACGTCCCCAAAGAACAAAGTACAACACCTAACCAATGAAAAGAATTATCACATTTTTCACTATTCTTTTATTTTCCTTCAATACTTACGCACAGGAGAGCTTTATTGGGAATATTAATTATATGCTTCTGGAGAAGTATGTTGAATTGGCCAAACAAAACTACCCTAAAAGAAAAATGTACAAAGCCAGCGAATTAAGTGCTAAAGCTAAAGTTGGAGTAGCCAGAGCTACTTACCTGGATGCGTTTACGGCCTCTTACAACTATAGTCCAACCAATGCTTCTAAAATAAACACAACCAATAACTATACGCTGAACGGCCTGCAACTTGGTATTTTTTTTAACATGGGGATAATATTCAGGACACCGGCATTTGTTAGGCAGGCAAAAGAAGAACATAATGAAAAGATTTACCAGGCCCAGGAGTACGACATTTTACTGGCTTCCGAAGTAAAGAAAACCTATTACGAATATTTACACGAAGCTGCAGATTTGAAAGTTAAGGCGCAAACGTATACCGATAACAAAGCGGCGAGTGACGGGCTCAGGTATAAATTTGAGAAAGGTGAGGCTAGTCTGGATGATTACACTAAAGCAAAGACGATAGCTTCCTATGCTAATTCAGAGCGATTATTGGCAGAGCTTAATTTATTAAAAGCTAAAGATTCCCTCGAAGCATTAATTGGTGTACCCTTAGAGAACGTGAAATAAGCAATTATGAATATTCAAGAATTTTTAAATCTGACGCGAAAATACAAGTGGCTGATCATTTCAGTCCCTGCCCTGACGCTGATAATCACTTTTTTCTTTATTAAAAATCTCCCGAAAGAATATAAATCTGAAGCAAAGATTTCTACAGGTTTGTTAGACCCATCCCGGCAGGTTGCAAACGAATTACAAGGTTATTCAGGTCCGGATGTTATTATAAAACTGAACCAACAGTTTACCACGATTATCGATGTAATGAAAATGCCGAAGAACATGAGCATTTTGTCTTACAGGTTGATCTTACACGACCTTAAAAATCCAACGGCACCCTTTAAGCCGTTAAGTGATAATCTTAAAAACCTAAATAATGCTCAAAGGCAAGAGGCTATAAATTTGTTCGAGAGCAGACTGATTAAAAGAGAAGCGTTAACACCGCTGGATAATGGTAAGCCGATGCTTTATGATCTTGTGATGTCTATGGGCTATGATGCAGAAAGCCTTAACAGGAAACTGAGTATTAACCACGAGCAAAACAGCGATTTTATTTCCGTAGATTTTTTGTCTCCGAACACTTTGCTTTCTGTTTTTGTGGTAAATACCCTCTCCAGCGATTTTATCAATAATTACAGTTTAGATCAGATCAACAATAAAAATACATCCATCCTGGTGCTGGATTCGCTCCTGAAGAAAAAGGAAGCCATCATGAATGAACGGATTTTGCAGCTGAAAGATTATAAAATTAAAAACGGCGTATTAAACCTCGATAAGCAATCACAAATCATTTATCAGCAAATTACCGATAATGAGAATAAAAAGAGCCAGGCGCTAATTGATAAGCAGGCTGCGCTGGCTGCATTAAAAAGTGTAAACAATAAATTAGACGGCAGATACATTGACAAGTATCTTGGGGCAGAAACAATCGTCGATAATCAGGATATTATCAATTTAAAAAATAAAATCGAGGCTGCAGAAAATATTTATCTGGACGGAGGCTATAAAGCTACGGATAAAAAGAAAGTAGATTCGTTGCAGCTTTTACTAAGCGCAAAACTATTGAAATCAAATGACCGGTACGTGAGCGACCCGCTCATCGCTAAACAAACGCTGGTTCAACGACGCATCTCCATAGGCATAGAATTAGAACAAACAACAGCAGGCATAAAAGATATTGACCGCGAACTGGATAAATTAAATGCAAAATTTACCGGGATGGTTCCATTTGATGCGGGAGTTCAAAACTTTGAACGCAATGCCGATGTAGCGACCAAAGAATATCTTGAGATATTAAGCCGATATAATCAAACCAGCCTGGATAAAAATATTGGTTTGCGGTTACAACTGGTACAGGAAGGCGTGCCAACCAGACCGGAATCGTCTAAAAAACCATTGTACCTGGCATTGAGTGTTGCTGCCAGCTTCGCGATTTGTTTCTTTCTGTTATTTATGATTTACTTTTTAGATCATTCTATTAACGATGCAAAAGAGTTAAAGGCAGCCACTAAAGGCAAAGTGATTGGTGAATTGAATTCCATTAAACCTAAAAACAGAGATATCAGGAAAGTGTGGCTGGAGGAACATCCCGAGGAGGAAATTTCCCTATTCAAAGATCAAATGCGGGCGCTTCGCTTTGAAATTGATCATCTGCTTGCTGTGGGGAACCAAAAAGTTTTAGGCATCACAAGTATAAAATCATCGAAATCTCCAATCTTCACACTCCTCAGCTTAACTTACTCGTTCGCTTCGCTGGGCAAAAAAATCTTGTTGATTGGTGATGCTGAAATAGCAATTGAACTGGAAAAATTAAAGATCCCTACTCATCAATCCATTGGGAATGTTCTGGCAGGATCACCAGTTGTAGCAGATCAGTCTGTTACTTTTTTAAGCAATAATTTAGGGGGTAAATCACTGCTGGAGAAGGGCCATCAGGAAGGTATTGATCAGATCTTTAATGCATTTAATGTACAGTTTGATTTAATCCTGGTGTATTTAGATCCGGTTGATAGTTTATCAGCCGTTAAAGAATGGATCTTTTTTACAGATCGTTACATCGCTTTATTTATGGCCGGCGATTCCATTGATGGCCAGGAACTGGAAAAACTTGTACAGCTAAATGAAGATCAGAAGTTTACAGGATGGGTTATTAGCGGCGTTAAAGCTTAACAAGCAGGTCAGATGCTTCAAAAACTGAACACCTATATCATCGATCATAAAAAAAAGATCATCTTTTTTATGATCTCCGCGTGCCTCTCCATACTGGTTGCAGGTTCCATTAGCAAATTCGGATTTTTAGGGCCTTTGTGCGCGGTAGCTGTAGCAGTGGCAGGTGCATTTTTAATTTCTGCTTTTAAAGACCCTAAACTTGCCTTTTGGGTCTATTTTGCCTATTGCTTTCTGTTAGGTTTTTTAGTTAAAGCTTTCCTCCAGATTCCGGTGGGCCTTGCATTGGAAGCAATATTACTGCTCACCTGGTGCAGCATCCTGATTAATATGGACAAATTCAACTGGCAAAATTTAAAAAATGACCATGTTTTATTATCCGTAGTCTGGTTTGGCATTAGTTTGCTGCAAATATTAAATCCTTACGGTGGAAGCATGGTGGCCTGGTTTAACGAACTCAGGTTTGTAGCATTAAGCTGGTTACTCATCGCACCATTGGTATTTTTAATATTTAACAGCCGTGCAGACTTAAACCGGTTTATTATCTTCATTCTGCTTTTCTCCTCACTGGCCTGCTTATATGGCGCAAAACAACTTTATTTTGGGCTGACCCGTGGCGAACAAGAGTGGATGGGGATGGGTAATGAGGTTACCCATATGATAAAAGGTAAACTCCGGGTGTTTTCCATTTATTCTGATGCCGGTCAGTTTGGTGCCTCACAAGCCATCATGGCGGCTATTTCTTTAGCCCTGCTGATGGGTCCATTCAGCTTGGGCAAAAAAATAATTTTCGGTTTAGCCACCCTGGTATTTCTTTATGGAATGGCCATTTCAGGAACCCGGGGAGCACTGTTCGCCCTGGCAGCAGGCGTGGCATCTGCTTTATTTTTAAGTAAAAATTTTAAAGTGTTACTGGTGGGCGTTCTTTTTTGCGCAAGTGGTTTCATCATATTAAAATATACAACCATCGGGGAAAATATATTTCAGGTTAGTCGTTTACGTAGTGCATTAAATCCGGCAGATGCCTCTTTCAAAGTGCGGTTGGATAACCAGGTTAAACTAAAATCAATATTGAAAGATTTGCCTTTTGGTGCTGGTTTAGGGATGAGTGGGATGAATGGAACCACTTATAATGGCGATAAACCCATAGCCAACATCCAGCCAGACAGCTATTGGGTAAAGATTTGGGTAATGTATGGAATCGTTGGCCTCATCATCTGGTTTGCCTTTACCTCGTATATTATCGGTAAATGCAGTGGCATTGTGTGGAAGATTCAGGACCCCAAGTTAAAGGCAAAGATGAATGCCCTTACTGCCGGAACGATCGCCTGTTTTATTTGTAGTTATGGTAACGAAGTCATGAATGGAATGCCTTCTTCGGTAATTATGTTTATGTCATGGTCGTTTGTGTATATTGCACCATGGCTCGATAACAAGCTAAAACAAACTGAATTTGATGGAACTGATCATAATTAACATTCTAAATATATTATTTTGGATTTTAGGCATTTACCTGCTTTTAAATTGTTTGTATTTAGCCTTTTTCGCCATCGCAGGTTTATTTGCATTGCCCAAAACGCAAAAAAATGCCAGTGAATATAAAAAGATTGCACTGCTCTTCCCAACCTATCGGGAAAACAGTGTCATTATAGAAAGTGTAAAATCAGCATTAAAACACCAATATAACGGCCTGTTTGAAGTGGTGGTTATTGCAGATGGCTTACAGCCCGAAACCAATGTTACTTTAACAAAATTGGGCGCCAAAGTAATTGAAGTTTTTTTTGAGAAAAGCACCAAAGGTAAGGCGCTTCACTTTGCCATGGAAAGGCTTAAAGATCAGGGTTTCGATATTGCGATGGTATTAGATGTTGATAATGTACTCGGGATAGATTGTTTAAATTACATTAACAGCTCCTATCAACAAGGAAACAAAGTTATTCAGGTACACCGGACAGCTAAAGATGTAGACACCAGCTTTGCCTTTTTAGATGCCTGTAACGAAGAAGTAAATAACCAGATTTATCGCAAAGGCCATGCGGTTATGGGCTTATCGGCAACGCTGATCGGATCGGGTATGGCTTTTGACTTTCCGTATTTTCATAAATTATTAGGCGATATCGGCGAAACGGTTGGTGAGGATAAAAAACTGGATTTTATTATTGCCAAAGATAAAATCAAAGTAGCTTATTTAAATGATGTGTTTGTTTACGATGAAAAAGTAGATAATGCCCAGGTGTTTACCAACCAGCGCACCAGGTGGATTGCCTCGCAAATAGAGTTCCTGAAAACATATGCCCTGGAAGGATTGGTAAAATTATTTCAGGGAAACATAGGGTTTTTTAATAAAACATTGCAAACCTTTCTGGTACCCAGGATATTGTTGCTGGCATTGTTGTTTATAATGGCCATTCAAGCCTATTTTAACCCTGTCGGACCAGGCAAAGTATTCTGGACAACTTTATTCCTGAGTATTTGCTTCACCTTGTTAATTGCCATACCAAAAAAATTCTACGTAGATAAAAGACTTTATTTAGCCGTTTTACAAATCCCAAGGGCAATGATCGGAATGGTCATCGCATTATTCAGCATTGGTAAGGCTAAAAAATCTTTTATGGTAACTCCACATCATAATAAAACAGTTAACAACAACTAACCATGCCAGTAGAGCTGCTCGCCGTTATAGGTATCCTGTTTGGAATCATCGGTTTTATTAAAGGGGTAAACACCTCAAAACATACCATAAAAAAGTAGGAAATGTCGATTTTAAACAACAGAGACATTATTGTAGTGGGCCAACAACCCTGGGATACTGCTATTGGCAGTAACTGCAAGGATCTGGCACTGGAATTTAGCAAAAATAACCGCGTATTGTATATCAATGCACCACTGGACAGAAGGACAAGTTTTCAGCAAAAAGATGCCGAAACGGTTAAAAAACGTTTGCGAATCATTGCGGGAAAAGAAGAGGGTCTTGAACAGGTATCGCCGAATTTGTGGGTTTATTACCCCAAAATAATAGTCGAATCCATTAACTGGATTAAAATCGTCCCCCTCTTTCGCTGGCTAAATAAACTAAACAATCAGAAATTTGCCAGAGATATCAATTTTGCATCAAGGAAATTGAACTTTGAAAATTTCATATTATTTAATGATAATGATATTTTCAGGAGTTTTCATCTAAAAGAACTTTTAAATCCAGCGCTCAGTGTTTATTATTCCAGAGACTATATTATTGCTACCCCCTATTGGCAGTATCATGGCAAATACTTAGAGCCTCGGTTGATTGAAAAAAGTGATCTCTGCGTAGCAAATTCCGTTTTCCTGGCTAATTATTGCAGGAAATATAATCCTAATTCTTTTTATGTTGGACAGGGTTGTGATTTCACGCTCTTTAGAAATGATGTTCATATCCCTATACCCGAAGACCTTTCCACAATTAAAGGCCCGATACTGGGATATGTAGGTGCCATATTATCCATCAGACTTGATGAAGAAATTCTGTTACACCTGGCAAAAGAACGGCCAGACTGGAGCATTGTATTGGTTGGACCAGAGGATGATGATTTCAAAAAAAGTGAACTCCATCATATGGGCAATGTACACTTTTTAGGAAGCAAAAAGACTGAAACCTTAGCGGCGTACATTAATGGCTTTGATGTGTGTTTAAATCCGCAAACGATAAATCCGCTTACCATTGGTAACTACCCTCGTAAAATCGATGAATATCTGGCGATGGGTAAACCCGCTATAGCTACCAAAACGGAGGCAATGAGCATTTTTGAGCATCATGTGTACCTGGCAGAAACGAAGGAAGACTATGTGGCATTAGCAGAAAAGGCATTGGCAGAAAACAGCGAAGATATATCCCGTGAGCGGGTTAACTTTGCACATACCCATACCTGGGAAGAAAATGTAGCGCAGATTTACAAAGCAATTAATGAGGTGTCGAATAGCGTTACCGGGGATAAAAGTTAACATAAATATTTATAGAACGAATGCCTACCACTTCCATTATAACTGTCAATTTTCATCAGGCAGCAGTAACGATCGCATTACTCGAATCCATCGATAAATATTATGACGGAAAAAATGTGGAAGTCATCATTGTGGATAACGGAGCGGAACAAAACCAGGAAGAGATCTTTTCTTCCCATTTTGGAAATATTAAATATATCCAGTCCAGAGAAAACTTAGGCTTTGCCGGTGGTAATAATTTAGGAATTAAACAGGCAAGTGGCGATTATATCTTTTTGTTAAATAATGATACCGAATTACCTGCTGGTTGTATCGAAAGCCTGTGCGCTGAATTTGAAAAAAATGAAAACATAGGACTTTTATCTCCATTATTACTGTATTTCGACAGAAAAGACGTGATTCAATATGCAGGTTTTACCCCTGTAAATTACCTCACTGGCAGAAATGCAACCATTGGAGAATTAGACCACAATGAAGGGCAATATGCTGATAAAAGTTATCAAACAGGATATTGCCATGGTGCTGCAGTAATGTGCCGCAAAGTAGATTTGCTAAAAGCCGGATTAATGGACGAAAACTATTTTCTGTATTACGAAGAGCTGGACTGGTGTGAAAAATTTAAAAAAACAGGTAAGCAAATCTGGTTTACAGGTAAAACCCACGTGTACCATAAAGAATCAATAAGTGTAGGTTTGCAGAGCCCCATGAAGATCTATTTCCACACCCGCAACAGGATGCTCTTCATTAGAAAGAATACAGGTTGGATGAATACCATTTTCTTTTCCATCTACTATACTTTCATTGCTTGTCCGAAGGCGGTGTTTAAATTCATTTTCAACCATCAATCGCATTTGGCAAAATGGGTAATCAAAGGCCTGTTATGGAATTATACCCATGGTAAAGAGAGCAAAATTTTAGGATTTAAACTGCGCCCATAAATTCTATCTACCGCAGCCTTTTCAAAATGGTTAAAACTGCATATTTGCTAAAATGATACAGAGACTTTACCAGGCCTAATTTTTCACTTTCTCTCAAAATCTTCCAGGTTTTTACAACAGCCTTCAGTTTATTGGATGAAAGCGAATCCTTCCTGATTCTGTATAAAGCCAGCGGTTCATTAATCCCGTATCCCAACTTACATTTTTTAAATAATTGAAGAAAGAAAATCCAGTCTTCATGCCCCGCCGGTGAAAATTCTAAATTGCCAATCACACTTTTTAAAACCATCGAGGTTGAAAATATAATCATATTGTGAGATAGTAATTGTTCGTAACCAACACTAAAGGGAGCCGGAGTTACCCCTGAGATTGTCACGCCATCCTCGTTAATCCGGTTATAGGCGCAAAAAGTCATGGCCAACTTTTTATCTTCCATATAAGCCACCTGCCGGCTTAGTTTGTTTTCCAGCCAGATATCATCACTATCCAGAAACGCGATATACTTACCGCTGGCTTTTGTCATCCCAAGATTTCTCGCATTCGAAACCCCCATATTTTTCTGCAAAGGAATAAATTGCACGTTGCTATACTTGCGGGCAAATTTTTCTACGATTGTAGAGGTATCATCTGTTGATTGATCATCGATAATAATTAATTCCCATGACGGATAATCCTGGGCAACGATTGAATTCAGGGTCGCCGTAATAAACTTAGCAGAATTATGGCAGGGTACAATAATCGATACGAGTGGTTCCAATTTGATTTGTTTTAAAATCTGATGCGTGAGGACTAAAATATAAAATTATTACAGACCTTTTAAGCTTCCGTAAAATTTAAATAAAAACCAGTACTTTAGTCAAGCTTTTTATATGGATAGAAGACGTTTTGTAATCAACCTGGTTTCCAATCTTTTTAGTGCCCTTTCCGGTATAGGAATTTCGTTCTTTTTAACCCCATATATTGTAGCGCATTTGGGTAAAGAGGCTTATGGCTTTTTTCCATTAACCAATAACTTCATCATGTATGCAGGTATTGTTACCACTGCGCTAAACTCGATGTCGAGCCGGTACATTACCATAAGTTTAGAAAAAAAGGAAATCAAGGAAGTAAATACCTATTTCAATTCGATTCTGTTTGGAAATTTATTAATTTCTTTCTTTTTCATCCTGGTGAGCGCATTATTTTGCTATTTCATCAGTAACATCCTCGACATCCCGACCCGCCTGTTTGCCGATGTAAAGTTGCTTTTCATTTTCATGTTCATCAGTTTGATCATCAATGTCTCTTCAGCTGTTTTTTCCGTAACGGCATTTGCACTGAATAGATTTGACAGGTTAGCCTATATTAATATTGCTTCAAATATCATAAAACTGGCCATAATTATTCTGTTGTTTTATTTTTTCACGCCAAAGATTTACTTTCTGGGGTTGGTTACAGCCATTCTATCACTTTATACGCTGATCGCAAATTACAGGCTTACCAAAAAACTGTTGCCTGAAATAGTGATCGATTGGTCTTTCTTTTCCAAAAGCACACTATCCGTGGTTGTTGGTGCAGGAATCTGGAACTCCATTATGGCACTCTCGAATGTAATCAATACGCAACTTGATTTACTGATTGCCAATCATTTTTTTGGAGCATCTGGTATGGGTTTTTTATCCCTCACTAAATTTATCCCGAATGCTATATATATCCTTCTCGGGATCATCGTACCTATATTTTTACCGGAGATGTTTAAGGCTTATGCCCGAAATGACATGGAAAAATTAAAACACACTTTAGATCAGTCGTTTAAAGCCATATTCCTCGTGGTTTTAGTCCCGCTAGCTGTCTTTTTTATTTATGGTGAAGACTTTTTTCATTTGTGGTTACCAACTCAAGATGCCAGAGGGCTGCATATTCTTTCGATTATTACGCTTGTTCCCTTTATCGTTCATGGAACGGTTGAAACGGTTTATCATGTTTTTGTAATCACCAATAAATTAAAAATGGCATCTGTGTGGGGCATTTTCATCTCCGTTTTAAATTATGTTTTAGTGATTCTGTTATGCCTGTACAGTAATTTAGGTGTATATGCCATACCTGTTGCAGCCTTAATTAGCGGTGTATTCAGCCACCTTACTTTTACCCCATTATATGCCGCCTACTGCCTGGAAGAAAAGCGATGGTACTTTTTTGTTAAAATGATTAAAGGGCTTGCCGGATTTATATTACTCTTATTGCTTGCCTATTGCTGGAAAAGACTAAATCTGTTTACGATTGATTCCTGGATTACCTTTTTAACCAATAGTTTAATCATCGGCTTAATCCTTTTGGTAGTCTCTTTATTTATGAAGTTTGAACATAGCGAGTTGTACGAAGGTTATAAAAAGATTAAAAAGAGAGTTACGCGATGATACCGAAAATTATACACTACTGCTGGTTTGGAAGAGGAGAAATGCCGGATCTGGTATTAAAGTGCCTTGCCTCCTGGAATCAATATCTTCCGGAATATGAAATTGTAGTATGGAATGAGGAAAATTTTGATGTGAATCAGTATCAATACGCCCGCGAAGCCTATCATGAACGTAAGTTTGCCTTCGTCTCCGATGTTTGCCGGTTATATGCCCTTAAAACGATTGGCGGTATTTACCTGGATACAGACGTAGAATTTCTTAAACCACTCGATAAGGCTATAGTGGAGCATATTGCTTTTACAGGATTCGAAGATAACTTATTACTATCGTCGGCCATTATGGGAAGCATTAAGGGGAGCCAGTGGATTGATGATTTACTCTCCTATTATCACAACAGAAGCTTTTACCTGGCAAATGGCGGGTTAGATCTCCATCCCAATACAGAGAGTATAACGGCGTTTATGAAAGCGCAAAAATCACTCAAAACAGATAATACTTTACAAGTCATCGATAACTATTGTACGATTTATCCAAGTGATTATTTCAGTCCTAAAAGCTGGAAAACACTAAAAATAAATATCACTGAAAATACTTACAGTATCCATCATTTTGCAGCCTCCTGGCTTCAGCATTCCAATTATAGCCCTATGGGCAAATTAGCGAACTTATTACTGGGAAAAAGAATTTCCGATTTTTTAGCTAAATACTATAGAAATTTTAAGCGTTAAGGATTGGAAACAAGTGATAAACCAGGCCCATTAGTTTAGTTATTCGTTTCGTGCTTTGATCTCTAACTGAAGCTCCCTGATCACTTCATCAAGAATCCTGTTCACATCGTCAATCATCGGGATCAGTTCCTCTTTACTGCCATCTTCATCGCTCAGCGATTCAATGCTCCTGATGGTACGTTGAATCGATTTGATTTCCAGATGATCAATAGTAGATTTTAACTTGTGTGCCAGTTTTGACACCTGGGGAAGATCACCTTGCTGAAAGGAAGCATTCAGATTAGTTAAGGCATCAGGCACCTGTTCGCAAAACATCTCAATCATTCGGGTTACAAAATCTTCCCTCCCCTTACTGATTACCCTCAAGCCAGCTAAACTATATAATGGCTCAATAAATTCAGGCTCAGGAGTATAAACTGGTTTCTTCTTTATCCAACTGTCAATCACATCGATAAGATGTTCTTCATTAATAGGTTTGGTAAGATAATCATCCATGCCGGCAGCCAGGCACTTTTCTCTTTCTCCCGGAACAACAGAAGCCGTTAGTGCGATGATCGTGCCAGCGTATCCCTGTAATCTTAACATTTTGGTCGTTTCATATCCATCAAGTACCGGCATCTGGATATCCATCAGAATGATATCATATACATCTTCCTTAGCCATATCCAGCGCAATCTGTCCATCCTCAGCATTTAACACCTGCGAGCCATAACTTAATAATATGGTACTGGCAACCAGCCTGTTCGTTTCATTATCATCAACAATAAGGATTTTCCGCCCTTCAAATAACTCCTCATTGTAACCCGTTTTTGCCACTTTCGGGAGGTCAGTATCCAGTCCTTTCCCGAGTTTAATCACAAAAGAAATTGCTGACCCCACTCCTTTTTCACTTTCCACCTTGAAATGTCCGCCCATTTGATCTACCAGTTTTTTGGAGATACTCATCCCCAAGCCTGTACCTCCATATTCACGGGATACAGATTCGTGCTCCTGGCTGAAAGTATCGAAAAGACGGTTTACAAATTCAGGATCCATTCCAATTCCGGTATCTGTCACTAAAATATCAATTTCCTGGCTATCTTTCTCCTCTTTTAAAACGGTAGCGGTTAAGCGGACTGATCCTTTTGCGGTAAATTTAATGGCGTTGCTCATCAGGTTCCATACCACCTGGTTAATTCTATGCGGATCGCCCATTAGTACCGGAGAGATATTCTGACTTTCAGGAAGAATACAGCTAATTTCTAATCCCTTTTTCTGGGCTTTATGGCTGATTACCTGCATAACATCAGAAAGAACGCCAGAGAGATCAAAACCAATATGTTCCAGGTTCAGTTTTCCGGCATTAATTTTTGAGAGATCTAAAATATCATTAATAATCACCAAAAGGGCTTTTGATGCGGTTTGTATCGTTTGGTTGTAATAATCCTGTTCGTCGGTAAGCGTAGTTTTTGCAAGCTCATTGGCCATGCTGATAATCGCATTCATTGGCGTTCTGATTTCATGGCTCATGTTTGCCAAAAACATTTCCTTTACATCTGATGTTTTTTCCGCATCTGTTTCTGCGGTGAGGTTTGGCGAAGTCTGCTGATTATTTTTCAACAGAAACTTTTCCCCGGCAAATAGAAACGATTTTTCAAATCCGAACTCCTCCCACTTCCCCGTAACAGCACCGGCTCCACCTTTTGGACTAATATTTATACCAATGCCAAAATTTTGTGAATCAAAAATGTCTTTCTCATCAGATTGCTCAAAATGATCAAAAAAATTTCCTCCAATACAATCACCGCAAACATTTTTCAATAGCGCTCCCATATGAGTGATGTTCATATTGGGATCCAACAAAATGAAGTAAGGAAAAAGCCTGTTTAATTGTACAGTACCGAGGGATAAAAAATTGGTTTCCATTAATCTGATGGTCTTAATCTGTTTAAATTTATAAAAAAACCCATAAAATCAGAATTTAAAAGACCATAATTATATAATACCGTACCTATAATCATTTTATTGATTATACTTAGATTAAATTATGTGGTTTTGCAGGCATTTAGATGAATGTTTACCTAAAAATATTCATTCCGGTCTTCCTTTTGTTCATTCTGATTCCTAAATAAACTGATTGACAGGCCTCATGAATTAAACAGGCAATAATGCGCTTTCAAAAAGCTATTCTTTTATGTCTTTTAAAAAATACTGATTAACTGAGTTCTGTTAAAAACTATGCTCCATATACTACTTTTACCGCTTTAATAACCAAGCAAATAACAAGGCAGGTCATGATTATGAAAACATTACAAAATTACTACTCCCTAAAGGAATAACACAAAGATGGACTACTTATTTTTTCTTATTATTGTAATTGACCAGTAAACATTTATAAGATGTCCGGGATTTGAAATGTATTTATTTATACGTTACACATTCAGGTAATTAAGATCGCTTTTGAATTAACTTAGTGTTACTACTATTTAACTTAAGTCTTTTGGCGTTTTTTGGTTAAATCTATAATACGTCGTCCCCAATGAGTAAAATTAACAATCCCCAGATACACATCCTCCTCGTTGAGGATGATGAATTCATGCAAGCTGTACTTGATGAGATTCTCAACGCAACCTATCGTATCGATATAAGACCTGACGGCCTGAGTGCATTGGCTTTTCTACAGGGTGGCAACATTCCAGACCTGATCATTTCAGACCTTAATACACCGAACATGAATGGTCTTGAATTAATACAGCAACTTAAAATAAGCGATTTCTTTCGTTCCCTTCCTATTATGATCTTATCTGGTGAAGAAAGTTCAGATAAACGTATTAAATGTCTGGATGCGGGTGCCGATGATTTTGTGGTGAAGCCCTTTAACCCGGCAGAATTAGAGGCGAGAATAAAAATGGTATTAAGACGAGCTGGAAAAAGTGTGATCTGATGGAAAAACATGATGGAACAGATCTTAATCTCCAGATCGTTGCCCTAATAGGCTTTGATGGGGATTTTTTGCATTCTTTTTTCGGGACTTGTGATTTTGAAGGCAGACAGCTGGTTCATTTTGAAAACGGGATGATACTGGTACAAGAATGGGAAGCTAAAACGCTAAACATAGCGGCTGTTATATCGAATAGTGAAATATTATCTAACGGTGGCCTTTCTTTGATAGAGACACTTAAAAACAGAAATCTGCCAGCGGTTCCTTTTTTTCTGGTATTAAGGTATTTCAATTCAAATTTAAGAATCCTGGCGCTTACCGCGGGGATTTCAGACGTATTCCGGCTCCCGATACAAAAAGACCGTTTGGAAGAACGTGTGCTTTTCTCAATCCGAAACTGGCCTTCACTCATTAAAGAACTGCCTGCTCAAACCAGATCAGTTTATCAGATTGGCCTGGCCAAGCGCATGTTCGATATATTTTTTGCCGGCATGGCACTCATCATTCTTTTTCCACTGCTCCTTTTGGTGGCGCTTTTCATCCGGCTGGAATCAAAAGGGCCGGTACTTTATTATTCTTTAAGAACAGGAACAGGCTTTAAGATATTCAGATTCTACAAATTCAGATCAATGTATATCAATGCTGATCAGAAAGTGAAAGACCTGATGCACCTTAACCAATATAATAATGAGGAGAAAAAGGAGCAGTTCAACCAGGTAAATCCGGTACTTTGTGAAACCTGTGCGCAAACGGGAAAATGCCAATATCCTATTTATGCAGATGGGGCAAAGTGGTGTGAGAAAGATGAGGTTTACCTCCACTCACAGAAAAACGGATCTGCTTTTTTTAAAATTACTAATGATCCCCGGATCACAAAGGTGGGTAATTTTATTAGAAACACGAGTATTGATGAATTACCACAGCTTTGGAACGTAATAAAAGGCGATATGAGCATTGTTGGCAACAGGCCTTTACCCATTTATGAAGCAGAAAAACTTACCACCGATAAATCCGTACTGAGGTTTGCCGCTCCGGCGGGATTAACAGGTTTATGGCAGGTAGAAAAACGTGGCAAAGGAAAAATGAGTGAAGAAGAACGTTTAATGTTAGATAATACCTATGCCAGGAACCAAAGTTTTACAAACGATATTAAGCTGATATTAAAAACAATACCAGCAATTTTTCAAAAAGAAAGTGTATAAACACTGGGTAACATGCAATAGAAAGACAAATATCTGTCAGACTTTCCTGTTGCAAATAGAATTAAGCCAGAAACCCGTAATTAAGCTATAACCTCAGAACAATCACTATCTCCTACCATATTGCAGGATTAAAAGATATTGAATTACGCCAAAAATTTGCGGGCTGCTGTAAAAAGCTTGCAGGTACAGAACGGCGCTTAACTGATTCGGCTTTTGGTGATGACCACGGTGCAAAATAAATTGAAATGCAAGAAAATGAATCAGCCCGCCTGCGCGCGCTCTACAGTTATGAAATCATAGACTCAAATAAGGAGCGGGATTTTGACAGGCTCACAGAAATTGCTTCTTTGATTGCGGGTTGCGAAATCTCACTGATTTCCTTTATTGATAAGGACAGGGTTTGGTATAAATCAGCTACAGGGCTTTCTGTAGAGGAGGCTCCAAGAGGATTTACCATGTGTGAATGTACCCTGGCCTCAAATGAGATGTTTCTGGTAGAAGATACCCTGAAAGATGAGCACTGGAGTCTGCATCCGATGGTACAGGAGGGACTTAAGGTGCGGTTTTATGCCGGATTTCCGCTTATCGATCCAAATGGATTTACGCTGGGCTCCCTCTGTGTCATCAGTACGGAACCAAAAAAAATAACTTCATCACAACAGCAGATGTTATCACTGCTGGCAGAAGAAGCCATCGCGGCGATTATAGACCGCCGAAAAAAGCAGGAATATAAGCAGTTTAGTCGCCTTATTAATGAGTCCAATGACCTTATTTGCATCCTAACGCCGGATTTAACATTTAAGATGGCCAACCCCTGCTTTAACAAGCGCTTAGGCTGGACTGAGGAAGAACTACAGTTTAAAACCATTTTCGATATCGTTCCGGCAGAAGATCAGGATAAAGCACACGTACTTTGGTCTAATATCAAAAACTGTCTTTCGGAGGAGCATGGTGAGCATCAGGTATCGATTAAAGCTGGTGGCTATCGGGTGATCGAGTGGACGGCTACAACTCAGGAAGCGGATAAGAATATATTTGCAATTGGAAGGGATATTACTGCCGAAATTGAGAAAAACAAGGCATTAAAAGATAGCGAACAAAAGTTAAATAAGTTTTTTGAGAGTTCGCAAGGTTTAATGTCTACGCATGATGTTAACGGTAAACTAATCACGCTTAATCCGGCCGGAGCAGAAACATTAGGTTTCTCCAGAACGGAACTACTTAACAAAACTCTTTTCGACATTATCCCAATAGCGCGACATGATAATTTACGCCAATACCTTAAAGACATAGTAGCACATGGCGTTTCAAAGGGCTACATGGTTGTTAAACGAAAATCTGGTGAAGAGCGTTTGTGGTTATATTCAAATGTACTACAGCAAGATCCTAATGGCGAACCTTATATTGTTGGCAATGCAGTGGATATTACCGATCAGAAGAAATTAGAGAAAGATCTTATTCACACCAAAAATTTATTGGAAGAAACCAGTAAACTATCAAAAATAGGTGGATGGGAACTTAACCTCATCGATGATCAGGTTAACTGGTCGCCGATTACCCGTGAAATTCACGGCGTACCGGAAGATTTTATCCCTACCAAAGACAATGCAATTAAGTTTTACAAAATCGGAGAAAGCCGGGAAAAAATTCTGCAGGCGATAGACGAAAGCCTTCACACGGGGAAGGACTGGGATCTGGAACTTCAAATTATTGACTTTAACGGAAAAGAAATTTGGGTACGGACCAAAGGAAACGTGCAGTTTGCAAAAAACACTCCAACCCGCATTTATGGTACTTTTCAAAACATTGATGACCAGCAACGTGCGCAGATGGAAGTGATTGCAGCTAAAAAACTACTGGATGATGTACTCTCGGCAGCTACCGGAGTGAGCATCATCGCCACAGATCTGGATGGAACCATCACCGTATTTAACCAGGGCTCCTCGCAATTACTGGGCTATACTGCTGAAGAAGTGATAGGCACGCAAACGCCTATCATATTTCATGATCCGAAAGAAATAGATGATCTATGTAATGATTTTAATACTGTGCCGGGTTCCGAAGTTTCGGGATTTGGTTTTTATAAACAATGTGCAGATCACCCTCAAAAAGAAAGGACATTTACTTTTATCACTAAATTCAAAAAACGGGTAAGGGTTTCCTTATCCATTACCTCGATAAAGGATAGCAAGGGTAAGGTTATCGGCTATCTGGGCATCTCTACTGACATTACCCAAAAAGAAAAATTCGAAAACGAGCTTGCTACAGAAAAAGCTTTACTCATTGCGTTCATTGAAAACGCACCCGCATCCGTAGCCATGATTGATGAAAACATGCATTTTCTGATCGCCAGCAAAACGTGGTTAAAAGAATATACTCAAGTGGAAGGAGATATCGGCGGACGCTCCTACTACGAAGTATTCCCAGATTTATCCGAAGAGCGTAAAGCCGTTCATAAAAGGGTGCTTAAAGGAGAGGTTGTTAAAAAAGAGGAAGATGTCTATTTTGATAAAAGAACAAATACGCCATATCATATTGCCTGGGAAATGAGGCCCTGGTATAGAGCAGATCATTCTATAGGGGGCATGATGATTTTTACGCACAATATCTCGGCAAGCGTTAAGCATCGCGAAGAGCTCACCGTAGCAAGACTGCGTGCCGACCTGGCCAACATGGCCAAGTCTGAATTTCTTGCCAATATGAGCCACGAAATCAGAACGCCATTAAATGGAGTGATAGGCTTCACCGATCTGGTATTAAAAACCCAACTTAATCATACCCAGGAGCAATACTTAAAAATTGTAAATCAATCCGCCAATGCACTTTTAAGCATTATAAATGATATTCTCGATTTTTCTAAAATTGAAGCAGGTAAATTTGAGCTCGACATAGAAAGGTGTGATCTTTACGATATCGCCGGGCAGGCCAGTGACATTACTAATTATCAAATCCAGACTAAAAAATTAGAAATGCTGCTTAATGTGCAGCCAAATCTTCCGCGGTTTATATGGGCTGATGCCCTTCGCCTCAAACAGATATTAATTAACCTGTTGGGAAATGCAGCTAAATTCACCGCAAAAGGAGAAATTGAACTTAAAATACAAGCCCTAAGTGAAACTAAAGACCATCACTTACTTCGGTTCAGCGTTCGTGATACCGGTATTGGAATAGCCAAAGCAGTACAGGCAAAAATCTTTAATGCCTTTTCGCAAGAGGATTCATCTACCACAAAAAAATATGGCGGAACAGGACTGGGATTAACTATTTCTAACAAGCTACTAAAGATGATGGACAGCCACCTCCACCTGGAAAGTTCTCCAGGAGAAGGCAGCACCTTTTACTTTGACATAAATTTACGATCTGAACATGGTAATCCAACCGAATGGGTTGGAATGGAAAGTATCACTAATGTGCTGATTGTAGACGATAATAAAAACAACAGAGATATCTTAACTGATATGCTTTTGTTAAAAAATATCCATTCTGATCATGCACAAAACGGTTTCGAAGCGTTGCAGTTTATGGCAGAGGGCAGAACCTATGATGCTATTTTGATGGATTACCATATGCAATATATGGATGGGATAGAAACTGCAACCAAAATCAGGGATAATTTTATGAGTGAAGATGAAAAACTTCCGGTAATTCTTCTCCACAGCTCCTCAGATGATGGTACCATTATTAAGGCATGTAGTGAGTTAAAAATTGAGAACCGGCTACTCAAACCCATTAAAATGGATACGCTTTTCCTTACTTTATCCAGGTTAAAATCCAAGGAAATATCTCCGCAGGATCTTGAAATCACGGCACCATTACTTGCAGATCAAAACCCGGACTATAGTTTTTTGATTGTGGAAGACAATGAGGTGAATAGATTCCTTACCCGTTCTTATATAGAAAAAATTTACCCTAAAAGTATAATCATGGAGGCTGAAAATGGCACCATAGGGATTGAACAATTCAAAAAGATGTCCTTTAGCCTCGTTTTTATGGATATACAGATGCCAGAGATGAATGGTTACGAATGCGCGAGAAAAATCAGGGCTTTTGAAAAAGAAAAACGAACGCCTGTTATCGCTTTAACAGCAGCAAATGTAAAGGGAGAGAGAGAGAAATGCGTTGCTGCAGGCATGGATGATTTTATCACCAAACCTATTTTACAGGAAAATATTGAGGCGATATTAAACAAATGGTTAGTTCAGCCAGATGAGCCGGAATTAAGTAAAGTGGAACAGGAAACTGATCAGGATCTGTTTCATTTCGATTTCAAGAAACTGGCCACCTACTTTGGTAAAGATTCGGTAAAATTTAATAAAATTATTGGAATTACAGTTGAGCAACTTAAGCAGGCGCAGCAACAACTCGCTAAAAACATTCAGCTGGAAGACACTGAAATGATGCTTGCCCTGTCGCACAAGTTGTATGGAATGTCTACTTCCGCAGGACTAATAAAATTAGCGGATATCTGTAGAGAATTGCAGAAACACAATGTTGATGACCATCTTTTGTTGCAGACCGGAGCCGAAGAACTCAGAGAAGAAATAAAATTGCTTATTCCGATATTATTGAAATACTTAAGTTAATCAGGTTAAAAGCTCCGTAAACAGGAAATTAATCATCTGTTTAAATTCCAAAAAAGTTCTACAAAAGTTGCTGTTCGTAATAAACACAACTTTTGTAGAACCAGTTCAGGGCAGGCGTTACCAGCCGTAATTCTGTTTTAATTCCGGGTTTTTATCAATTTCAGTTTGTGGTATTGGCATAAGATAATGCTTATCGGCAAATACCCTGTCCTGTATGGTAACTGGCTTATACAATACCGCTACACCCGCAGCTTCGCTATTAATATCCAGTCCTGTTGCGCTTAATTCGGCTGTTGACGGACGGGCATTTAGCACATGAAATTGACCATTCTGAGTCGTTTTGGCAATCAACCAACGCCTGACGTCCCAGAAACGATGCCCTTCGAAGGCAAATTCGACGCGGTATTCATTTTGTATCCGGCGGCGCATGCCATCTTTGGTTTGATCCTCTGGTAAAACCGGAAGCTGTGGCATAGATACCCGGCTTCTTACCAGGTTAAGATATTGATATACGCTTGCATCAGGGGCAGACAGATATTCATTCATGGCCTCTGCATAGCTTAAATAAATCTCAGCCAGGCGGAATATCGGGAAATTTCTTCTAGCCGTACCGGTATTGGCATTTCTATCAACATCCGGAGAAACCCATTTTCTTATGTTATAACCCCATGGATTCGTACCCGATTTACTGGTTGCCCAGCCATCAGTCTGTCCGTTGCCATTACCCCACCAGGCGAACTTAGTAGCCCTTTTCATCGCATCAAAACGCCATAAAGAATATTGAAAGAAAATAGAAGCATAGAAACGCGGATCGCGGTTTTTGTACATATTCGAAATATTACTTACCGGTTGAAATTTCAAGCCGTCCCACATTTGGCCGCTCCAGGTTCCGGCAATCGCATACTGCGAACCAGGCTGATTAATTGGATAACCATTATTCATTTCATAAGCATCAATCAACTCTTGCAAAGGCGTAAATTTACCATTGCCTTTAAACGGCGGACCATTAGGCAGCTGGTTACCTTCAATATCAGTATTATTGGTAATAATCCTCGGTAAAATGGTTTCTGTATAATCGCGGTTATAAAACTGCGCTGCATAATTTTGAACCGGATTATTTGGGAAAGGGTTATAAAGGCTATAAATCCCTAAATCAATTACTTCCTTAGCCGCATCTGCTGCTTTTTTCCACTTTTCCCTGTCGTAAGTGGCATTAAAAAGTTGCTTGCCATCCGAATTTCTAATGCTGGAGTATAGCGGATTGCCATTAAACAAAGGGCTGGCCGCTGTTAATAAAACCCGCGTCTTTAAAGCAAGTGCCGCGCCTTTGGTAATCCGGCCGATTTGTGCATCAGCCTGACTTACCGGCAATATCTTGGCTATTTCATCACACTCTGAAGTGATAAAACCTACTATTTCATCAACAGAATTGCGGGTATATTGCGTTTTCCCTAAATCATTAGGATCAATATCAGCCGGGCTGGTAAGCAGCGGGACAGCCCCATATCTTTTAAAAAGCTCAAAATAGTACTGCGCTCTTAAAAACCGTGCCTCAGCTTTGTATCGGGGTACCCAGATTTCATAATAAGCCTTTCTATCTAAAGGAATGGGCACTAAATCTATCCGGTCAATGAAAATGTTTGCCCGCCTGATGTCCTGGTACTTTCCGCCCCAGTTACCTAAAGGATTATCGGTGATGCTCCAACTGCCCAGGTTAAATTTATAGGCATCTATGGCTCCCCCATTATCAAACCAGTGATGGTAGGATTCATCTGTGTATGCGGTGATGTCAGATCCAAGGTCGTTTGGCAAAGCATTATAAAGCCTTGCAAGTGCTTGCTCGGTAAGATCAATGTTAAAATAAACATCGTCTTCTGTAGTATACTCTGAGGGTACAACATCCAGGTATTTTTTACAGGCCGTAGCCGTTAAGAGCAGCAGGGATAGAAATATTATATAGACTTTTTTCATCTTTCTAAATTTTTTATGGTTGATGAAGCTTTTGTTTAGCAGTGATTATGTTTGCTTTAAGCTTGATCATTTTAGGTTTACATCGCTACGTTTAATCCGAAATTAATTACTCTTTGCTGTGGGTAACTACCAAAACCATCAGGCATCTCCGGATCAAATATTTTCAATTTATCCCAGGTGTACAGGTTTGTACCGCTTGCAAAAACCCTGATATTGGTGAGTTTTAGCTTTCGGATCAGCGGTTTCGGCAATGTATAGCCCAGTTCTACATTTTTAACCCTCAGGTAATCTGATGATTTTAGCCAAAAAGTAGAATTCTGGTTGTTGTTTACATTGTTTGATGACGATACTCTTGGCCAACGTGCATTTACATCCGGATTTTCAGCCGTCCACCTACTGTCCAGATAATCTGCCAGTACAGAGCTATTGGAAGAGAATGCCCATGCCGAGGTACCCGTTAACCACCTATAGCCACCCTTTGCACCCTGAAGCAAAGCATTAAAATCGAATTGTTTAAAGGAATAGCTAATGGTAAAACCAATAATTGATTTTGGCGCTGTGGCTTTACCTAAATAGCCTTCATCCTGACTGTTAATTACACCATCGCCATTACGATCCAGATATTTAATATCACCAGGTATAACTTTGCCATACTGCTGGTTCGGGCTACTGTTAATATCGGCCTGATCCCTGAATAAACCAAGAGCGGTAAGTCCGTAAGCCTCAAATACCTGCGTACCTTTAAGGCCTTTGTAGGCCAGTGTATAATTGGGTTCGGCTGCATAATCAATATTATTGGTGGCATAAGAGTAAGATGCCCGCAGCATAAGGCTTTGATTGGTGAATTTTTTGCGCCAGGTAAGTTCGGTTTCAAAGCCCTTGTTACTTACCCTGCCCGCATTTATGGCTGGCAGATTGAGTACGCCTGTTACATCAGGAATGATGGATGCGGTGGTTAATATGGAGGTTCTTTTTTCTGAAAAGATGTCACCTGTAAACTGTAAGGTATTATTCAGGAGTCCAAGTTCGAGCCCGATATTCGCTTTTTTGGCCCGCTCCCAGGTCAGGTACTCGTTTCCTGTTGCGCTTTCCTCCGTGCTGCTGTACCGGTCTCCATCGGCAGCTAAGCCAAACTGGTAGCCGCGGTCACCCCCTGTATTCCAGGTACTCAGGTAGGCGAAACGACCCACGCTATTATCAACCCCAACTATACCATAAGAACCCCTGAGTTTTACCAGATTGAAGGTTTTAGAATTTTTAAGGAATTTTTCGTTCGAAACTATCCATGCTGCAGACCCCGCAGGGAAGAACCCCATTCGGTTACCTGTTTTAAAATTTTCCGAGCCATTGTAGCCTGCATCAAATTCAAGCACATATCTGCTATCAAATGCATAGTTTAAACGGCCTACCAATCCCAGCTGTTTATAAGGCAGTGCGCCAATGGCATTAGTAGCGTCGGTAAAACTTTGCGATTGGTTATACCTCACCATCGCGGTTACCGCATGTTTCTGGTTAAATACCCGGTCATAGTTCAGGTATCCTTCATAAGTAGATTTTCTACTGGTATTCGCTCCCGAAACATTAAAACCAAGTAAACCTGTACCCGTTGTTAACTGGGTATAAGTTCCTTTGCTCAGATCAGTTTCCTGATCGTTACCCAATGCATATACATAAGTAGAATAGCTTCTTGCCCTGGTTAGGTTGCGGTAGCTTTGCGAATCAAAAGCAAAACGGGTTCTGGCGCTTAGCCCTTTGGTAATAAAAGACATATCGAGTCTGAATCCTGCAATAGCGCCTAATGTATTTTCAAAAAGCCGCTGGTAGCCAAACTGCGTAAGCCTGCCATAGGGATTGGCCGGCGAATCTTTTTTTCCCGAAATGGTTCCATCCGGGTTGGTCATTGGATAGATGTAAGAAGGAGTATTTCTGAGTTCGGCCCAGAAACTGTCACCAGATTCATTCGGGTAATTCCGGTCACGTACCACATCACTCAGGTTTAGTTCCAGGGTAAGGTGTTTGGTGATATCAATATCAACGTTGCTCCTGAAATTGTATTTGTTTAAATAAGCATTGATGTTATAATTATTTAAATCATCAAATTTATATAAACCTTCCTGCCCAAGGTAAGACATGGATACAAAATACCTTGCTGTAGATGAACCACCACTTACATTAAGGTTGGTTTGGTTCATCATAGAATTTGATTTTAAAAGCTCTTTGTGCCAGTCTACATTGGGATAAAGGTATTGATAGCCTGGCTTGCTCCGATCTCTGAATTTATCAATATACGCATCGGTATAAAGATTATAATTTAATCCATCGTTCATCAATCCTTCTCTGAAAAGCTTCAGTGCATCATAAGAATCAAGGTAATCTGGCAACCTTACCGGCGACTGGCTGGCCATCTGGGTGGTTAACGATAACACAGGCTTACCGGTTTTACCTCTTTTTGTAGTCACTAAAACTACGCCATTGGCACCTTTCATCCCGAATACAGCGGTAGCTGCAGCATCTTTTAAAATACTTACGTCTTCTACCTCATTGGCATCAATACGGTCTATGGCATTTTCAATTCCATCTACCAAAATTAAAGGGCTTTTGCCTTGATAGGTACCGAAACCTCTGATGTACAAAGTAGAGCCATCTGCGCCGGGTTCGCCACTATTTTGTATGGTAACCAGCCCGGGTAGCCTGCCGGCCAAACTGTTGGTTAAGCTGGCCGTTGGGGTGCGCAGCATTTCTTTGCTCGAAACTGATGTTAATGCACCGGTTACTTTGGTTTTAGTTTGCGTACCGTAACCAACAATTACCACATCTTCCAACATCGCCTTATCTTCCAGGAGCTGTACCCGGATGTAGTTTTTCCCGCTCACAGCAATTTCACGCCTTAGGTAGCCGACCGAAAAAAACACCAGTGTGGCATCTTCAGGAACCCTGATTACATAGTTACCATTCTGATCGGAAGTGGCGCCTATCCCCTGCATCCCTTTAACAGTAATGTTTACGCCAGGCAAACCTACCCCGGTTGAATCGGTAACTACCCCCCTGATTTCGATATCTCTTTCACTCAGGTTTGCACTTTTGGCAGCTCTTTTTATAATCACCACATCATCTACAACAGAAAATGCAAAGTGGTTTTTAAACAAGATCTCCTGCAATACACTTAATAGTTTGTCACCGTTAAAATCGTAACTCAGTTTAATGTTATCTTTCAAAAGCACATCAGGATAGGCGAACTTAACATTTGATTTTTTAGAGATCAGCTCAAGAGCCCTTTCAAGGCTTACGTTTTTCCCCTTCATGGTGAGGGTTGTCTGGAGTATTTTTTGACTGTAGGAAACATTAGCAAAGGCAAGCGAGCAGCATACACAAAGCGTGCATAATATTACGGTGCTATACTTCATGAGGATATAAGGATAATATAATACTCTATGATCTAATAGAGATTTTTTCATAGTTTTACATGTTAGTGTGAAAATGGAATAGCCGCTTGTATTGATTTCTCAGGTCCAGACGAGCGTGCTATTGTTTGATTTTGCATTTCAGCCCGGGTCAAACTTTTTGTCCTGGGTTTTTTTGTGTAAGGTTTAACTGATCATAGATTTTAGGTGGGTTTATTTGGTTAGCAACTCTTTCCGCTTAACAGGTAAGCACCGTTTTTAAATTCATAAGTGCCCTCTACCAATTGGGAAAGTACTTTTAGAAGTTTTTCCAAACTTGGGTTATCCAGTTCGGCGGTTATTCTACAGTTTTTTAGGTGGTTAGGGATTTTAATGGTTACATCGTAGCTGCGGGCTATCTCGTCTACAACATCAGCAAGCCTGCGGCTTTTGTACAAAATTTTTCTTTCGTGCCAGGCCACCAGTTCGTTTACATCAACCCACTGCGGATTGCTGATGCGATCATTCCCGGCATCAAAAAGAATTTGATGGTGAGGTAACAATGTCTTTGTCTGCTGCTTCGTTTTACGCTTCTTTTTCAGGTAAACAGAAACTTTCCCGGTGACTACCGTTACGGATATCATTTTATTGGTGTAGGCACTGATGTTAAAGCTTGTGCCCAATACCTGAGTGGTTAGCTTATTGGTATGAATAATAAATGGTTTATTTTTATTGTGCGCTACTTTAAAAAAAGCTTCGCCACTTAATGTTACCTCACGGGTATTTCCTTTAAATGTTTCAGGGTAGGTTAATTTACTTTCTGCATTCAGGTAAACAACGGTTCCATCTACCAGCGTTAAGCTAACGATTTTGCCTCTCCCTACGCTTTTCTCCACCATTGCAACCTGATGGTTCGGAGTTGCCGGCTCAACCCGCAGCATGTAAATTACCAGGCAAGCAGTGCTGAACAGCAATATTGATGCGGCAACCTTGAATATGCTGATGTATCTGTTGGTTTTTCTTTTTTGCCCGATAACGTTCAGAACATTTGCATATACCTTATCGCGTTCAAAGTTTATTTTGTCATCCAACTGAAAACTATCTTGTTGCGCCGCATCAAAATAAGCAGTTAACTTATTTTCTATCGGCTCTGTTGGTTTTGATTTATCCTTTTTCATGTGGTTATGGTGTATGATGCATTTTTAGCAGTTACCCCCCAAAAAGAATTCATTTTTTTTTAGATATATTTAAATTGTAAAGATGAGCGGATTTCATGCCCAAAGAACATCAATCGCGAGGTTTAAGTGATGCAGAACTTCTCTGAAAAATTTTAAATGGTGTACAATCGCAGTTTTAGCCGAACGCTATAAATCCCGCCGAATCAGAATTATGGGGAGCCCGTGAGGTAGACGGGCAAAGGGTTGATGGAAATATAGAGATGTGCAATGACTTATTTAATTATAAGCCAGGCAGGAACAGAACAAGCAAGATTAAGAAATCAGTAAGATTAGCTTTAAGCCGCTTTAACGCAATACCAACTTGATTTTCTACCGTTTTAACGGAGATATTTAAATGTTTGGCAATTTCCTGATGAGAGTACTGGGACTCACGGCTGAGCTGGAAGATCTCCGCACATTTGCGGGGAAGCAGGTTTATTTCCTGATTTAGCTTCTGCTTCAGTTCCATTTCAAGTAATCTATTGTCAGTATGATTACTATCGGCCAAAAATGCAAGGGCATCAGCATCTATTGTAATTTTCCGTTTTCTAAGCTGTGCTAAAATCCTGTTTTTCGCAGCGGTATACAAAAACCCCTGCAAAGAAGTGGTAATATTCAGCTTAGCCCGTTTTTGCCACAGGTCTGAAAAAAGATCCTGTATCACATCCTCACTGGCTTCTTTATTCCGGACTAAATTATAAACGGTATGGAAAAGCTTTGGTGCGTACTTCTCATAAATCAGTTTAAATGCAACAGTATCATCATCATGTAACAAGACAATCAAGTCATCATCAGACCATATCTGTAAATGTTTTTGCATTATGAATTTAGTTCTGTACAGTAAATTTTAAAATCACAATCTGAAATAATAACTTATTTCCTGCTTAGCGTCAATAAATCATCTGTTGTGATCAGAACCTTTATATTTGGTTAAGTAAAAATAGTTATTTCGCACACAAAACAAAATATATTGCAGACCATTTCGAAGAAACTCCTCCTCATTTTTAATCCTCGGGAGCATCGGGAGGAATTTTGCGGAAGTTCTGCAGATGTGGTAAAAAAGGCTTACAACGATTGCTCCTGTAACCCTGTATCTAAATTAACGTGCCCAATCTTAACAAACTGTAGTGTAGCACGTTCACCTTTTTCGTTGCAGATGGTATGGACTTTCCCCTTTCGATGTGCTTTATCATATTTTTTGCCTGAACAGGCGAAGCGGAAAGAAACTTTCATCACAAAATCTTTACGTTAATCTATGATAGTAGTTGGCGCATCACGAAATGTTTTGAAGATTCTTCCATAAAAAACCGGTGATAAGGCGTTCAATTACATAGGGTATTTAGCCTTTTAATGAGGTTTGTTTCCTATAAAACAATAAATCCGATAGGTTGAACAGTTCAGCCTATCAGATTTTATTGTTCACATCTTTACAGCAGCGATTAACGATAATAATAAATGCCATTAACCATGGCCACACCACAGGTAGTTTCAAAGGCATTGCGTACGTTATCCGGCGTACGGGTTCCCCAGATATTCCACATTAAACCTTGTGCATTACGGATCGACCAGGCCTGGGCAGCGTTTGCATCCAGCCAGGCTCCGTAGTTACCTGCCGTGCCTGTATTTTTTACAAAAAGGCATGCCCATCGGGCAAAGATGCTTTTCATGCCCTGCGTATCCGCAACGGCGTTTTCATCTTTCAGTATTCCGCCAGATTGATTGCACATGCTGTTACGTGCATAATCCATGGCTTTTAAACCCATACCAAGATAGTTAACCGCAGGATAATCTGCACGCAACAAATCACAGGCGCCGATAAAAGTACCCTGGGTATAAGAAAGTGCACCTTCAGTAATGTTTCCGGCTTGGTTGATGGCACCTTTAACTTCACCGGTAGAGGCATCGTAAAGCTTCAAAACCATCCAATCCATAATTTGCCTGGCCCTGGTCTTATAAACAGCATCACCGGTAGCCTGATACAATAGCATGGCACATATTACTGCCGGTGCATTTACGCAGGTGTTTTTCGTCTGGTTATCGGTGGTCCACCATAATCCCCCGCCCAGGGATTGTGTATCCCAGGCCCTGTTCCACATCATATTGAAATTATTTTTTGCCATATCCAACATCCCTCCATCGTTGGTGATCTTAAAAGCCCTGACACACATTAACGCCCCCCACACGATATCATCATTATAAATATTGTTAGACCATAGCAATCCGTATCCATCTCTCACACCATTGTACAGATAGGTGATTTTATTTTTTAAATCGGCGCTCGGGTTAATGTTATAGGCATCAATCAGTGTTTCAATCGCCTCTTGTTGCGTCCAAAAATCCATCCGGCCGGCGTGGTTGTCATCTTTCCAGTAATATGCTTTGAAAGATGAACCGTAAGTACCGTACTGGTTGTAAAAATGATTATTATAAACCTGCATGGCGAGTAAAGCTTCATTCTTGGTTGGCAGTGAAACTGCGGCCAGGCCGGAGGTGTTTGATTGGGTAGCCAATGCCGCAGGCAGTTGAAGTTTATCTGCGCCCTGTTCTTTTTTACAGCTGACCACCATGGTGGCCAATCCTAATGCGATCATTGCAACCAATTTTTGGCTGCCCTGAAACAGGCGCGCTGGTTTGCACGCCGGTTTCAGGCTTTTGTTTTTTCTTGTTTTCATAGTTTAGGTAATTATATTTGGTTATTGTTTTTGGCTGTTAAGGCCAATAAAAAGGTAGTATTTTTTTTTAAATTAAATCAAAATAAAACAGCTGGTGTCTCCATACCAAACCGGGCCGTTAGTATATGCCTTTATTTCCCTTTAGTGTTTAATAAACTGATTCTTGCATAAAGCTCAGCAATGCAGGCCTCATCCAGCAGCCATTTTGGTTTCTTTTTAGCAGCTTCATCCAGAGCCCATTTGGCAGTTAAAAAACCATATCGATCGGAAGCATTTTCCCACGCCTGATCTAAATCTGACGTTATCGCATTGATATAGAAAGGATTGTGATTAACATGATAAAGTGCTTCATAACCCCGAAACAGCACAGTTACAAACCATGGAAGATCAATTTTGAAAACCCTTTTGTTGTTTTTACCCTGGGTTGAGAAGAACTGGTATGCACTTTCCGCAACGCGTTCTGCTTCCTTCAGGTATTTAATATCATTGGTAAACCGGAAAAGCAATACGGCCGACTCGAGCATCGATCCGGTATTGTAGGTATAATAAACCTCGTTTGGCTTACCATCCATCTTTACATCGTTATAATAAATGCCCTGGGGGTTTTGAAGGTGGTTGTGCATCCAGTTGTAAAACTTTTTTCCCCAGTTTAAATAAAGAGGATCTTTGGTACACTGGTAAAGTTTTAAAGCGGCTAGCGTAGCCATACCATTGCTACAGGCAGGTTTCTGGTCTTTATGCCCTTCCAGCCAATATACACCGCCCCCCAATTGATCATCCCATCCGCTTAAAATAAAATTAAAAACCTCTTTTGCTTTAGGCAGGTAGGCCTCATTACCTGTGTTTAAATAAGCTTCCAGGTAATCGATGCAAACTAAAGCATTATCATCATAATACCGGTCTGATTTTTCCAGGCCTGAAGGGTAAGCCTGATAGCCTGCGGGCGATCTTGTCGTATCGCGGTAGGCCCACACCCCGGCAGTCAGCGTATCCAGATAAACAGCATATTGCTGCTTTAAATCCGGAAACCTGATCAGCACATTGGCAGCAGAAAACATCCCGGAAAAAGGCCACAGAAAACTAACGACCTTTTCATTTACCCGGGCACCCTGAAAGTAATCAAGCGAAGCGCTTTTGCCTGAAGGGAAATTCTCGGTAAATAAACCAGGGTATGTTGGCGCCCGGTAGTATTGCCAGACTTTCCTGAACATGGCATCTGCACGTTCCTTCTGTAAGGCATTGTATTTTACCTTTTGGCAATACCCTTCAAAGCAAAACATCAAGCTGATGATCAAAAAGAAATATCTCATTTTTTTACGGTTAATTACAGAAATCTATTGCTTCGTTAACTTATTGTGCAGACGGTGGCAGTACCTTTACCCCCCAGCTTTTGTTAGGCCGGCTTCCCATTGTTAAAGTGAGTTTTCCGCCTTTCATTAATTCATCACGGTACATCCATGCGTTGTTCAATGCTTTTCCGTTCCAGGTAGCAGCCTGCACGTACACGTTTTGCGCTGAGTTGTTGGTGGTTTTAATCACCAGTTTTCTGCCGTTGCCCAGCTGAATTTCAGATTGATCAAAAACAGGACTTCCCAGCTGAATGGTTGGTCTTGCATCTGTTAAACCTTTTACATCAAATAAACCAATAGATGCCATTACATACCAGGAACCCAACTGCCCCTGGTCTTCATCCTGGCCGTAGCCATAACCGTGAATACTTTCTGTTCCGTAAAACTCATTGCAAATTGCCCTGGTCCATTTTTGGGTAAGCCAGGGAGCCGATGAATAATTAAAAAGCCAGCTGATGTGTAAGTTTGGCTGATTGCCGTGGTTATAAAGCGATTGGATCCCTGCAAAAGCATCTATTGTTTTGCCTCCGCCGAATGCATTTTGCTGCGATTTTTCAAAAATATCATTTAACCGGTTGTTGAAGGTTTCACTGCCTATAGCCGTTACCAAACCTTTAGGGTTTTGAGGAACGTAAAAAGTATATTGTGTGGCATTCCCTTCCTGAAATCCTCTCCAGGCCTCAAGCGGATTAAATTTACCGATAAACTTCCCGTCTTGCGTTTTCGGGCGGATCAGCTTTAACTCTTTATCAAACAGCAATTTCCAGCCATTGGATAAAGCCAGAAGCTTCTGATAGTCTTTGGGTTTTCCCATTTGCTTTGCAAGCTGGGCCGCAGCGAAAGCACTGTAACTGTATTCCATGGTATGCGAGCCTGAAAAATGCGCGCCAGTCGAATCCGTTTTATCCGCTTCCAGGTAAGGAACAAACCCATGCTGTACAAAGCTTTTGGTATCAGTTTTTCCAGATCCGACTAATCTGTTCTGGTAATTTAGCTCATTCCCCAATACGGCCCTGTAAGCTAAATTCAGATCATAATCCCGAATGCCAGCCTGGTAGGCGCCCGCAATAGCAAGACCAACAAAATTTGTCCCTACTCCCGATACGAAATTGCTGTTGGCAATCCCATCTCCGAACCAGCCTCTTTCTTTATAAATTTCGAGCTGGGTATGCACAAAATCATTATAATGCGCAGGGTAAGACAGGGCCCATAATTGCGTGAGGTTCCAGAAACCGCCCCAAATGGCATCGGTATTCATAAAGTGATAACTGAATTTGCCATTTTTATCTTTAGGCAATTGCCCGATGGTACCATCATGTCTTGGAAAACTGCCGTTAACATCGCTGGCTATTCCCCGCCCAAGCAGTGCATGGTACAAGCCGGTATAGAACTTTACCAGATCCGGTTGATTTTTAGTGGTCACCTTGATTTTGCCCAGCTCCCTTTGCCATTCTGATTGTGCCGCTTTTTTAGCCCTGTCGAAATCTAAATTTCCAGCTTCGGTTTGTAAATTCAGTTTCGCATTTTGAACCGAAGTATAAGATAAACCTACCTTTATTTCTACACTTTCATTTTCTTTGGTGTGGTATCCCAGAAATAATCCCGCCCCCGGGCCGGCTGATGATTGGCTACCGCTACTGATTTTCTTCTGATCAAAAGCGCCTACACTGGCTGGCTCCTTGCTCAATTCACCAAAGAAATACATGGCTACCCTTCCCCCTTCATCATAGGTTTTAACATATTTTGGATAGGTAATCACAAAGCCTTCAAAATGTGTTTCATCAATCATTTTTACAGACGCATCTGTTACGGGTCCACTTTCACCCTGAATATTACCGATAGACAGCATAATTCTCGACTCCTCATTTTTAGGAAAAGTGTAGCGGTGAAAACCTACCCTTTTAGTGGCAGTAAGCTCTGCCTTGATTTTGAAATCATCGAGCAATACCGCGTAATAGCCAGGCTGCGCAACTTCGTTTTTGCGATCAAATGCAGATCGAAAGCCACTTGCCGGCTTATCCAGCAAACCCGGAACGGTTTTTAATTCGCCGGCCGTAGGCATGAAGCTTACTCCGCCTACCTGCCATTCGTGGAAATGAACAAAACCTTCTATAGAATTGTGCCGGGTATCATATCCAACGGCTTCCCAGCCTTGCGCATTCCCGTAACTACCGTTGGTGGATGGGGCAAGTTTGGCCATCCCGTAAGGTACCGCAGCCGGGGTATAAAAAAACCACCGGCTGTGTGCAGTACCGATATTTGGATGAACATATTGTAGAAGATCCTGTGCAAATGCACACGGCATGAGGAAAAACGTAAAAACTAAAAGGAAAAGTGCTTTATTGGCCGTATTCATAAGGGTTGCTTTTTTTTAACGATTAATATTTAGAAAGTAATGCCTGAATCCGTTGCATCCAGGCCTGGTCTACCGTTTCAATTTCCGGTGCACGGTTTTGCCCGTCAAAGCCTGCGAAAAAATAATATCCGTAAGTGGCAGGATTTCTGTTGGCAAGGTTTAACCTGTTAATATTTTCTTTGGCATACACCAGCCAGCTTTCATCTTTATCAGCTTCGTATAAACGAATCATCGCCTGCGATCCCCAGGCACACCAGGCCGGATTAATTCTTGTTTCATTCGTATTGAAGATGTATCCCTTCCAAACCGAATTCCAGAGTGTAATGTTCATGGCTTTACCCAGGTTTTGCGCCTGCACCAGATAAGCCGGATCATTCATGGTTTTACTGTACAAAATAAGCGCTTCTACCATAATGGCATTGTCATAAGTAAATTTATCGGTGTGCTTTTTCCCCTCCCCGGGTCCATCAATTTTCCAGATATATAAGCCACTCACCGCATCGTACATTTTGGCATGGAGCCAGTCGTTTACCTGGTTTGCCCAATCACGATAAATGCTTTCACCAGTCAGGCTGTACAGTTTCACAAATAACTGCAATGCAAGTCCGTTGGTTTGCGTAGGTTTTTCAGGCTTCTGGGTATTCCAGTAAAATCCACCACCATAAACGTTATCCCATAGTCCGCTGCTGATCAGCCAGTCGGCGCAAGCTTTTGCTTTTGCTAAATAGGCCTGTTTATCGGTACCTGTAGTTACTTCATAAGCTTCCAGGTAAACCATTCCGCTTAAGGCGTTATCATCTACGTATTTATCGCCCCCGGCATTGCTGCCATCTAAATTTACAGAAGCGAAATAGCCGCCACGAAGATCCTTTTTATCCCACATGTTCTCCATAAACCTGAAGGTATTGTTCATATAGGCCAGGTGTTTACTTTGCCCGATGCCCACCATTGCGGCGTCTGCATAAATCTGACTCACATTGTACCACTCATAGCAATTGTTTGCATGTGTGGTGGTATTTGCCCGGTAACCGTATCCTGCAGTTAACAGGTTATTGGTGGTAAAAGTATGGGTTTCCAGGGCCAGTTTAAGGTAATCTATCTTTGCACCAGGCCCTACCGGCGGAACAACCGGAGGGGGCGTTACCGGCACAGCACCGGGGTCTTTTTTGCAGGCAGCGCCAACCAGGATAGACAATACCAGCAGCGTATTTAAGAATATTTTTTTCATAGGTAGATTTATTATAATCAATGTAAAGGTTAGCGTTTGTTAATGATTACCGGATGCTCACCTGGTGTGTATAAGGCCCGTCAGCATTCAGGTTTACCACTACCTGAACATTTTTATTATCTGCTGCCGGATCAAATTTGTAGGTATTGTTCCACTGATCGTTGCTCACCGCATATAAATAAGAATAGGAAGCACCCTGCCCCACCGGACTTGAATTATTTACATTACTGCTTCCAAGATACCGGAGCCCTGCCGGGGTGTGCAGGGCAAATTTATAGCGTTCGTCTCTACCCCATGAAAACGGATAAAATACCACCGGGATGCTGCCCGATTGCCAGGTACAATTGGAGGCATAAGTCAACTGACCAATTTCATTCCCATAGGCAGACATGTACAAGCCCAATCCCTGCACTTCAACCGCATCTAACACGGAAGCTACATTGAAATCATATTTCAAATAGTAAACTTTAGCTGTACCGGTTACATTAATGGTATTGGTTCCTTCTTTTAGGGTAGTGCCTTCAGGATAAAATTTTCTTGCGGCCTGCGTGGTTTGATCAGTAAGTTGGTAGGTGCCTGGCTTAAGGCTTGTGTAAATTTCAAACACCCCATCTTCCAGCTTTTTAAATTTGATTGCCTTGGTTATCTCCGCTCCCGCTTCGGTTGCTGTACCTGTAATGAAAAGATTTGCCGGTGCCTCTGCAAAACCTGCCGGCCGCTCCAGTTGCAGGATTCTGCTATCTGATCCTGTTTTTTTGAGGGTTGCCTTAGAAGCGATGACGGTCCATTTTATATTTCCCGTGCCCGACGAATTGATGCCACATAAGGCCGCGATTTTAGTCAGGTCTTTATGCGTAATGGTAACTTGTGGCAATACACCGGCGCCGTCGGAAACGACCTTGTAAACCGGTTTGGTAAAATCGCCGCTTTCTTTATCGAAGGCTACTTCATATAAAACCAGGCCACCTTCTTCTGCGCTGGCCGTGGTCCATTTAAATTGCTGGGTTGCCAATGCGTTAGATGGCGTAAGTTTGATGCTTTGCTGATTTTGAGGAAGCGTTAAGCTGCCTACGGAATTGATATTTTCGTTCAGTTCCTTCTCCTCTTTTTTACAAGATGGAAGCGCGAACATGGCTAGCGCCAGGAAAACAAAAGTTATTTTTAAATTTTTCATGTCGCGAAGATTAATAACCAGGGTTTTGAGTTAAGTTTTTGTTTAAGCCGATTTCACTCGAAGGAATGGCCCAGAGGTAATCCCGCTGCGGATTAAATTTGCGTTGCTGTGTGCGGATATAGCCGTTATCAAGATTTTGATCTGCGGCGAATTTTGCACCATGTGCGAAACCGTTCATGGTCAGTTCCGCCAGCTTCCATCGCCTGATGTCATCTACCCGTAAACCTTCCATCGCCATTTCTGCCCGGCGTTCCCTGCGGATCACATTGGTTAAATCTCCAGCCGGTAAATTTAATGCAGCGGCATCCGTGAAACCCGCCCTTGAGCGGAGTGCCCCAATGGTTTTCGCCCAGATGGCTGCATCCATTTGCCCCAGGCTGTTTTTAGCCTCTGCGTAGGTAAGCAACACTTCTGCATACCTGAATAGGTGCAGGTTGTTACCGGAAACGAAACTCGACAACGCACCCGGATCGAAATATTTTCTCCAGTAATAACCAGTTGCAGATGCACTTTGAGAACCCGGCGAATACTCATCCAAACCTGGCTGAACCGGATCTGAACCCGGCCTGATGTAAATGGTTTTGGTGGTATTGTTAGGGTTTGTCCAGATGTACCTGTCGTAAACAACGGTTGCCGTAAGCCTCGGGTCGCGGTTGCCATACGGACTGCTTTCCTGATATCCTGATCCCGCTTCTTTAATGCCCTTTCCATTTAGCATCACATAATCGTCTACCAGCTCCTGCGTTGGTGCCATGTTGCTTACCCGGCCGCCAACTGTTCTTGGGGCAAAATCCCAGAAATTCTGCCAGGTTCTGATCGTTGGTACATACTGTAAGGATAAAATACTCTCGTTATTGTTTTTATTTACTGCAGGATCACTAAACAACGCACTATAACTGGGTGCCAGCGAATAGCTTCCGTAAGTAGCCTGTTCGTTGATTAATTTTTCACACACTGCAATCACTTCTGCAGCTTTGTTTCCTTCGTACAGCAATACCCGCATTTGCAGGGCCAGTGCTGCGCCCTTTGTAATCCTGCCGTTCTCACTGGCAGGGAGCTGATCCTTGCCGGGAAGATTACTGATCGCATTATCCAGCTGACTGATGATAAAAGCATTCACGGCCGCTTTTGAGGTGCGGGGAATTTGCTGTGCTTCTTCAGGCGTTAAATCATGATCCGGAAGTGGAACATCACCATACCACTTGCTTAAGTTAAAAAGTGCAAAAGCCCTCATAAACTGGTTTTCTGCCTTCATCCTGGCAATGGTTGCCGGTGGCAAGGTGGTATTCTGATCGATATTCGCCAGAAAGATATTTACCGATTTTATCGTGCGGTAGTAACTTGCCCAGTCGCCCTGAAATTTAGCAGTAAGCGATGTTGCATTGCCACTGGCAATCAGGTTCAAATCTCCCGAAGGAGAATACGCATTATCAGAAAGTGCTTCCGGTTCAAAGTAAAGGGAACTGTTGTAGAGTAAACTGTAGTTATTGTTCAACGCGTTGGTTACATTCAAATCCACTGTCCAGAAGGTTAAATCAGAAAACCGGTCGGTTGGTGCAATATCAAGTTTTTTACATCCTGCAAATACAACGATTGCAAAGGCTATAATGAGGTTTTTATGTAGGTATTTCATTTTATTTAATCTAACCGTTATCGTTAAAAAGTTATATCCAAACCAGCGCCATAAAAAATTGGCAAAGGATATTGGCGGGCATTGTTTGATCCAGAACCTGTGCTTACATTGTTGCCGAATTCTGAAGTTTCCGGATCAATAAATTTAAGTTTGGTCAGCGTAAACAGATTTTGCCCGATCAGCGAGACCCGGAAACGCTCCACACCAAATTTTTTGGTTACTGTTTGGGGTAAGGTGTAGCCGATATTCACATTTTTTAAACGGGCATAGGCCGCGTCATATTTGTAAAGGTCTGATCCTGTACGCCAGTTATTGGTATTGGAAGGCGAGCCGATGTTTGCAAAAATCGGGTAGCGGGCATCCGGATTATTGGGTGTCCAGTGGTCGGTCATGTGCTGGTATACCGTTGCACCATATCCATAATGGAAAGGTTCCACCAGTTCTCCGCGCAGAAAGGTTTCGCGTTTTCCTACCCCCTGGATAAAGAGCTGAAAATCAAAACCTTTTACCGCCAACCGGTAGGTAAAGCCGAAGGTATACCTTGGAAAAGGATTGCCCAGAGTGGTTTTATCATTGGCATCTATAATACCATCATGATTAAGGTCTTTAAATTTTACATCGCCGGGCACTACCGGATTGCCTGCAATTTTAGGCGAATTATTAATGTCTCCCTGATTTTGGAAGAAGCCATTGGTTTCGTATCCATAATACTGGGTAACTGGCTCACCAATTCTCCTCAACAACTGGAATACATCCTGATTGATGATCTGCTCTGTTGCCCCGCCTGATAACTGAAGCAATTTATTCTGATTATCAGCCAGGTTTACACTGAAACTTTGCGTTACATTTTCACCCCGCAGGTTATAGGTTAAGGAAGCTTCCCAGCCCTTACTCCTTACTTTTGCCACGTTAAAATCTGGCGTAGCTGCCCCAAAAATGGCAGGGATATCCTGTCTTGGCTGCAGAATATCGCGGGTTACTTTATTAAAATAGTCAAAAGATGCAGTTAAGCGGTTGTCAAAAAAGCCTGCATCGATTCCAATATTCAGGGTCGATGCCTTTTCCCAGGTTAAATCCCGGTTTGATAAAAGCGTACCGGCACCCCCAACAGGTACATTGTTAAAACCATAAGCACTTGCATAGTTAAAATAAGTGGTCTGGTATTGGAAGTTCCCTACATTCTGGTTGCCTAAAACACCGTATGATGCCCGGAGTTTTAAATTGCTGACGGTATTTTTGACAGACTCCATGAAAGATTCTCTGGTAATGTTCCATCCGGCACTTACCGAAGGGAAGAAACTGCCCCGGTTGCCCCTGGCGAATTTCGACGACGCATCATATCTCGCCGTAGCTTCAAATAAATATTTATCCTGGTAGGCATAATTTAACCGTCCAAATAAGGAAAGCAGGCTATTGGAATTTATCGCCAGACTATTGCTGGAGTTGATGGGATCAACAAGCGTTCCGGTGGTAGGCGTTCCAAGCAATTGATCGGTAAGGGTTTTCTGTAACTGAAAGCCACGTTGAGAAAAGTTTTCGCTCGATGCACCCACTTGCACCTTAAAATCATGCGAAGCTATTTTTTTCGTGTATTCTACATACAGTTTAGTGTTAAAAAGCTGCGATTTGCTGTTGCCATCCAATACCGAACGGTCATCACCGTAAACCCCTGAAGGCAGGTAGTTTACCTGGGTTCTGCGAAAGAATGTTCCGTTATTCTGAAGCGTACCACCAAACTCTCCGGTAATTTTTAAGTCATTGGTCACGTTAAACTGCCCGTTAAATGCACCAAAAATTTCATCATTATCGGCCTGGTTAAAACCACCTTTTTCTAAAACGCCATATTCATTATATTGAGAAGCGATGGGGTTAGTAAGGTAATTGCCGTTATCATCCTGCCAGCTGTAATTCAGCGGAACACGATTGGCATCTGCGAAAATGTTATTGTCGCCAATGCTATTGGTTTTATTGCGCGTTTTGGTGTAAAGGAGAATAAAGTTGGTTCTGAATTTTCCGATAACGTTACTTTGATTTAAACGCAGGTTATATTTTTGGTATCCAAAATCAGGCCCTTCACCCCCATTTCCAATAAGATTACTTTTCTGATCCTGGTAACCTGCAGAAATGTAAAATGAACTTTTCTCACCACCACCTACCATACTAAAGTTGTGCGATTGTTGCGGTGCGGTACGCAAAAGGTGTTCAATATCCCATGTGCCATTGCCCTGATCTTTCAGTTGCTGAATCTGATCGGGCGTGTAGGCCGGGCTCAGGCCCGAATTAACCAAAGATTCATTTTTGTAATAGGCATTCTCCCAGGCCGGAACTTTCTCTACCAGCACGTTTGCATCCTGAATGCCGTAACTTCCGTTGTAAGAAACCGATGTTTTCTGGTTTAATTTTCCGCCTTTGGTGGTGACAAGGATCACCCCGTTTGCCGCCCTCGAACCATAAATGGCTGCAGAACCTGCATCTTTTAATACGGTTACGCTTGCAATATCATTTGGATTAAGGGTATTTAAATTTCCGCCTACAATTCCATCTACCACCACCAGCGGGGTGTTATCACCAAGGGTGCCAACGCCACGAATATTTACGGTAACATTGCTGCCCGGATTTAATGAACTCTGCTGAATAATTAAGTTTGGAGATTCACCCTGAAGCGCCTGGTATACGTTTAACACAGGCTTATTCTCAATGCTTTTCGCATCGATGGTATTGATGGCGCCGGTTACCGAAACCTTTTTCTGAACGCCATACCCCACTACCACCACATCATTAAGTGAATTATCCGCATCAGCCTTTAACTGAATATTAATCGTGTTGCGGCCGCCAATCGCTACTTCCTGACTCACATAACCTAAATAGGAATAAGTCAGGCTGCCTGTAGCCAGGTTCTCCGGAACAGAAAGGGTGTAAAGTCCGTTGGCATCGGTTACCGCACCTACCGAACTCCCTTTAATCTGAACGCTTACACCGGGAAGCCCGATACCCTTTTCATCCACCACTTTTCCCTTAACGGTAACATTAATTTTTCTGGATTCGTTAATGGTAACCAGATTTGGTGCCGCCAAAAGCGGGTGGGGTAAAAGCGGGATAGCAAGTACCGCCAGCATGGCAAATCGCCAGCTGGGCACCCGTTTAGCTTTTTCTGCTTGGTAAAATTTTAATCTCATAACGTTTAAGTTGAGCTGAATGCCTTTCGGCACCAGCATATTTGGTTAGGTATTTTTGGTGTTGTAATTATTTAAAGATTTTTAGGCTGGGTGGCCCGCCAGTGCGCATCTATTTCCTCTAGTGATCGTCCCTTGGTTTCAGGGATCAGTTTCCAGGTGAGGTACAATGCCGGTGAGCAACAAATGGCGAAAATCCAGAAGGTCCAGGCAGAGCCGAGCCCCTCTAACATTAACGGGGTAAGCTGTCCGACAAAAAAGTTTCCGATCCACAGGGTTAGCGTGGCTAAAGACATGGCCTTCCCCCTGATATTATTGGGGAAGATTTCGCCGATTACCACCCAGCATACCGGCCCAAAGGAAAAGGCAAAACAAGCAATAAAAGCCAAAATGAAAATTAAGATCCAGGGCCCTGAAGTGACCCCAAGTTGAAAGAGAATCCCGATGATGATCAGGGAAATTACGGCACCGCCGATACCAAAATACAACAAAGGCTTTCTTCCCCATTTATCAACCGTAAATATGGCAACGAAAGTAAATACCACATTCACCAGCCCGATGGTTACCTGCCCGCCTAAAGCATTGTTAAGGGTAAAACCAGCCTGTTCTAAAATTCTCGGGCCATAATAAATTACGGCATTTATCCCGCACACCTGAGACAGAAAAGGCAACAGCAGCCCAATCCACAAAGCTTTACGGTATACCGGTTTGAAAAGTATCCCGATGGAAGCATCTTTTTCCGTTTCGTTCTGAGACAGGAAGGCATTTACTTCTCTCGTTGCCGATTGTTCGCCATCAATCCTGATCAGGATTTTTCTGGCCAGCTCCGTGCACCCTTTGGTTAACAACCATCTCGGTGATTCCGGAACAAGGAATAGCGACAACAGAAAAATCAATGCAGGTACTCCGCCTAAACCCAGCATACCCCGCCACACCTCTGCAGAAAATATTTTTTCCGTTTGGCCACCTGCAAAATGATCGCCGGTATGACTGGCTAAAAAAGAATTGCTGAAATAAGCAGTTACAATACCAACTGTTAAGGCAAGCTGATAAAGCGACACCATGGTACCACGCAGTCGAGAAGGTGCAAATTCGGAAATGTATAGTGGCGAAACCATAGAGGCAACACCTATCCCCAAACCGCCTATTAGCCTGAAAGTGATCAGCGCAGTAAAAGAAGCTGCATACATGCAGCCCACTGCAGAAATGAGAAAGAGAAAGGCAGAAAGAATAAGTACGATTTTTCGCCCATAAGTATCGCTTAATTTACCTGAAACGCTTACGCCAATAATGCAGCCTAAAAGGGCACAGCTTACAAACCAGCCTTCGCTCACGGCATTGAGGCCAAAATCACCTTTAACCAAACTAATGGTGCCCGAAATTACCGCTGTATCAAAGCCAAAGAGGAACCCGCCCAGGGCGGCCACCAGGCACACCAGATACAGGTAAGTTTTATTGCTTTTCACAGCCAAATGTTGTGTAGTACTATTCATGAGGTTTATTTTAAAAAGGCTTTAATCACTTTAGCCCTTTGCCGGCCATTGTTAACTATTTGATAACTAACTGCCGCAGCAGGGATTACGAAGGTCTCTGCAAATGCAAAAGTTGACCTGGTGCCGTCAGCAGAAGTGACGGTAATGGATTCCCCTTCTACCAGCATCAGTATGTGGCATATATTTTCCGTTTGAACTTCAATTTCGTTGTCGAATTCCAACCGGTGAACATCATAGAAGTGTTCGCGATGGGTGGGAAGATGATAGCCTACCTGGTCATCCTGTTCAAAAAAAACATATGGTTTAGAAATGAGTTCCTGCTGAACCTGATCACCTTTTCTGCTAAAATCGAGGTTTTTAAAGGCATGATCAATGTTAATCGGCCGGGGCTTTCCATCTAAACCGGGCCTTACCCAATCGTACATTTTGAAGGTAAAAATGTAAGGTGTGGCACTGATTTCCAACACCAGGTTTTCTGCGCCTGCACTATGCACTGTTCCGTTGGGAATCAGAAATAAATCGTGCTTTTTTGCCTGGTGCACCTGAACATACTTTTCTATGTCGATCGCCTCATTGTTTGCATTACTTTTTTCGAGGCTTTCGCGAAAACGATCAGGTTCGATATCTTCCTGGAAACCGAGATAAACCGTTGCGTCTTCTTTACAGTCTAAAATATAATATGTTTCATCCTGGGTGATGTTTTCACCGAATTCTTCGCGGATGTAGGTTAAACCGGGGTGGCACTGAATAGAAAGGTTGCCGCCTCCGAAGGTATCCAGAAAATCAAACCTGATGGGAAATTCATCGCCAAACTGCGCTGCATGTTTGCCCAGAACATTTTCATTATGGCTAAACATGAGCAGATCAAAAGAAACTTCTAAAAGCAAACCGTCACTTTCAAATACCATTCCGTTCTCCGGTACAATCAGTTCAAAAGACCAGGCATAGTTAACTTCATTCTGGTTGAGCTGCGGCATTTTTTCTTTCATCCACTGCCCGCCCCATGTGCCTGGAGCAAACCACGGCCGTGCCCGGAAAACTGAAGTTGAAATGCGGCCCAGACCTTCCAAAACGTCTTTTCCGAAAGCCCAGTTTAGCCCGCTTTCGGATTGTGCATCTGCAAAAACTGAAATCTGATGCAGTAGCGCTTTCTTGTGCTTATTTAAAACCACCCAGTCTGCAAAGTAAAAACGTTTGTACATTTCCATTTGTCCTTCCGGCTGGCGCATTCCTAAATTACAGATAGCCCCTGCGGCCATCCGGTGTTGAAGTTCATTTTTAGGCAGGTCTACATAAATTAATGGGGCATCCCAGCCGGCCAGCGCAGCACCACAGCCAATCATGATGTTGATCTCAGCGGCTGAATCTACTGTGGTTCTTTTTAAAGCATCGAGGTTAAAATAATCGGAAAGGGATAGCGTAGTCTTCTTTCCCCAAACAGCGTCTTCAGCACCTAAAAAAGGTACAAGGAGGGTGTTGATTTCCTGCTCATTTTTAAAGTAAGAACTGGTCTCTGTAATATTTACAATAAGCCCCCTGGAGTTTAATTCTTCAGCTAAAGCGTTAATTAACCGGTTCCAGTATACCCCCACGTAGCCATCAATTATAACTGTTTTTTGTTCAACAATATAATCGCATAGCGATGGGTAACGGCTAAATATTTTCTGGTTCCCGAGCGAATAATAGGGATAAATATCATAACCGGCCGGTTTGTTTATTTTACTGGTGCGATCAGGCATAATCTCCTGTTCGGTTTTTCTCATTGGTTCTTCTATAGACATCACTTGATTAGGAATGTGGTATGGATTAATTGGATCGGGCTTCATATATAACTTTGTGTGTACATTTATAACTTACATATGCTTTAACACTTATTTTAAGACTTTCTTATTGATTTTCGTGGTAACTGAATGAACCGTATATGCCATGTAAAACCAAATTTAAGCTCACACAGGTACGTTTTAATAAAGCAACCCATCGGCTCTGGTAGATTAAACTGTTATAATTGGCTAGACAATACATTCAATAGTATGTATATACAAATGTATTATTTATAATTTTAGATGCAAGTATTTTTTACCTAATTTTTAAAATACTTACCTGTTAGCTAAAAAAAGCGGTTTCCTGTTTTAACCCGATAGGCGATTATGTACAGACATGCCCTGTTGATCTGATTTTTTTTATATCATTGTACTAATTATGAAACTTAAAATCGATCATAAAAGCCAGATTCCTTTACACATTCAGGCAGAAGAACTGCTCAGGCGACTTATTGAGTCGCCGGAATATATCGATGGAAAGCTTTTACCGAACGAAGTTGAACTTTCCAAAATCTTAAGCATTTCCCGAACTACCCTTCGGCAATCCATCAATAAACTGGTTTATGATGGTTTACTTACCCGGAAAAAAGGCGTAGGTACCAAAGTGGTCGAGTCAAAATCGCTCAGCTCGAAATCCAAAAACTGGATGAGCTTTTCGCAGGAAATGAGTGCAAGGGGCATTCCTATTAAAAATTTCGAGCTTCATGTAAGCTGGGTTCTTCCAGAAAAGCGCATAGCCAGTTTCTTTGGCATTAAGGAAGATAAAAAGATTTTAAAGCTGGTGAGGTTGCGCGGACGCCCGGAAGGACCATTTGTATATTTTGAATCCTACTTCCACCCCATCGTTGGCCTTACCGGCGAAGAAGATTACAAAGCACCACTATATGAAATGCTGGAGAAAGCCCATGGAATTATTGCCATGGTTTCTAAAGAAGAAATTAGTGCGCAACTGGCAGACGAGTTTATTGCCGAAAAACTGGAGACGAAAATTGGTGCACCTATTTTATTCCGCAAAAGATTCGTATACGACATTAATGAAAGCCCGATCGAATATAACCTCGGTTATTATAAAGCTGATAGTTTTGTTTATACCGTAGAAAGCAGGCGGGAATAATTTACCCATGCTCACGCTCGTTTCCAACCGAGTGTGCAATAGCTCTTCAATCTGTGACGATAGAAAGTGCGATAAAATCGAAAAAATATACTGCACCCGTTATAAACGAGCGCAAGCCAGGTATCAAAAGTGAAATAAAGTCACGCTCACGCTCGTTTCCGAACGAGCGTGGAATAGCTCTTCGTCTGTGACGATGGAAAGCGTGATAAAATCGCAAAAATATACTGCACTCGTTATAAACGAGCGCAAGCCGGCTCGTTATAAGACAGGCTCACGCTCGTTTCCGAACGAGCGTGGAATAGCTCTTCGTCTGTGACGATGGAAATAGCAATACTATCCGCAATAATATACTGCACTTGTTATAACGAGCGCAAGCGAGGGTAAAAAATTATGCTCACGCTCGTTTCCAAACGAGCGTGGAATAGCTCTTCGTCTGTGACGATGGAAATAGCAATACTATCTGCAATAATATACTGCACTCGTTATAAATGAGCGCAATTATGCTCACGCTCGTTTCCGAACGAGTGTGAAATAGCTCTTCGTCTGTGACGATGGAAATAGCAATACCATCCGCAAAAATATACTGCACTCGTTATAAACGAGCGCAAGCCAGGTATCAAAAATTGAAATGAAGCCTCAATTTAACAGACATTAACTTCCGGATTTACTACTTCCTGCTTTTACATCATCGTTGCTGATACTGCGCTGATTCTTTTTAATCGAGTCTTTTAATTTGCCAAATTTCCAGTTCAAACTTGCATTAAAGGATCGGTTATAGTTTTGGCCACGGTATCGCTGCGTAAAATTCGGTCCTTCGGTTAACGTTTCATAATACCTGTATTTCATAAAAGGATTATTCACCCCTGCCGAAATCGTCAGCTTATCTTTAATTACTTCCTTACTTCCACTAAACGACATGTAAGAATACTGGCCGGATCTTCCCTGCAGCAATACATCTGCTGAGCTATAGTTAAAACTTGCATTGGCGCGCCATTCCTTTTCAAACTTGTAACCTGTATTTACATAAACACTGCCCGAGAGCCCTTCATTTTGGGTAAGCAAACCATTAATGGCACCTTCCAGCCACACATAACCGGCATTTCCACTTAAACTGAGGTTCCATTTTTTCGTTAAAGGATAATTGATATTTACATTGGTGGTCAGGTTTTTATTTTTACCCACGTTTGCAAAAGTACTTCTGGTAATTTTATCCACATCGTTATATATAGAAATGTTCTGGATGGTATTATTGGCAAAATTGTAACCCAGGCCAATATTAATAGCGCCTGTTTTAAATCTGCTATACGTGAGTTCGAAATTGTTACTCAAAACAGCTTTCAGCTCCGGATTACCGGTCGATTCAAAATTCGGGATAGAGCGGTCAACAAAAGGATTCAAATTGTCAATTCCCGGTCGTTCGATCCGCTGGGTAAATCCAAAGTTTAAATTGCTTTGATTTTTAAACTTCCGGTTTACGGAGAAAGACGGGATGATATTGAAATAGTCGGTATTTACTGTTGATGAATTGCTGATAAAGTCAGCGTTCACAAAGGTTTCTTCCACCCTGACGCCAGCTTTGAACCCCCAGTTGGTGAGGTTGTAAGCATAAGAGTTGTAGGCGCCGATTACATCCTGATTATTATTAAAAATATTTGTTCTTGCGGGGTCAACCTGGTAATCTCCGGTATTTTCCATTAATCTCCGGTACTCGAAATTACTATCGTTATCCCGTAAAATCCCTTTTATTCCGGCTTCGATGTTTAACTTTTTAAATGGATGAATGTAGTCGAGCTGAATGGTTTGCTCTTTTGAGCGACTCTCATTTTCCTGAATGTAATTGGGATCGCTAAAGTTCTGCCGGTTGATGAAGGTCAGATCGTTTTTTTGAGGATTGTTACCATTGCTGTATTTGTATGAAAAAGTAAGCAGGCGCTCCTTATTATTTTTAAAACCGAGCTGATAGTTTAAGCTCATATCAAGGCCACCCCAGTCGAACCGGTTATTGCTTAATAAATCATAGGCCGTAACCTGAGCGGGCGAAGTAAGGCGAAAAACCTGGTTGTTGGTAGATTTATTATAACCACCGTACGGATTAAGTTCTGCAGTAATCAAATTTAAGGTATCAATTTCAAAACTCAGTTCCGCACCGCCATAGCGATAGTTATTGTTAAATTTCCGCGTACCGATATTTAATAAATCAGACGGGTTTGTGCCGGTGGTGGTTCTGGAATTAATAATTTCTGTTGCCGGCGCACTGTAAAATCCTGTTCCGCCATAGGCAGTCATACCAAATTTCCCTTGTTTAACGGTTACAAAACCGCCAAGGCCTGGCCCGCCGACTGGAAACTGGTGCCGAAGATTTAAACTCCCGTTATAACCATTGTCGATTTTTTTATTGGTGATGATATTTATAATTCCGGATAAACCCTCGCTATCATATTTAGCAGGCGGTGTGGTAATCACTTCAATCTTTTGGATGGAGGAAGCCGGCATACTGCGCAACACATCTTTGGGACTTCTCGCCACCATACTGGATGGTTTTCCATTAATCAGGATTTTATAATTCCCACTCCCTTTCAGCTTGATGTTATCATCGGCATCCAGCGAAAGTAGCGGCACTTTGCGCATCATATCCAACGCCGTCATTACCTTACTTTCAGGGTCTGCCTGGATATCGTAACTGATCCGGTCTACCTCTTGTTTAATAATGGGTTTGGTAACACTTACCGATACTTCTTGCAGATTGTTTAGCTGAGCGGCCAGACTGATCTGCCCGGCATTGAATGAAGCTTTTTCAGCACTGATTTCGAATGGGAGAACTTTTGCATTGTAGCCAACAGCAATAGCCGTTAAACTATATTTCCCTGCCGGGATTTTATCGAACTTAAACCCGCCGTTTTCACCCGTAACAGAAGTTTTAATCACCAAACCCTCTTTTTTAAGGGCGAGCGTAATAAATTCAACTGCTTTTTTTGAGGCAGAATCTACCACTGTACCGCTCACGGTACCCGGGCTTTGTTGCGCAAATGAAATTAATGAAGAGGTGGTGAACAAAATAAAAAGGAGAATACCGGAGCGTTGAAGATAATTCATTGGAGATAAAGGATTTCGTAAAAAAAAATGGAATAGAAAATAACTGGTTAGTGCGTTTAATGATTAAAAACGCTTTTAGGTAGACGTTGAATAATTAAAAAAGTTGCACGCATTGATGATTTTTTTTTTACAATTATGTTTTGCAACCTGCCTGTGAACCCGTTAAACGATATATTCCGAAGATTTAAGACATGGTTGAGGTAATGAAATAAGCAAATACACATTTGCAACCTGGCCCGGTGTTCATTTATTCTTTTATGATTCAATTCCCATAAATCAGACTTTATAATCAGGTAATATTTCAACGCATGGCGATCTTGCTTTCAGCTGTAGCTGATCGTTATTAGTGAGCAATACTGCCAAGACAAACCGGAGTTCTCCGCGGCATAAATGAATCTATTCCCTATCTCTTCTTTTTTTGGAACCTACATCGGGTCTGCCGGAAGAACCGGCATAAATTTCCGCTTGTTCCAGAGTCTGCGGTAAGCTTTTCCATCCAGAAAACGATAAAAGCAAGTGGCTCTTACATGACCAGACTGCGGCATCATCAACGTGATGCAATGGCCTGCAGGCAGATGAATGATCTGATGAATATCGGTTGCTTTAACAAAATGTGATGTACCAGGCTTGCGTTCAATATCCTTAACATTAATGTTCCCAACATCATCTATACTATACGTTCGTTCTGTATAGCCGCCACTTAAAATGTGCGTAATGAAATCAAAAGGATGATCATGCGGATCACCGGTATCCGGGGCACTAAACTCATTGAATGAAGCTGAAAAAGGCAGACCTTCAATATGATACTTTTTAAAAACCCGTGATAGTTTCTCAGGTGTAATGGATAATTTCATTTTTTTTGCTGACTTAATTTTTCTGATAGATGGCAGATTGAATGATCTGTATGCCAAGGTAACCAGGCTTATGCTCATTTCCTAACAAGTGTGGAATGTTCCTGCGTCTGTAACGATGGGAAGAGCAAAGATCTACCGTCCAAAGAGCAAAGGAGCAGCATCTACTTAAAAAGAAAGATCCTGAATCAAGTTCAGGAAGACGACTGTTTTACTGCTCTCGTTATCAATAAGCCCACCACGCTCACGCTCGTTTCCGAACGGGCGTGGAATATCTCTTCGTCTGTGACGATGGAAACAGCAAAGATCTACCGTCCAAAGAGCAAAGGAGCAGCATCTACTTAAAAAAGAAAAGGCCCTGAATTAAGTTCAGGAAGACGACCGTTTTACTGCACCCGTGATAAACGAGCGAAAACTTGTGGCAGCATATTTTGCACCAGCCAGGATTAAACCACCGCAACTAAACTTCCGGAAATTTTACCCAAGGCTTAATATTGATTTGCCAATCTTTTATAACTTGCTATCATGAAAGCACTAATCTCCTATATTTTACAATTTAAGCCGCTTAACCAACCGGAAATCGACCTCATTACCAGCAAAGCCTTAGCCGTAACGCTTAAAAAAAACGACTATTTTTCTGAAGCAGGAAAAATCCCCAACCAGGTGGGCTTTGTGGTAGATGGGGTGATCCGGGGTTGTTATTACCACAACAAAGGCGAAGAAATTACCCGCTGTTTTATCAGTGAAAATAGCCTGGTTTGCGATTATGTCAATTTTGAAGCCAACACCCCCTCTTCAGAATATCTTCAGGCCATTACTGATGCTCAGCTGCTGGTGTTTTCCAAACCGCATTGGGCAGAACTTTCCCAGCTCATCGCAGGCTGGGATCCTGTTAAAAATAAAATGGTGCAACGCTGTATGCACCAAAAATCGAGAAAAGGCCCGGTAATCTCTCAAGATGCAACCACCCGGTATTTAGAATTTATGAACACCCATCCGGCGCTGCTCAACCGGGTCCCTTTATCCCATATTGCTTCCTACCTTGGGGTTACCCAACAGTCGCTCAGCAGAATACGGAAAAACATCCGTTAATTCACTTTTTACCAAATGGTAAATCAAAATCGTTTTCAAAGCTTAAACTTTGCATCAATAATTTAAAAATTGATGAAAATGAAAACGGCACTAATCACAGGAGCAAATAAAGGAATCGGTTTTGAAACCGCCAGGCAGTTACTACAAAAGGGATTTTTCGTATTTATCGGAAGCCGTAACCTACAAAATGGTTTAGATGCCGTTGCGCAATTAAAATCAGCAGGACTAACAAATGTAGCGGCCGTAGCGCTGGATGTAACAGATCCAAATGCGGTAAAAACCGCACATGCGGAGATTGCTAAAAAAACAGCCGTGTTGGATGTGCTGATCAATAATGCCGGTATCAACGGCGGTAGTGCGCCATATACCGTGCTGGAAGCTACAAACGCTGAATACCTGGCCGCATTCCAAACCAACATCATCGGCGCTGCAAACGTTACCCGGACTTTTATAGATTTACTAAAAAAAGCTGCCGAGCCAAGAATTGTAAATGTGAGCACTAGTGTGGCTTCACTTTCCCTGCAAAGCAACCCCGAATGGCCAGCTTATCACTACGCCAAATATGGTGTGTATGCAGCTTCTAAAGCTGCACTAAATATGTTCACCATCCACCTGGCTTACGAGTTGAGGGATACCAATATTAAAGTAAATGCAGTATGCCCCGGGCTTACCAAAACAGACTTTACCTTTTTTAACGGCGGGGATGTGAGCACCGCTGCCGAACGGATCATCAGGTATGCCCTGATTGATCGCAATGGCCCCACGGGGAAGTTTTTCAGCGAAGAAACCAATCCGGAAACAGGCGAAATTACCTGGTAAAATGATTTAGATAAAGTGGTTTAGTTTTAAACCACTTTATCTTTTTATATCGATAAACATCACAGTGATTAATCCCCCTGTTAAACTCCAGGCTCAATTGCTTTCATTTCATAAGTTTTCCGAAATCCACTTTCAATGCCTTAAATTAGGCAGGTGTTCAAGATTAATACCACCGGAATTGTTTGTTATAACTGCTATAAATCTTCAGAAGAGAACTGTATCACTTCAACCTCGAAAGGAGATTTGTTTGTATTCCAGTAAGCTTTTTGTTAAAAAAGCACCACAATAACCTAATCGCTCTTATTGGTCAATTACAAACTTCACTTTCTTAACCCCACAAATTCATCCCTATCGATATTCTTTCTGGATGCAGTTAAATCATAGAGAATAGAGACCAGAAAAACATCTATGCCTCGCGAAAATGGCTTTTCACCCTGCCACATGCTGCCTTTACCACAGTTATAACACAAATCAGGAAAGATTGGAATAAGTTAGCCCAAACTTTCATGATTAAAAATGACCTATGAACTTTCGAATTTTAGCCGGATTATTGACACCGAAATTTATGAGGTAACGGCTGGAGACCAGGATCTTGCCGGGTTGCTTGTAGAAATAAATCAGGAATCAAGGGAAATACTTCGCTTTATACAACAAAGTATAACATTAATGGAGTATGAAGAGTGTAAATATGCTTTTACAAAATATCAGCAGGAATTCACATCGTTGCTAAATAAGCTGGAAAAAACAATCGTGAAGGACATTCCATTATCTAGCCTTGATTTTCTAAAGAACGAAAGGTTAAGTATTTGTAAAAATACCGTTCTGGATCTACTGGCTTCATTGGAATCAGATTTCCCTTTGTATTTCAATTATAGCATGTTGCTAAATCTAAGTGCATTAACAAGTTTACGCGTAAAGTTAATGGAGCTGATTGAAGAATTTGCAGCAGAACTCAAACAAAAAGATGTTGATAGCGAGACCATAGAAAGCTTTCAGCTTGTTTTTCGGCAGCTGCTACACCCAAAAAAGACCTTTTCTTACCAGCAGTCAGCTTATATTAAAGATTTTTTCAACCAGCTTAACGAATGGTGTGATGCAACTGATAAACAAATTGAAACACTCGATATCGTGCTCGTCATCGTATCACTAGGTTTTAATCACCCGGCATTCTACCATTTCTGCTGCCGGTATTTTACCGAAGCACTTGAAGAGTGCGATAATATTAATGATCAGCGCCAGATGCTAAGTTTTTTAAAGAAAATATTTAAGCAGGTATTTAAGCTTTCGACCTCACCCTACGACGTGAATTTGCCAATTATAGAAGATGCTATTCAAAGATACCTGGATGCTGAACTTAGTTATTTACATGCTATTGAATTGACCGCTGAAGACCTCAGCTCCGGAGGATTATTGGAGAAAAATTTCCAAGTGACCTTTACCGTCCGCCAGCTGGCCATTTTTATTCAACTTCAGGTTGAGGCTAATATTATTTTTTCGAAAAGCCCGAAAGTGCTTCATCAATACGTAACCAGGCACTACAGCAGTGTGGAAACAGAGAAAATATCAGAGAAGAGCTTCAAAAACGCTTATTACAGAACCAGAGATAGCGATATGGAAAAAGTAATTGAAAAAATTGTAACCATGCTGGCGCTGGCACAGGACAAATGCTAGCCGAGTAAATAAATCAGTTCTTTCCTTTGAAGAAAATCTACAAATTCAAAATACCAGCGTTCCGAATAGTTATCCCTTGTGTGCAGTTCCTTAAGATTATCGGTTAAAATATCCTGTAAGGTAAAAAAGCCCATTACCTTACTACGCAGTTTAAATTCCTCGCTTAAAGGCAGTTCAACAATAGGAAGGTTTAAAAGAAAAAGATTTGATTCGACAGAATGATCCATAAAAAACGTGGGTTAACCCGCTATCCGCTTTAGAGGCACCGCGAAGAGCCTTAGACACAAGATAAACAGGCACCCACGCATAGCGTAGGCAACTATCTATTTTTCCCTGTGTCTTCTGAAAATTTCGCGGTTTTCTAAAACAGTAAAATAGCTATTGCTACAATATTATATAATTAAAATACTTTATTTCATGCTCCAAATATAACAGATTCTATGCTTTTATCGTTTCCAGCAGAAAAATAAAAGGGTTGCTAAAGGTTGCGCCTCCAGCAACCCCAAAAAGTTAAGCGTCATATTTTTTGAAAATACCTGACATGCTATGGAAAAAGAAAAATACCTACAGACACTATCAGCCTATCAAAAACTTTCACCAGGTTTAAAAAGCTATCTGAAAATCACCCTTCAGGAGACTGTATTTGATGGATTGGAAAAAATTAGCGCATCAGATACCAGCTTAGGCGGATATTGTTATTTAAGAAAGGGAAGCGCCAGGCTTTTTCTTTACGATACAGAGAGCGAACAGGAGGTGACCATACTCTTTCTAAATTCCACACAAGTAATTCCTGATCTTCAACCCATTGCCAGCCACTTTAAAGGAAACCTTTTCATAGAATTTCTCGGAAGCTCCACTTTATTTTTTATTCCAGAGAAGCATATTGCTAACCTTCATAAATTGTTTCGCGAAGCCATTCCCCTACAAATGGCCATTAGCGCTGAAGCCTGGGCGCAGACCATTAATGCGCTTTCAGACCTCAAGTTACTTAATGCACATCAACGGTTAAATAAACTATTGGACTACTTTCCTAATATTTTTAATGTAGCTGCAGTAAAAAACGTAGCCACATACCTCGGTGTACATCCCTCTACGCTTAGTGCAATGAGAACGAAAGGAATAAAATCAAGATGATGAGAGAGAACCTCAATGACTTAAAAAAGAATCACTGCAGTTAATAATGTCCCATTTAGATATACTCACAATTGAGCAATAACAGCCTTTTTCCCACCTGGATGTGATATCCAAAATCCCGGAAACGCCAACTTTGAATAAAAAAACTTAAATAATGAGTGGCACTAGGTATTCATATTATGCATCACAGGTGATCTCCGGAGCATTTATCTTGCTATGGACTTACACCGCAGGAAGCAAACTGGCTAACTTTGGAGCCTATACGATGGAAATGCACCGCCAGGTATTTAGCGCTGAAATATCAGTTGTACTTATGTACATTTTACCTATTGTTGAATTATTGGCCGTAATCTTATTATTGTTTCCAAAAACAAACAAAATTGGACTAATACTCTCCCTTTTACTTATTTCCACCTTTACAGGCTATGTGTTACTGATTATTATTGGATATTTTCCAAACGTTCCCTGTAGTTGTGGTGGAGTAATCCGTGCGCTGGGATGGAAAGGCCACCTCCTATTTAACCTTGTTTTTTTAATGCTAGCAATTAGTTCACTATTTATTAAACCAAAGCGGGAGGCAAGTGACAAAGAGGTTTAACTAAAAAGGGCCCGGCTAGCCCTAATCCAACTAAACCAAGTCCGACGGCCACCGAAGAGGACAGATGGGCCAACTGCTTAAGCCCTATTAAATAAGCAGAAACTCAAACTAAATAACATGTTAAAAAAAATCAATTCAGGTCTTGTAGCCCTTGTATTAGGATTCGGCCTTATTATCACTCAAAGTGCTTTCACTGCTTCAACTTTTGGAACCCTGTATCATTACAAAACAGATAATGGTCTGATTCAAGATGAAAGCTCTTGGGAAACTGTTTCAACAGCACCATCTTTTAGTTGTAGTGAGGAAGATATACTTCCCTGCACTATCGAAGTAACAGGATCGCTTTCATCTTATCTTCAAAGTAACCCTACTGCTGAGAAAGTAATGGCTTCGCCAGAAATCAGATCAACCAGAGATTAAAATGGAAAGATGCCAGGTAGCAGATTGCCTGGCACCTTTTCCGATTACGGATTTTGCTGCATGCCCGAAATTTCAATTACTGATTCTGGAATAGGTAGCACAAATCCAGAGGAATTGGGTACAAGAACATATGTTTTCCCGTTTACAGTTCTTGTCAAACTAATCCCCGCACCTTCTTTATTTAACCGTTTCACATCTGCCCATCTTAATCCCCTCATTAACAGCTCCTTTCTCCGTTCATTCAGTACCATATCAATAACCGCGTCCTGGTTAGAACTATTTCTGTCAATAAATGTATTTCTCTTATAACGGTTTCGAAGAAGTTTGTTGAGATCCGCTAAGGCTTCGGGCAGCCTGTTCAGCCTGGCAAGACATTCAGCTCTGATTAGTAAAACTTCATCAACAGCCACCCCGGCAAAAAATGTAGTGAATCCCTCATAACTTCCTTTAAAACCATAAGTCCCGTTTTTATTATCATTGAAGAAAACAGTTCTACGCAGATCATTAAGTTCATATTGGGTAAAGAGTTGAGGATCAGTCTTCGCCCTTACGTTTGATAACGGAACACCGGTAAAGTAACTATCATGAAGTACCTCAACATTAAATTGTGGAATGGGCAGCGTAGCGGCTGCATTGAGCGTATTAAAATCCATTAAACTACTTTTTAGCTGTAGCGAAGAGTCGGCGTAAAGATAAGCTTCGCTGTACCTTCGCATGGTTACCAGGGTCCTGGCAAGAAGACCAAAGGCCGCCGCCCTTGATGGCCTCATCACGTGAACCGCAACGGGCGGCAGTTGCCGTATCGAAACCTTTAGATCTGAAATCACCTGTGAATACCCTTCTTCTACACTTGCCCGGACTGACGGTACATTGAAATCTGAACCGGTTCTGAGCGGAACACCCAGATCCTGTGCTGCCGAGGCGGCGTCATAAGCAGGAGCCCATACAAATAGGGTCTTAAGAATATTCTTTGCGCGATAATAGTGAGCCTGACCACTAACATTGTCCCATTGGGAGGTATTTGCAGTGTTCCGCTGTATTTTTCCAAGATTCTCAATCACGCTGTTGGCCCTGTAAACGGCCCTGTAATTATTTCCCCATTCATTAATCTCTGGCAAAAAGATATTCGTCCGTTGCCAGGTATACATGTTTCGTTCATTCTCCAGCCTGGACAAGAAATCGGTATCGGTGAGGTAAAAATCGGTCGAACTTATCTCCGCAGCATTCCCATCTGCCTGGTTAAGCACCTGGTAATGATCTAAAAGTGATTGTTGATCTGCCAGGGTTTCGGCGAGGGCAATCGAACTATCTGATTTCTCCTCCAAAAATTTCTTACAGGAAGCCAGTGCCAAAAGCAAAGGCAGAATAATATAGTAGTATTTTTTCATGGTGTTATGCTTATAAATTAGTTTTAAAACCGATTGCAATGCTCTTCGGGTCAGGAATAGCGGCAAAATCCGGATCTATATGCTCACGGTTCTCCCGCCAGATAATCCCGAGGTTGGAAGCCACTATAAAAATATTTGCCTGCGAAAGGAATTTATTTTTAGTATTATGACCTAAAATATCAAAGCCAATATTAATATACTGAAGACGTATATGGTCTCCCTTGAGTACATTTACCTCCGATCCAAAATAAAATTCATCTCTACTGGATGAAGCAGGATAAACCATACTTGGAACATCCGTAAAACTTTCATCACCCGGCTTTTGCCAACGTGAGGCGAATGCTCCATTGCCGTTCCGCCCAACAAAAAGTGATGTATAACTTAGGGATGGCTTCCTGAAATAATAGCCCAGCTTGTAGCTTAACCTGATGCTGGCATTAAAGCGGCCGTAAGAGAAACTATTTCCCAGTGCTCCGGAAAAAACAGGAAGTGCTGATCCGTGATACACCATATCTTCCAAACGCAGCGAAGTACCGATCAATGAAGAATAATTTTTGTTCACTACACCTGCCTGTGTCCCCTGCGGATCGCCAGTTTTCGGATCAAGGCCTGCCCACTTATAAGAGAACATGCTGAATAACGGATAACCAACGATCCCTGCGGAAGAAAGATTACCGGCTACCAACCCACGCCCGTTAAAAGCCCCCATATAATTTTTGACTACTTTATCTTTATAATAATTAAAGAAAAAGTCACTAGACCATAAAAATTTCCCGGTTGTATTTATGGTATTGATCTCCAAATCCAGACCATCTCCTTGTATAGAACCTGAATTTTTAACTACCGTATACCCGATTCCTGCAGTTAGATCAATGGGGTTTAGGGCCAAAAGGTCAATAGATTTTTTTCTAAATACCTCAACACTTCCCTTTATCCTGTCCCCTTTGAAACCAAAATCAAGCCCGGCATTAAACATATAAATCCGCTCCCATTTCAACTCCGGGTTATTAAAATTATTAAAGATTGCATAGGGTGATTGGGTGTAAGGTGAATTAATACTGGAGAAAATGATGGAAGTGGCGGCAGATCCTTTCGGATCGGTATTTCCACTGGCTCCAAATGTCATTCTCAATTTCAACAGCGGTAGCAAAGCAGATTTATAAAACTTTTCCCTACTGATATTCCAGGCCAGCCCTGAAGAAAATAGCGGGTTCCACTTGTCGTTGGTGGCTAACCCAAATAAATTGGAAGCATCCCTTCTTCCGCTTAACGAAACCGTATAACGTTCATCATAAGTGTAGGCCGCGTTGGCAAAAAGAGAAACAAAACGAGATATCGAACCTGAGAAGCTATCTACATTAGGCACAAAAGCATTTGCACCGTTGATAAAAGTTCGGTAAGCGTTTACATAATCCACTACTCCCGAAGTAAGCGTCGACTCGTTTACACCATAAACCCGTTTATTTTCTCCATCCACAGCAGTGCTCCTGATTTCTGCACCAGCTAGGCCAACAATGGAATGGCGGCCAAATGTTTTATTAATATCAACTTGTCCACGACCATTGTGTGCCGTAAGCAGGGAAAGCCCACGATCTCTGATCGTTCCGGATGGAATGTTTCTTTTAAATATTCCGTTTGCATCAACAGTAGAAAATAAGTTAACGAGATTTCTTGTGAAGTAACTTCCTTCCAGATAATTCGTATTGTTCTGGCTATCCTGCTGCTCGAACTGGTAACTTGCCGTCAATTTTAACCAATCCATAAGCTGATAACCTGCTCTGAACGATGCCAAAACAGCGTTAACCCTATTGGCACCGGTAACACTTTTATAATCTTCCAACGGAAAATACTGCCAGTCTAGAAGGTTTCCACCACCAACATTAGCAAGATAGGAAGCCCTGTAATCCCTCATTACTGCAAGCGGATTACCATCTCCATCTGACAGGCGGGTGTAAGGCGGAAGGCTGCCGGTTGAGGTATTTAAGCCGGATACATCTTCCCTCCCTCTCCCTGTGAGAGAATGTGTCAACATTAAGCTTCCGCCAAGCATCAGCTTATTTGTTACCTTAATGTTTTGCTCAGCCTTAAGGCTATACCTGTTAAATGGATTACCTAACGACCCTGTGTTTCGATCAGCTCCGAAAGAAACTAACCAGTTCCTCTTTGCACTGCCGCCGCTTAAACCTAATGAATACTGCTGCGCTGTTGCCTTAGAAAACACATATTGGTTAAGATCTGAACGCAAGTCGTATCCCCTGAGGAGATCCATTTGCCTTGCAGTTTCCTGTGCAGAAAGTCGTCCATCCCTTGCTGCAATACGCAGCTCTACTACTTCTGAAAGTGCAAACTTATCTGCAGCTGTTTCTACATTATTGTAGTATCCCTGGTCGAAAAGATAATTTTCAACATCTATAAAATCTCCCACACCAATTTTATTCTGATAAAACAGGTCGGGTTGATCTGTGACCTTAAAACTTCCTGAAAAGGAAACCTTTAGTGGCGCATTGAATTTAGCTTTTTTAGAGGTGATTACCACCACCCCATTTCCTGCCCGGGCACCCCAGATTGAAGCAGCAGCTGCATCTTTTAGTATGGTAACACTTTCTATATCATTTGGGTTGATGTTATTTATATCCCCTTCATAAGGGAAATTATCGAGTACAATCAGCGGTGCACGGATTCCACGAAGGGTACTAATCCCCCTGATGATGATTCCGTACCCTCCACCTCCGTTACTCTTGCGGTCTACACTATATCCGCTCACCATTCCCTCCAGCCTGCCAATAATATCTGTAGCTACCTGTTCGGCAAGCATTTTGCCAGACACCTGGGCAAAAGAACCGGTTGCCCGTTCTTTAGGTAAGCGCTGATAACCGGTGCTCACCTCAACCGTCTGCAACTGCCGATCATCCAATGCGAGTGTAACTTTAAACATCCCGTTGAAAGGTATCGATATAACGGTGTCTAACTCAATAGTGTTTAACCGCGAAAAGCTAATTTTGTGCCTTCCCATTCCAAGAGGGAGCGAAAATTCACCTTCATTTGAAGAGACTGTCGTGGTACCCTTATTAGAACGGATAGTAATCCCTTCAAGCGGCTTACCGTCTACGCCTAAAACTATTCCATTCAGGCGCTCTTGTGCTGTTGCAGACAGGCATAAGCTCACTATTAACAGTATAAATATCGAAATTAAGAGCAAGAAACTTGTTTTCTCGTGTTTTTTGTAAAAGCTATTTATCCGTTTCATCGTCTTAACTTATTTTTAGTTCTTAATGCATCGATATTTTTCCTTCGGCTATTCAAAGTATCCATATGCTCAAGGAGTAATCGGACATTTTCAACGGTTAAAAGTTCAGCCGTAGTTATTGCCCGCACCCCACCGTCGGCAATCCATACGTAATGTGGAAGCGCCTGGTGTGGAAAAGTCCGGAGAAAAACCGTATCAGCGATTATCACTGATAACGCTGTTGCCGAAAAAGCTTTGGATCCGGATTTGAATTTTGAGATCAGCGATTCTTGCGTATCTCCGGTGCCTACCGAATTAACCAATAGCACTCTCACCTTTCCGGGAAATGCCTTTTCAATTTCAGCCAATTCCGGAAACCGTTTAATACACGAGCCACACCAGGTAGCCCAAAAATCCAGAATAATTAATTTCCCTTTATCTGAATAAAGCGAATACGCACCTGGGGTTCCCTGCTGTAACATGGAATGCTTATAAGTCCAGAAAGACTTAGGAAGTTGCCCTCCTACCGGAACAGGAAAAATTTTATTCTGCACTATGGATTGCGCAGAAACAGCTTCAATAGTGCTTAAAAGCACCAGTAAACAAAAGAATATATTTTTAATCATCATTAATTTGGTAAGTCTGTCCACATGCATAGCACACTGACACGAAGGTCTTGGAAAGTACATTTAAGAAGCCTTGCCTGCTTTGAGAATTGCCTTTTTTAGCACCATTCATTTCAAAGAAGCGACAGGAGCATTCTGTACGGTAATGGCCAGATAGATTTATAGTTAGTGAATAGGTTAAATAAGAGGAGTAAACATCAGCGGTTCAGACAAGCGACTAAGGCTTCAATGTATACAGCCAATCCTACGGAATTGTCTATCTCTCTTCAGGTGTTGCTTGTTGGTTTTCCTTTAACCAATAAAGCGTTGTTGACCTTGCCTCCCTACAGCAATGCACAAAAGAAAATCTGATAAAGCATTGCCTCCTATCTGTATCCCATTTAGATTTTGTAGTCTTGAAAACCTGTCTCCTACTTTGAGTATATTTAACAGCCCTGTAACCAGAAGCCGTAACCTCAGCTGCTTTTTCGTTTCGCTGATTCTTAAAAACACTCAGCAATACAAAAGGACCAAATAGAAAGGCCCAACAAAGAAAAAAAAGTGGCAGATAACGTTGATCAGACTTCATCATTGGTTACGATATATTAAATAAATAAGAGTCAGAAGCAGGGACAGCCGGAAATAAAATCCATAGCAGCCCCTACCCATAGATGCAACATCCTTCGCGGACGATGTTCACATCCAGGAAAAAATCCTACCTGAAAAATCAGGACATACCAATCCCCTTACAGCAAAGCCATTTATTTTTTAAACAAAATCAAAACTATTTGGGGATATACTACAGGGAGACAGGATCAAATGATCCATCAAAAAAGAGAAAGGCAAGCTAACAATAAAGTACCTATTTCATCATTACCATAAAGGTTAGCCTGCCTAGATTAGTTATTCAGGATTTTTAGGTTTTAAGGCATAAAGCCAGTCAAATGAAAAACCTGGCAAGGATAGATGAAGAAATGTATGAGGAAAACGGTGTAGTAAAAAGAAGCCATAAAAAACTCTTGTCGCTTCAGCAGCGTTGAACTTTTTAGTCTGACTTAGATTCTGTTTTCTCATAACTATATGTTATGAGCCCTGGAGGAGTGAAGAGCACTATAGTAGGCTCTAAATACCGTTCTACCAGGCTTCTCACGGCCTTGCCAACGGGTTTACAATAGAGCCTATAGATCTATAGTACGTATAAAAGTACGCAAAATATCACTATAGGCATTAATTCTATTGTCTCGTTGGCTGTGAATTGTGAGAATTTGGTAGCCGAGACTCTTTTATTAATACCTTTTTATATCACTCAAATATAATAAATTATATCAAAAGAAGCAAAACAAGTAAGTAATAGTCGTCAATTAATCTCATTAATTAATGTATTTTTAAATCGTCGTACATTACACTTTTGGAGAATAATAAAATTGAAGACTATTTGTTTCAGTTTAATTGCATTTTTTTGTTTTAAAAGCAACGGCTGAATACAATTTTAAAGTTTATTTATTATCATAAATTAAAAATCATATAACCATTTAGTTGCCAGTGCAGTATTTCGCTAACTGATTTTGAGAACATTCCGGAAAAGAATATTTTATTTAAATTGTTTAACCTAATCATGACATCATGAAAAACTTTATCTCTTGCATCATCATTGATGACGACCCTACAGCAATCAGCATTTTGGAACATCATATTGCGGAGATTCCAAGATTAAAAATTAATAAAACCTACACTAGACCTGTAGAGGCGCTTTATGACATCAGCAGAGAACGCGACAAACAGCTCATCTTTATGGATATTGATATGCCGGCGATGTCTGGTCTTAGGCTTGCAGACAACCTTAAACATAAATGTCACAATATCATTTTTACCACCTCCTACCCTGAATATGCAATGGAGGCTTTCAAAGTAAGGGCGAAACACTATCTTTTGAAACCTTTTAATATTGGCGACTTTGCAGAAGTGGTAAATGAGATTGTGACAGAATATTATGATGCTCAAAATGTGGTTAGCGAAACCGATAAGGCATTTTTCCTCAGAACTAATGGAGAAAGAGGCAAACTTACCAAAATACTAAAAGCCGATATTATTTATTTACAGGGCTCAAATAACCACGTTCATATTTACACCACCAACAACAACTATTCGGTGTACATGACCATTAAGGAAATGGAAGAGCGGTTAAATGAAAACAAACACTTTTACCGGGTACATAAGTCGTATATGATTAACACTGGTTTCGTCAAGGAAATCAATGGCCATAAGATCGATCTTGGTAAATACGAAGTGCTAATGAGCCCGCAATACAAAACAGCTTTTATGGAATATGTAGGTCAGCATATTCTAACCTCCAAAAGACTCTAACTGTTAGTCACCACCAGGTGAATGAGTGGTAAACGTTGTTACAACCGTAATTGTACTGGTTGTAGGATCAGTCTGGATGGCAAGTCTAGTTCTGATTGAGCGAAAAACAAAGGCTGTTTTTCTGCTTTTTTTTAAGTCGATTATTCTTTTCATAAAAGAAACTTAGCCCGATGAAATACTTAAAAAGATCAACTTACGCGAAGCCAATTCTGACTTATGTGAAGCGAAATTTTAACTTAAAAAACAAAATGAAAAATTGGTTAAAAAACTATCAATGGCACATTATTTCATGGTTTATTTTCATTCTTTATGAATATTTTCTGGTTGTATTGATCCTGAATATAAAAGGGCCGCTATTGGTGTATTGCATGCACTACGTCATCAACATTTCTTTATTTTATATTCACTCAGATCTGATCCTAAAAAAGACTTTGGCTGGCAGCAAACCGAGATACTTCAAACTAACGGCACTTATTGTAATAGAAATTTTTATTTTTAGTATCATAGCATACCTTGCAGACCAATTGACTTTAACCTCGACCGCACCTATTAATCTAAAAAACGTAACGATAGATTGGAAATTTATATTCGGAGCATTATGGAGGGGCATATATTTTATCCTGTTTGGAACTGCCTATTATTTTGTAAAGCGTTACATCCAGCAAAAACAGCTTACCGCAGCATTGGAAAAAGAAGCTATCAAAAAAGAACTGGAAGAAAAACAGATTGCCATAGAGCTTGCAGATGCAAAAAACTCTTATTTAAAAGCACAGATTAATCCACACTTTTTATTCAACACCCTTACCTATATCTATAATAGTACTCATAAATCCGAACCAAGAGCTGCTGAAGCAGTTAGGTACCTCTCTAAATTAATGAGGTATGCGCTGGAGTGCGAACATGGTCCAAACATCATGAACCTGGAAGCAGAAATATTACAGGTGGAAAACTTACTCCAGCTAAGTAGAATCAAACAGCCAGATTTATACATAGATTTCCATTATGATGAAGGAATTGAGGAAACAAAAATTATTCCTCTAGCCTTATTAAGCCTCACCGAAAACATGGTTAAACACGGAAACCTCAGCGTTTCAACTGATCCTGGTAAAATTGATCTCCACTTAAACAACGGAGTATTTACCATCAGAACAAGTAATTTAGTGAATACCGGCCTGAATGATACCGGATTTCATACAGGCCTGAACAATATTAAACAGCGATTACTGCATACCTATGGCAACAATGCCAGGATTACTTATGGACAAAAAGACCAATACTTTCAGGTACTGATTGAAATCGCTATGCAATAGCCGATTCATCGAAACAAGCCACTTCCTGAACCGTTCATTACTAAGCTCATACTCGTTTCCGAACGAGCATGGAATACCGCTTCGTCTGTGACGATATAATGAGCGATAGAATTGCAGTGATATACCCCAACGTTATAAACGGGCGCAAACAATGGAGCGCTATCGCATCAAGCTTACCCCTGTCTTAATTTTATTTTAACACGCTGCCGCTATCAATTAATTCAACTTCTTTACCCATTTTCTTTTGGATGACTTCAAAATGAGACAATTCATCAGGGCTAACCAGGGAAATCGCTTCACCTATACTTCCGGCGCGACCGGTTCTGCCAATCCGGTGAATATAATCTTTGGGCGACCTTGGCAATTCATAATTGACAACGAAGGGAAGTTCATTAATATCAATCCCCCTTCCCATTAAATCGGTTGCAACTAAAATCCGGAGTTTACCAGACTTAAACAGGTATAGGGTTTCGGTTCTGGCCCCCTGGCTCTTTTTACTGTGAATTGCTTTTGCATCGAAATTATTTTTACGAAGTTTATTTACAATGGCATCTGCAGTGTGCACAGCAGAAGCAAATATCAGCACCTGTTTCATTTCGTGATGATTAATTAAATACCGTAAAAAGGGACCTTTCTTTTCATCGGAAACGATGTAAGCCACCTGTTTAATTTGTGCTAGTGATGCTTCTTCACTTTCGATAACGATGACTTCCGGATCTGTTAACAACACCTGGTGAATTAACCGGAGATCGGCATTGAGCGTAGCAGACAACAAAATATTCTGACGCTTAACCGGCAACAGGGAAATAATCCGGTCTACCTCATCCTTAAAGCCGAGATTGAGCATTTTATCGGCTTCATCGAGCACTAAAGTTTCGATACTGCCCAGGTGCACGGCATTCGAATCTACTAAATCTAATAATCTCCCGGGGGTAGCCACCAGCACATTTACATTCTGGAGGGCCGTCATTTGCGGATTGATAGAAACCCCTCCAAAAACGGCTGTGGTTTTAACCGGTACAGCAAGCCCTTTACTAAAAGCCTGGAAAACAGCTTTAACCTGCTCAGCCAATTCGCGGGTAGGCACTAAAACCAATACATGAACATGCCTGTTTTTAAGCTCAGCTGCTTTTTGCAGGTTCATGAGTATAGGTAATACATAACTGGCCGTTTTTCCGGAACCTGTTTTGGCAATCCCTAAAACATCTTGCCGGTTTAAGATCGCTGGAATGGCTTTTTCCTGAATGGGCGTAGGTAAAGCAAAGTTTTGATTTGATAATATTTTTAATAAATCTGGTGATAAACCCAGCGTAGTGAATGACATATTATTGATTTTGGCTAAAAATAAGCAAAAATCGGCATTTTGAGATTTTACCTGCACCATTCCCTGAGATAAAGCGTAGTTAGCGGTGTAAAACCGCTCCGGAAACCGCCCGGTGCAGGCCGGGGAATTGACAAACAGATTGCCTGGAATCGCCAGGCCTGAGCCGCATTCCCCTCATCCGGGCAAATTTAATGGTATGGGCTGGCAGCCTGGTTTGGCAGAAATAAATTTATTAACTCATGTTCCGTACAAATGCTTTCAGGGTGTGGAGATTGGCATGTGCAGTGCCCATGGTGTTATTGAAATAGACAAATACTTTTTTCCCTTCTGCAAGCCACTCCGCAACGTAACCGGCATATTCATACATTACATCATCTTCATAACTTCCCCGGTAATTACCGCCGGGGCCATGGAAACGGAGATAAATAAAATCGGGATGCGATACGCGAAGCGGCGAACTGGCTGGTGTTTTATCATGGATCACCATCCCCAGCTGATACTCATCCAGCAGTTCATATACCTCATCTACATAAAGAGACAGGTGCCTGAATTCAAGCGCAATCTTCCATTCCCTATCCGGGTCATTTTCACGCAGCACGGCCATTAAATACCGGAGCCGGGTAAAATGCTCAATCCTGATGCTTGGCGGAAATTGTACCAACAGGCAAGCCTTTTTATCCTGTACATTGGAAATTACATCGAAAAACCTGGAAACCAGTTCCTCATCAAAAGCAAGATCTTTACGATGGGTAATTTCTTTAAAAAGCTTGAAGGTAAAACGGAAATGATCCGGCACATCTGCTGCCCATTTTTTCATGGTAGCCGAAAGCGGGATCTTATAAAAACTACTGTTAATTTCAATCGTATCCATTAGCGAGGCGTAATAGCATAACCTCGATTTATCCTGAAACGCTTCCGGATAATGGAGTTTATTGGGAACAGGCAGCAACAGCCCGCTGGTGCCGGAATAATAGTGGTTAAATGTAGCATCCATATAACCAGATAACAATGGAAACTTAGCAATTGTTGGCAGGAAATGATGGCGGTACCCGGCTAACGCACCAACAGCGCCTGAAATGCCTCAAGGCCATTACGGGTGATTTAATTCCCTGCGTAATTTGATATTTCTGCTACCCGGGCTGGTTAACAGGATTTGTAGTGGTATATTTGCATTTTATTGCAATGAATATGAAATTACTGCCGACATTTTTCTTCCTCCTTTTTATTTTTGGTACCAAAGCACAGAACATCGTTAATCAGCCGGTTAACAATAGCTTTATTCTGGGGAAAACAGAAGTGTTTCATTCTGATATCTTATCAGAAGACCGGACGCTAAACATTTACCTGCCCGAGGGTTACAACAGTAAGTTAAAATACCCGGTAATCTATTTACTGGATGGATCGGCAGACGAAGATTTTATCCATGTTGCCGGCATTGTTCAGTTTAATACTTTCCCCTGGGTAAACAGGATTCCAAAATCGATTGTTGTGGGGATTGCCAATACGAACCGAAAGTTTAATTTTACTTCGCCGGGCGGTAGCAAAAGTGATGAAAAGTTAATCCCCAAAAATGGCGGATCTGCACCGTTTATTTCGTTTATAGAAAAAGAACTTCAGCCCCATATTGACCAGAAATTTGGAGGCAATAAAGACAATACCATTATCGGCCAATCATTAGGTGGCTTGCTGGCTACAGAAATTTTATTTACCAAACCTCAGCTTTTTAGCAAATACATCATCATTAGTCCGAGTTTATGGTGGCGGGACGGTTATCTTTTGCGGGAAAAGCCAGCCATTCTGAATAGCGGCTACACCAGCCCTACCCATGTTTATATTGGCGTTGGCAAGGAAGGATCTATAGATGGTTCTAAAAACCACATCATGGAAAAAGATGCCAAGTTATTGGCAAAGAAAATAAAAAATGGCTTATCTAAAACTGTAAATGTATTTTTCAATTACCTACCGGATGAAGATCATGCTACGGTTACCCACCAGGCGGTTTTTAACGCTTTTAGAGCGCTATACCCTAAAAAAAAATAAAGGCCAGCGATAAAATTTAACCGGAGCATTACTTAACGGATATTACGGCAACTCAGATTTTTAGCTTAAGGGAATGAACGGGCAGTTGGCAGGTTTTTAGATGGAGATGCGATTCCTTTCTGTTAGCGCCTTCAGTTTTTCTTTCACTGCATGAATATGACGCAATCCCCTGATCAATTAAGTTAAAAATTACTTAAACTTTTGCTTCTTTATTTAGTTATCTGATCTGAATCATACCATTATCATTTTGTTAAACACCTTACAAAACAAATCCATACGGAACAACGCGATGAGTAACCTTACCCAAAATCCTGCCTATCAATACGTTCTTGATCCGGATTTAACAAGCATAGACTGGCCACGCGTTCTTCAATTATTCCAGTTGGTAAACTGGAAGCACCGGGTTGCAGCTGAAATAGAAAAAGCTTTCAAATTAAGCACAAACACCATTTTTATTTACCACGAAGGGGAAATTATTGCTTTCGGCCGTACCATAGGCGATGGCAGGTATTACGCCATGCTGGCCGACATTGTAGTAGACCCTGCCTGCCAGGGCAAAGGATTAGGCAAATATCTGGTAACGGCTTTAAATAATTTGTTGGAAAATTATCATTTTGTAAACCTTAGTGCAGCGCCCGGCGCAGACGATTTTTATAAGGGCCTTGGCTGGAAAAGACAAACCACAGCCTTTATCTGGCCACAGGGGCCCAAGCAATTGCGGCAACACTGCGAAAAAGACGAGGAATAATTAACCGGATTCTGAAGCTGTATTGATTAGAAACGCGGCCTAACTGATTGTGCCGCCTTGTGATCTTAGCCATAATGTTTAAATTCGCAGCCAAATTGTGCATTTGATATCAAATGCGCATGATGTAACCCATACAACGAAAAGAAAACACAATGGAGGAAAATGACTTCGTTTCCATCTGGCTGGAGGAAACCGGAAATCCTGCTATAGCAGAACTAACACAACGGAACCTGAACCTTGCCGGTGAGGCTGCTGCGGTTTTAGCTGAAAGAAAGATTGATTTGAATGCGCTGGCTATTCCCCTGGATATTAATCCGGAGGAGTTGAATAGGTGGATGCAGGGCAGACATTCTTTTAGTCAGAAAGTTTTAACAGAGATAGCGGCCCTGATTAAAAATTAAATGAAACGCTTCAGGTTATCAATTTGAAGAAATAGGAGTCAGATGTTCAATAATCGGGCTAAAGCCTAAATCTTTCGATTGCTGCCGTTGATAAATTAATGCAATGAGGATTAAATACCCAAATGTTTCGATATATTCGGCTGATTTATAGCGAATATGGTTACAGCAGAAAAGGTTTATTATTATTTCAGGCAGAAATTCATCAGAAAGTTTTTATACCGGTTTGGTTTCGGTAGTCCTGTAGGCAAAAATGTTTGGGAAGAACAGTTCAAAAACGGTGCATGGGATTATCTTTATTCGGATACGGAAGCCCTGCACTATAAAAGTATTGTGAAATTTTACAACCAGTATGGCGGTGGCAGCGTACTTGATGCAGGTTGCGGCCAGGGTGTTTTATTCCACTACCTTAAGCCTTACATTAAAGGGCCGGAAAATTATCTTGGCTTTGATATTGCAGAAAATGCCGTGGCAGAAGCCAGGGATAAATTTCCACCATATCGCTTTGTGCAGGCAGATTTTAACATCTCGACTCCTGATGAAAAGTTTGATGTGATTATCTTTAATGAGTGTATTTACTATTTTAGCAGGTTAATTGAACAGTTAGATTCTTGCTTTGCCAAAAATTTAAATCCTGGTGGCCGCGTAATCATATCAATGTTTTATTATGCTGAACATGCACAACTGTGGAAAAGATTAACCGATCGCTACACTTTTATCGATTGGGAAGAAGTACAAAATGAAAGTGGCCAGAAATGGCGAATCTGTATTTTTAAACCCTAGTCGAATTGGTGGAAGCCGGTCTGTGTTATAAATTAATTATAGACTTTAGCCCAATCGGTAATGTATACCCGATAGGTTTCGCTTTTCTAAAAGCGCGGGCTGCTGCTCGTGAATAAAACGGGCAGAACTGGTGATGGCTATACTAAGGTAATCCATCACCCGCCATTTCAAATGGGGTGTGCGTTTGCCATGCCACATGGTCTGGTAACTGGAAAACGGCCCTTTACGTGCCTTTACAGGTAATCATACGCAAACCAGACTAAATCCCCCATTAATGGTCACCCTTTATTTACCTGATTTTTGGGTAATGATGAGGGCAGTACATACATGTTAATATCTTGCGGCAATCGGCTAAAAAAGATTTATAGAAACACTCGGGTTCTTGCTAACTTTATCGGTATTCATCAGTAATGGTGTTTTGCCTATATTTTAATTCATATTAAAGCAGATAAAAAAGCTTTTGGCTTTTAAGTAATGAACCCACCGGTTTGGGTGTGAATTTCATTTCTCCTGCTTTGATGGCCAGTTTTAAAATAAATTAGCAAACCAATACCTTGATTTAGCAGATTTAACTATGAAAATATATTACAAATTCTTACACGCCACCTTACTTTTTATCGCTTTGCTTGGCGGCGTAAATACCGTTAAGGCTCAAAATGGCGACCAAATTTTAGATGGAATCGGGGAAACCGGATTAAGCGCACGTTATTTATTTAATGGCGATGTGAGGGATTGGTCCAGAAATAATTTTCATGGGAAGATTCAAGGTACCGCTCAGTTTATCAACGATAGCCGGTTTGGTAAAGTACTATCGCTAACCGGAGGTGAGGCATCGTTCCTGACCATCCCTTCGGGCGTGTTAACAGATTTAGAATCCATCAGTATTACCGGATGGGTTTACCTGCGTTCCAAACAAAGTGGCCAGCATTTATTCGATTTTGGTAAAGATGCAGCAAACCATTTTTTTACGGCGCCGGTGGGTACCAAAGAAAAAGAAGGTTACCAGGCTTCGGTGGCAACGAAGGCAAAAACCTATACCGCCCTTGCTCCGGCGCCTGAACTTAATAAATGGGTGCTTTTTACGGTCGTGGTGGATGTTCCTTCCAAAGCTATTGTTACCTATTTAGATGGTAAACCTGTAGCAGAAACTAAAAATAGTCCGGTAGTGCTATCAGAAATTTTTGATCAGTCTGCCGGCGGGAAAAACACCCTTTATATTGGAAAATCCCTATCAACCGGCAACCCCAACTTAAATGCCTTACTCCACGATTTACGGATTTACCGCGTTCCGCTCAGCAGAAACCAGGTAGCTGGAATTTATCGCAATGCGCAAAGCGGATTGCAGGCAGCTGCAGTAAATACAACGGAAAAGAAAGAAGACGATTTGCCGCAGTTTTCGCCAGCAAAAGCACAGCTTTACAACGCATACCTTACACAGGTAGCAGATGTAGAAGTAACCACTCAGGTAGGAGATTTACCCAGATTGCCGGGGCATATACCGGGAACCTACCGTAATAAACTAAAAGGGCCGGATGTACAGGTAATATGGCCTGCTCCAACAGACAATTCTACTGTTTTGAAGCCCGGAAAAATGACCATTACCGGGCGCGTTGCCGGAACAAATTTCCAGCCGAAAGCATTTGTAACCATAAAACCAGCTGAGCAAACGATCACACCTGCGTTGAAACTGGAAACGTTTCATTTAGATCAGGTCTCTTTAAAATCGAACGTGCAGGGGCACGATACCAAGTTTATTGAAAACCGAGATAAGTTTATTAAAACCCTGGCCAAAACAGACCCGAACTCTTTTTTATACATGTTTCGCCATGCATTCGGTCAGCAGCAACCGGAAGGCGCTAAACCTTTGGGCGTTTGGGATAGTGAAGATACCAAACTACGCGGCCATGCAACCGGCCACTACCTTTCTGCCATTGCACAGGCTTATGCCGGTACAGGGTACGACCAGGAATTGCACGAAAATTTCTCCAAAAAAATGGAGTATATGATTAATTCACTTTACGCATTATCACAATTATCAGGAAAGCCTAAAAAACCAGGCGACCAATATATAGCAGACCCTACGGCAGTACCGGTTGGGCCGGGCAAGGCGGCCTTCGATTCAGACCTGAGTGAAGCAGGTATTAGAAATGATTACTGGAACTGGGGAACCGGCTTCATTAGTGCCTACCCTCCTGATCAGTTTATTATGCTGGAAAACGGAGCCAAATATGGTGGGCAGAAAAACCAGGTTTGGGCACCATATTACACCTTACATAAAATTTTAGCGGGTTTATTGGATGTTTATGAAGTGAGCGGGAACAAAAAAGCACTCGAAATTGCGGGTAATATGGGCGATTGGGTTTATGCCCGGTTAAACAAGCTGCCTCAGGAAACGCTGATTAAAATGTGGAACACCTACATTGCTGGTGAATTTGGCGGAATGAATGAATCGATGGCGCGTTTATACCGCGTTACCGGAAATCCAAATCACCTGAAAACTGCGCGGTTATTTGATAACATTAAAGTGTTTTACGGCGATACCGCCCATTCTAATGGCCTGGCGAAAAACGTAGATCTTTTCCGTGGATTGCACGCCAATCAACATATCCCTCAAATTGTAGGAAGCATAGAAATGTACCGTGTTTCGAACGATCCCGCTTATTATAAAGTGGCCGATAATTTCTGGTACAAAATGGTGAATAACTATATGTATAGCATTGGTGGCGTTGCCGGAGCGCGAAACCCGGCAAATGCCGAATGTTTTATTGCCCAGCCTTCTACACTTTATGAAAATGGTTTTTCTGAAGGCGGACAAAACGAAACCTGTGCCACTTACAACATGTTAAAATTAACGGGTGATTTGTTTCTTTTTGATCAGCGGGCAGAACTGATGGACTACTACGAACGTGGACTATACAATCATATCCTCGCCTCCGTTGCCGAAGATAGCCCCGCAAATACCTACCATGTTCCACTCAGACCGGGCTCAAGCAAACAATTCAGCAATGCAGATATGACTGGCTTTACCTGCTGCAATGGTACGGCTATAGAAAGCAGCACGAAACTGCAAAACTCTATCTATTTCAGAAGCAAAGATAACCAGGCCCTGTATGTAAATTTATTTATCCCTTCTACTTTAGCATGGACTGAACGCCAGATTGTGGTGGAACAAACCACCAATTTCCCCAATGAAGATCAAACCCGTTTAATGATAAAAGGACATGGGAAGTTTGACCTGAATGTGCGTGTTCCAGGCTGGGCTACCAAAGGATTTTTTGTAAAAATTAATGGCGAATTGCAGAAGATTCAGGCAACACCAGGTACTTACCTTAAAATAAACCGCACCTGGAAAGATGGTGATGTAGTTACCTTACAAATGCCTTTTCAGTTTCACCTGGATCCGGTAATGGATCAACAAAATATCGCCAGCCTTTTTTATGGCCCGATCTTACTGGCTGCACAAGAGCCTGAAGCGCGAAAAGATTGGCGGAAAGTGGTTTTAGATGCGAATGATTTAAGCAAATCAATTCAGGGTGATCCGAAATTGCTGAAGTTTACCATTGGTGATGTAGTTTTTAAACCGTTTTACGAAACCTATGGCCGCCATTCGGTATACCTGGACGTGACTTTGAAATAGAATTTTTAATAGCCGGTGCCATTATCTTATGAGCTATTAAGCGACAATGTAGCGGCAAGCCCACGCAAATTAAGTGGGCTATTTGCTCAAAAACGATGTTATTACAACAATCCACGCAACTGCAATTATTTGGCAATAGTGCGGAAGCATATTAAATTGCCTATTACAGCAGTTAGTAAAGCCATATGGGGTTACACCTGACTAGGAATACGAGCTGAACCATCCTTCAAAAGCATGCGAGCCAGTTTTAACTGTTGTGCAGTTACTTTAGCACGATCATAAACCAGGTATAAGGTATTATCTGTTGGAATCTGTCCTTTCCATATTAATTTCAGTTTATTTTCTACCAGCATTTCATTCAAAAGATAATCTGCGGTAATGGTTAGCCCTGTGCTACTGCCCAGGGCGTTTAAAATGACATGCATATCTGGGATGACAAAATGCGGTCTGATTGCCGGCCGCTTTTTGAAATTTTTAAGCCAGAATCTGCGAATCATAGCGAGATCAGAACTGTAAGCAAACCATGTTTGATTCAGCAACCAGTCTTCCACCAGCTTCCAGTCCTTTCCCTTAACCAGTTTGTTAAAAGCAGCGGTATCTATTCCTATACTACCCGCAATTACGAAAGTCTCTTCAAAAACCGGCTCATAAACCAGGTTTTTATCATCTGCTTTTTGTGTAGCAATTACAAAATCCAGTTCCCCTTTAATAAGACGGGAAATGAGTTCTTTAGTCAGTCCAAAAGAAATCAGCAGTTCAGCAGGCACCTCCATCAGGGATTTTGATAATACTGCCTGAAAATATTCTTTAACCGTACCAATCCGTAGGCTGGGAAGTTTAGGGCTGTTACAAATCGCCTTGAAAGCCGACTCTACCGCTTCGAGTTTTTCTAAAGACTCCACAATCTGGGTATAAAACAATTTCCCATAATCTGTTGATACTAAACGGGGCTTTCTTTCAAAAAGTTGTTTGCCTACGTGTGCTTCAAGGGCAGACAAATGTTGGCTTACGTTAGGTTGGGAAATGAATAAAATTTTGGATGCAGCAGTGAGTGAGCCTGTTTGATATACCGCTTTAAATGTTCTGTACCATTCCAGATTTACCATGATGCAAACATAAATATTTTTATGAAGATGGATAAATTTTATTATTTTCTTTATGTGCATGATTATTTCAACTTTGCCTCAATGAGAAAACACTGAAAATGAAGAAAACCAATTTGACTAAAATATTCATCATTAATGCCGGGGAGCACTTTCTTCATGCCCGCGGAAAATTTAATACTGCGGTTACAGCGATCACGACCGGTTATTTTTCATCACGGACTGATGCTCCGGATATACAGGTAACAACCCTTAAAAATGGATACCTAGTGATGGAAGAGGTAGAAAAATACAAATGGGCAGACCTGATTATTTATCACACGCCTATCTGGTGGTTTAATATTCCTCATGGCCTTAAGCGATACTTTGAAGTACTTTCAGCAGGAAGGTTAAACGGTCTCTCGAAGGGAGACGGACGTTCATCGGAAAATCCTGCGATTAATTATGGAACTGGCGGCCGCCTGACTCAGAAGCCATACCTGGTAACAGCCAGCATGAATGCCCCTGAAAACGCATTTACCGCGCAGGGAGGTTTTTTCAGTCAACATAGCGTTGATGACGGCATTCTTTTCGGATTTCATCGCATGCATGCGTACATGGGCATGCGAAAACTGGAGAGTTTCCATTTCTATGACCTCATCAAAAATGCCAATACTACTGAATACTTAAACCAGTACAAATTACACCTGGAAAAAATAAACAGAATAATATGAAAAAAGTTGCCTACATAGGTTGTTTGGGAATGATTGGCGTGATTACGACAGAATTTGGTGTCATCGGTATCTTGCCTCAGGTAGCAGAACACTATCAAATTTCAATCGAAAAAGCAGGGGTTTTACTGAGTGCATTCGCCATGGTGATTGCCCTCACCGGTCCGTTTATGACTTTACTCGCATCAGGTTTCGACCGTAAAAAGGTGATGCTAACTGCAATTTCTATCTTTCTGGTAACAGGAGTAGTTTCTTCGTTTGCGCCTCCTTTTTGGTTGCTGTTATTGGTTAGAATCCTGCCTGCGTTTCTTCAGCCAGTTTACATTGCCGTAGCCATTGCTGCAGCAACTGCAGATGTTACAGAAAACAAAAAAAATGAAATGATGGGAATTGTGCTTGGCGGTATTGCAATTACAATGGTAACTACTGTGCCGCTTGCCACCTACCTTGCAAGCAAAATGACCTGGCAGGTTTCGTTTATGATACAAGCTGCCGTGACGGTGATTGCACTCTTTGCCATTCTAAAAGGCCTGCCCCCTATGCCAGTGCGGGAAAAGAAATCTTATGGCAGCCAATTCAAAATACTTACAGACAGATCTTTTATCTTGAGCACGGCGATGAACTTTTTGATGATTGCCGCCTGGTTTTCTACCTATAGCTATTTTGCCGATTACCTCACCAAAACAAAAGATATGAGCGATGAAATGGTCAGCTATATGCTCTTATTATTCGGCATTACGGGTGTCTTTTCAAACTGGCTTTCAGGAAAAATGCTGAACAAGAACATTCCGAAAACAACGGCATTATTTTTATCAGGCACAGTAATTATTCCGGTATTGCTGTATTTTTCAGATGGCAGTACAATAGCAGACATTTTTGTTATCGCTATCTGGGGGTTCTTTTACGCGCCATGCTTCTTAAATGCATCTGCTTATATGATTTCTGCTGCACCTCAATCTTTAGCGTTTGCCAATAGCCTGGCTACTTCATTTGGTAACCTGGGCGTAGCGATTGGAACCACAGTAAGCGGCTGGTTTATTTTCTGCTACGGCGTGGCGATTACCTCATGGGTAGGCGCTGCATTTGGCATTGCAGCCCTTGCTATGATTGGTTTGAGGAGTTTTCTTGAAGTGAAGAAGACAGGTTGAGCTAATAGCATTAATTAATTGTAACGCTTCTTTAAAGCCCTATTTAATAGATTTCACCACTTCAGATTGACAATATTGTATTCGTTTCAATTGATTCAAATCATCTTAGATCCTGTTTAAATTTAAATGAAAATAATTAGCATGTCAGTCTGAGCCTGTCGAAGACCTTATTTTTAATGTAGAAAAAGCACTTCGTCAAGCTCAGTGTGACAGAAAAAGTAACGTCTGTAATATAATTGAATAAAATTTAAACAGGCTCTTACTGATCAAAATAAACACTATTAATAGAAAACGTCAGGTTTTAGCCAAACCAAACCATCTGAGTGTTGGAATTGTTAGCTTAATTAAATGTCAAAACTGCGCCAGCCTTCCTATCTTAATTTCGACCAAAACCAATATCCATGGAAGCCTGATATTGATTACCGGGAACACCCCGAAAGTTATCGCGTTGGAAAGGGTGAACAAGGTGTACTGATTTGTGAGCCATATAAAACGGAAATTGGAATGCACTGGCGATTTAAAAACCCAGGCATTGCCACACAAAGCAGTGAAGAAATTTTCAAATGTTTTCAACACTATCTTAAGGAGCATGATTTTGTAGGTGCCGATATGGCCTGGAAATTTCTGCAAATGGGTTATACCCGTGCAAGAAGATATGCCAACTATAAAGGCGGCAAAAAATACGACAAAGAGAACAATTATGCAGAATTAGCCCGTGGAACCGGGGAAGCAGAAAAGGCAGAATCTGCTGCTATTTTTTATGAAAAGTGGAAACTGGCAGAGGCCGATCTGCAGTATACGCAAATGAAAGCCGACTGGAAAAAACAGTATGGATAAGTTTTTTCAGGTTTAGTACCGGAATCGGGTATTGCAAAGTCTGGCGGTGATCTACAAGATATCACCACCCCTCTTTATCATAAACAGCCTCTTACCTGATTTCCGGAGCAGCTGTATTTTCTATATTTCCTGTTTCTTGCCACCTGAGAAATTATAAATAAAAAAGATCCTGCTTATCCTAATCAGAAAAATAAATAAAAAAAATTAATTGCGATACAATAAAAGGCTGCAAACTGCGTCTTATTATGGAGAGCGTTAATTTAGATTAAACGGGGATCGTCCACTGGATGATTCCCGTTTTTCATTTAAAGCCAGTTTCCTTTATTGGAAGCCATGTTGAACCTATCGAAAACCCACCTGCTTTACTCGACCAGCTTATAACGCAAGGAGCACTTCTGCGACTTAAAAACTCACCATCAATAATTATGTATGCCTAAGCGAATCTATGGCAGGAACCCACTCATCCTTTCCGCAACGCTGGCAAGAAAAGGGTTTGCTGAGGTAACTAACACGGGCGCAGTGGGTACAGGCGTAATCTCCGCTTTCTGGTATTTCGCGAGACTTGCCGGCAAATTGTTTTGGATAGACCGGCATACCCTTCTTCACTTTCTCATTCGGATAAAACAGAAAACTCACCTGACCATTAGATTCTAAAACTGCTGTACGAACCTGGCCAACATGTTCTATATTTTGTCCGCGCATTTCGGCAAAAAATTCATCCTGGGCAAAATTAGCATCTCCCTCCTCTTTTAATGTAAATATGCCGTCTTCGATAATATAAATGGGTTTCCCTTCCAGAATATTTTCTATCCGCTGGTTTTTTGCAGCCAGATAAGTAATAAGCCTGTAGAATCCTAAAATTACAATAAATACCAGTAACGATGGTAAAATAGCAGATTCACTGTTCAGCATCGGGTCGCCGGCAGCAGAACCAAGCGCTATAATTATGGCAACTTCAAAAATACTGAGCTGCCTCACTCCTTTTTTGCCTGATGACCGAAGAAAGATTAAAACCAGTGCAAACATGATGATCGTTCGGAGACCAATTTCAAGCGCCAACTCTAAATCCAGATCACTTAAGAAAATATTTCTAAAATCTATTGCTAATAAATACACAGTGTAATTTTATATATCCAACACCATGTAAAGCTTTTTGTTGGGAAAAGCTGTCGAATATTATCTTAATGTTTATCCGGAATAGGCTAAACCCCTAAATAGGTAACCAGATATCCCTCTGCTTCCTGTAATTTAACGCTATATAATCCGAAATTTTCATGAGCATTAACGATAGGCCGAAGCAGATTAAAAATAGCAATACAAAGCTGATCTGTTGTGGCAAGTTTTCCTTTGATAAAATCTACATTGAGGCTGAGATTTTTATGGTCTATTTTGGCAATAATTTCGTTTTCCAGGACATTATCCAGAGCCTTCGGAAAAGGTAAATCTTCATTCGCAGGTGTGGGCTTTTTACTAAAAGTTACCCAAAGGTTAAAATTATGCCCATGATAATTGGCATTAGCAGCCTGGCCGAATACCTTAAGGTTTTGATCTGGTGTCCAATCTTCACGATAAATACGTTTTGCCGCATTAAAACGTACGCTCCTGGTGATATAAATTTGCATGGATTAATGTTTACCTGCTGTAAATGGTGTTTTAACTAAAAAAAATGCCGCACCCAGGCGGCATTTTTATATTATAAAGCTGATTTATACTTGAGCTAAGACTTCCTGACGCATTTCCTGCGCAGCAGCAACCATCTCGATCAGTGCTTTTTTGGTTTCATCCCAATGGCGTGTTTTTAATCCACAATCTGGATTTACCCAAAGCTGATCTGCAGGAACCACGGCTCTGGCCTTTTCCAAAAGCTGTACCATTTCTGCTCTTGATGGTACTCTCGGAGAGTGGATATCGTAAACACCAGGACCGATTTCATTAGGGTATTTAAAATCTGCAAAGGCATCTAATAATTCCATTTGCGAACGCGAACATTCAATAGTAATTACATCAGCATCCATATCTGCAATATTTTGGATGATATCGTTAAATTCAGAATAACACATGTGTGTATGAATCTGCGTTTCATCTTTTACGCCGCTTGCAGAAATTTTAAAGGCATCTACCGCCCATTTCAAGTATTGCTGCCAGTCTTTTTTTCTTAAAGGCAAACCTTCTCGAATGGCCGGCTCATCTATTTGAATTACTTTGATGCCTGCTTTTTCCAGGTCAATCACTTCATCACGAATGGCAAAAGCAATCTGGTTACAAGTAACCGAACGCGGCTGATCATTACGCACAAACGACCATTGCAAAATGGTTACCGGGCCGGTTAACATACCCTTTACGAGGCTTTTGGTAAGGGATTGTGCATATTCTGTCCAGTAAACCGTCATCGGTTTCGGACGATCTACATCTCCATAAATTATTGGAGGTTTAACGCAACGGCTGCCATAACTTTGTACCCATCCGTTTTTGGTGAAGGTGAATCCATTCAGCTGCTCGCCAAAGTATTCAACCATATCATTACGTTCAAACTCGCCATGCACCAAAACATCTATACCAATTTGCTCCTGCCAGTGAATGGCTTCTTCTGTTTCTTTTTTCAACAGCGCATCGTACTCAGCAGGTGTAATTTCGCCTTTTTTAAATTGTGACCTCCAATTCCTTACCGCTGCAGTTTGTGGAAATGAGCCGATAGTGGTGGTTGGAAAAAGCGGCAAATTCAGAATATCCTTTTGTGCTTTTTTCCTGGAAGCAAAAACATTTAAGCGCTGTGCATCTGCGGCTGTGATTGCACCTATCCTTTGCTTAATCTGTTCATTATGAATCAGCCCTGAAGTTCTTCTGCTTTCAATTGCCTTTTTATTTTGCACTAACTTTGCTAATACATCAACATCAGGATTTTCAGTTGCCAATGCTTTTAAAGTCACAATTTCTTCCACTTTTTGTTTTGCGAAAGCTAACCACTGTTTAATTTCAGGAGTCAAGGTTTCCCCGTTCGTTTCCAGGTCTAAATCGCAGGGCGAATGCAATAAAGAGCAAGATGGTGCTATTAATATACGGTCACTACCCAATTTTTCGACCGCTTTATCAATTATGGCCAAAGATTGTTCAAAGTCATTTTTCCAGATATTTCTGCCATCTACCACACCAAGTGATAGCGTCAATTCAACAGGTATGGCATTTAAAACTTCTTCTAATTGCTCCGGGCAACGCACTAAATCGATATGCAAAGCCTTTACCGGCAATGAAGTAGCCAGTGCCAGATTATCTTTCAATCCTTCAAAATAAGTAGCCACCAATACTTTTAAATGAGGGAATTGTTTTTTAATTTCCGCATACACATATTCGTACGCTTTTTTCGCTTTTTCATCAATATCAAGCGCTAAGAAAGGCTCATCAAACTGTACCCATTCTGCACCCTGTTCTTTCAATTCTGCAAGAACCTGCAAATAAACCGGTAACAGTTTTTTGATCAGGTCCAATTTATCAAAACCAGCTTCTTTTTCTTTTCCTAATAACAGGTAAGAAACCGGACCAATAATTACGGGTTTAGTAACGATCCCGATTTGCCTGGCGCTAATAAATTCGTTAACAATTTTACCCGAAAACAAACTGAATTCCTGGTCTTTATAAAATTCCGGAACAATGTAGTGGTAATTGGTATCTAACCATTTAGTCATCTCCATTGCGGTAATATCAAGTCCGTCTTTTTGATAACCTCTGGCCATGGCGAAATAAAGATCGAGCTCATTATTACTTTTTGTAAGGACAACCTTATTGTAACGTTTTGGAATTGCGCCAACGGTTAACGACATATCCAGAATCTGATCATAATAGGAGAAATCGTTTGATGGAATCAAATCTATTCCTGCTTCCTGCTGCAATTTCCAGTTTTGCTCAGAAATGCCTCTTCCTTTACTTAACAGTTCTGCTAAAGTGATTTTTCCAGCCCAATATTGCTCACTGGCTTTTTTAAGTTCTCGGTTGCTACCAATTCTTGGATAGCCCAGGTTGTGTGTTTGCATTTTCAACTTTTTAAATGGTTAATCATCATTGTAAAAAGTTCTTTAAGTTTTCGGGATGCTTTGCGGAAGGAATATAGAAGGAAAAATACAGACAAAAACAATCAGGCACCCCAAAACAAAAGCAGTTGGTGCTCGAAAAATGTATTCATCAGACTTTTAGCTTCAAATCGCGAAAGCAATGTCAATCGAAACAGGCAGGTATCCTAGCTTGTAACAGTTTTTATCATCCTTCCCGCGTAAGCAGTGGAACTATTTTAATAAAAACCCTCATGTTACTTACAGTTGCGCGACAGCTCGTGATTTACACACGATTCCCTATTCATTCACCCTTAAGTAAAACCTTTTCAATGTCGAAATAAAAAGAACTTTTGATTTTACAATCAGTTTTTAATTCTGATCAAAGATATACAGTTAGTGATTAAAATCTTATTAAATAAATTAATAGGAATAAAAAGCTTTAAAAATACAACAAAGTAGAATACTATACTTTTTAAGCTGTATTTTAGCAGGGTTAAAAGAAAATTATGCTATGGATGGTCTTGATGATATCGATTTATTGCTTTTAAAAATTTTAAGTGATAACTCCAGTTATACTACAAAAGAACTTGCCACGAAGGTAAATTTATCCACTTCACCTGTTTTCGAGCGGGTAAAAAGGTTGGAAAATAACGGTTATATTAAGAAATATATTGCCATCCTGGATGCCGAGAAATTTAATAAGGGGTTTATTGTTTTTTGTAACATCAGGTTGAAGCAACATGACCGGAAAATCGGTAATCACTTTGTGAAAGACATCATGCAGATTGATGAAGTGGCGGAGTGTTATAATGTTTCTGGCGATTACGATTTCATTCTAAAAGTATATGCCAGGGATATGAAACATTACCAGGATTTCGTTTTCAATAAGCTAGGGTCTGTTGAGAGTATTGGAAGTACCCATAGCACTTTTGTAATGGCAGAAATTAAAAATTCGCACAACATCAGTTTGTAGATGAAACTTAACGGTTATTACGCCATCCTGAAATAATCCCGAATGACGTAATTGATGAGGTTAAAGAATTTGCGGGCCTTATAACCCTGCTATTTTTCTTTGTGAATAAGTGCTTTTTGGTAAGTTCTTCAAGGTTTCATCCAGGTAACTTACTTTGCCGTTTTGCAAATCATAAACAGCACCAATAATTAGAATCTTGCCATCATTATAGTTCTTTTTAAGTACAGGATCTAAATTCCGTAACTCTTCTACCTGATTAATGACATTTAAACGAATGGCATTATCCAGAACATTTCCTTTCATTACCGCTGCAGTATCAGCAGCACGCTTAATGGAATGGATTAATTGAGAAATGTGACCGGGCAAATTGTCAGGATGCTCTACCGCAGCTTTTACTGCGCCACAGTTGGTATGACCTAACACCACAATCAGTTTAGTTTTAAGCATCAAATCAGCATATTCAATAGTGCCGTAAGAGGCATCTGTCATCACCTGTCCGGCTGTTCTGGTTACAAATAAATCGCCAAAACCCTGATCGAAAAGTATTTCTGCAGATACCCTTGAATCGGAACAACCCACAATTAGTGCAAATGGCGACTGGCCCTCTGCTAACTTCTTAATCAAGGCTGCATCCTGGCGTGGATAAATACTTCGTCCTTCTACAAACCTGCGGTTACCGCCTTGTAGTTTCTGGATGGCATAATATGGATTGGCAAAAGCAGAATCGCGATTAACAATATAATTTTCTTTGCGCCATTTAGGTGAGCTGTATTTTAAATCGTTTTTTGATCTGATTATTTCCTGTTTTTTGGAACCGGAGATTTTTTGACTAAACGCCACATTAGCACATGCGAAAATTGCAATACAAACGAGTGCAATGGATTTTGATTTCATTTATTTGGTTTTTTATTTTATAATGATTTTATCGTAGAGCGCTATAAAAACAAATCTGATATTGATACCGGAAAAGGGATAGCATTTGACATCAACCAGCTTATTTGTTGTGGTTATTGTATTTCTGTCAAATGTACAATATTCCAATGCCAACATAACGCGATACCAGCTTAACTTATTGTGATCCTGTCTCTTTAGTGCGATTATACGTTAAGGTGACAATTAATCTTTTAGCTATTGATTCCTTTGTTAACACAAAACTATCACATAACTAAACCTACAATTTGCGAAAATAAATGTTCACCAGATCGGGAACCGGAGCATCGGGATTATATAGCTATCTTAACTCCATTTGCCTGAATTTACTTTCTCGCCACAAGAAACCGCCAAGGGTTTCAAGATTCCGGTTGCCGGATAGGAGGATATTTTGTAACGGTAAATTGTTTAATGATCAACCTGGGAATCTTGTTGCCACCTGGCGATGAAGCAACCTTACAAAACATTCTAAACAGCGAAACTATCTTACCAGGAACCATTTCCCGGCAACAGGTTAATGATAGAATTTCTGCCGTTTCCTTTAAATCATTATTAATATTTTTCCGCTGCCGATAGCATACGTTAATATAAAAATTTCATTTACAAGAACATGTCTGATCTTTAACAAGGAAATACTTCCTTAACCGTAGACATTAATCCCACTTCTCTAAGGGCATTCGATACCTGACCATCGATTTCTTTTCGGGAAGAAATTCTCAGTACCTTATCGATATCTCCGAAATCGATTGTCCAATCATTAATATCCGTAAATACGCTCAGACACGCAGAAACTTCACTAAGTTGCTCTTCTCTGGAAATATTGGTGTACATGATGGTAATATAATTGTTCATATTTTCTGGCTGTTAATTTAAAGAGCGGAAGATTTATTTCCTGCCTGAAGCAAAAGTAATCAATTATTACTACTTAGTAATCAAAGATTATTAAATATTTGTTTTATTTTTGTCCGATGGAAAAAAATATTGATGAAAAACTACGGGAAATTGAGCAAATGCAGGATAGAAACTGGCAAAAGCTGAGTTTTAATCTTCGTAAACATTTAGATTTATGGTCGCATGCTAATATGGATGCCAACTGGAAGGATATGAAATTATCTTACTGGCCAATAATCTGTAACATTGGTATAAATGGCTGTACGCCTTCTGAGCTTTCCAGGAAGTCGATGATTCCGAAGCAAAACATCAGCCGGACCATTAAAGAATTAGAGGCGCTTGGCATGATCGAAAGTAAAAGCAGCGAAGTTGATAAAAGAAGCGAAGTTCTTTTTCTCTCGCAGAAAGGTAAGGAACTAACCTACAAGGCAAACAATAATGTAATGGAAATGAACAACATATACCGTAAAGTAGTGGGCGCAGCAGAGCTTGAAATTACCATTACCGCCTTGAATAAAATTCTGGTTTATCACGAGGATCTTCAGAAAAATAGTTAAAAAGAACGACCAGATATCAAATATTCCATCTTCATTTTCTAAAAAAAATTAACCATTCAAATCATGTTGAAATGGTTAAAAAACAACCGTTCATCACCAATAAACCCACTAAATGAACGGTCTTCCCTTTGCCTGTTTTCAATGAAAAGCGAGCCAATAGAAAAAATAATTTGGCTATTCTTAAAAGTTTTCTATAAGTTTACCGCAACTTTAGGGGTGTCCTTCGCGGACTGAGATAATACCCTTTGAACCTGATGCAGTTAGTACTGCCGAAGGGAAAAGTGATGACAACTCATGCCATATTAAGTTGTTTTTTCTTTCCTCCATACGGGGCCATTCCTAAAGATTCACTTTTAGAAACAGAATGGAAATTACCGTAAATCAACAAAATTACCAGGTTGCCGATGTTTGCACCATGCAGCATTTAATTACCGATGTGTTAAATACACCATCTGATGGTATTGCTGTGGCTGTTAATCAGTCTATCATTTCTAAAACCGCCTGGGCGAACCACCTCCTCTATCCCGGCGATCAGATCATCATCATTAAAGCCACACAAGGCGGCTAACCATAAATCTCAAGAAAATGAAGCAAGAAAAAATTCCAACAGACCAGGTATTAACCACCACTCCCTTTGCGGCGTCGAAAAAAGTTTTTGTGCAAGGCCAGATCCATGATATCCAGGTGGCAATGAGAGAAATTACGCTGAGCGACACTAAACTCCATGGTAGATTTGGCGAAACCGAACCCAATGCGCCGGTAACTGTTTATGATACCAGTGGTCCGTATACAGATGCAAATGCAGAAATTGATGTTAAAAAAGGTTTATCCCGTTTACGTGAAAAATGGATTACCGGCAGAGGTGATGTTGAGCAGCTGGATTACATTTCATCAGATTACGGGCAGCAGCGGTTGCACGATCAAAGTCTTGATCACCTGCGCTTTAATCACACTACAAAACCGTTTCGCGCCAAAGCCGGGATGAATGTATCGCAAATGCATTATGCCAAAAAGGGCATTATTACGCCTGAAATGGAGTACATCGCCATTCGCGAAAATCAGCGGATCGATCTGTTAAAAGAACAGCTGAATGATCAGTACGACATTATGAACCACCAGCACCAGGGCCATAGCTTTGGTGCAAATACGCCTAAAGGTGCCATCACTGCAGAATTTGTGCGACAGGAAGTAGCTGCCGGACGGGCGGTAATTCCTTGCAATATTAATCACCCCGAAATAGAACCCATGATTATCGGGCGTAACTTTTTAGTAAAAATTAATGCCAATATTGGTAATTCTGCCGTAACCTCCAGCATTGAAGAAGAAGTAGAAAAAGCAGTTTGGGCCTGCCGTTGGGGAGCAGATACCATCATGGATCTTTCTACAGGAAAAAACATTCATGAAACCCGGGAATGGATTATCCGCAATTCGCCAGTACCCATCGGAACGGTACCCATTTACCAGGCTTTAGAAAAAGTGAACGGCAAGGCTGAAGACCTGACCTGGGAATTATTTCGCGATACGTTGATTGAGCAGGCTGAACAGGGGGTGGATTATTTTACCATTCATGCAGGCGTTTTATTGCGTTATGTGCCCTTAACGGCCAAACGCATTACCGGAATTGTTTCCCGGGGCGGCTCAATCATGGCAAAATGGTGCCTGGCACATCATAAAGAAAATTTCCTGTATACGCACTTTGAAGAAATCTGCGAGATTATGAAAGCGTACGATGTTTCCTTTTCGCTAGGCGATGGTTTGCGCCCGGGTTGTATTGCCGATGCAAACGATGCAGCACAATTTGGGGAGCTGGAAACACTCGGCGAACTGACCAAAATTGCCTGGAAGCATGATGTGCAAACCATTATAGAAGGCCCCGGCCACGTGCCAATGCACCTGATTAAAGAGAATATGGAGAAACAATTGCAACACTGTTCTGAAGCACCTTTCTACACCTTAGGCCCGTTAACAACAGACATTGCACCCGGTTATGACCACATTACCTCGGCCATTGGTGCGGCCATGATCGGCTGGTTCGGAACAGCCATGCTGTGTTACGTTACGCCTAAAGAACACCTTGGCTTACCGAATAAAAAAGATGTGAAGGATGGCGTAATCACCTATAAAATTGCTGCCCATGCTGCAGATTTGGCCAAAGGCCATCCCGGGGCACAATACCGGGATAACGCGTTAAGCAAGGCGCGTTTCGAATTTAGGTGGGAAGATCAGTTTAACCTTTCATTAGATCCTGATACCGCTAAAGAGTTTCATGATGAAACATTACCCGCTGAAGGTGCCAAGATTGCACACTTCTGCTCGATGTGCGGACCAAACTTTTGTTCGATGAAAATTACCCAGGATGTAAGGGAATATGCCAAAGAAAATGGCATGGGTGAAGAAGATGTACTGGCAAAAGGCATGGCCGAAAAATCAAAAGAATTTACAGAAAAAGGGAGCGAAATCTATTTGTAATGGAATTGATTGTTATCTCTGATCCGGGCATAATCGCAAATGAAGCATCGGTCATCAACCTGCTTTTCGAGGCCGGAATGACCCGCTTCCATTTGCGAAAACCGAACTGGAGCAGCAATCAATGCCATGATCTATTAAAAGAAATTAATCCGGTATTTCATCCGGATATTGCTTTACATCAGCATCATATCCTGGCAGATAATATCAATACCAAACGCTTACATTATACGGAAAAGCATCGCCTTGCGTGTAACCAAGAGGAGATTAACAGCCAGAAGCAAGAAGGCTTTTTCTGTAGTACCCCTGTACATCGATTAGCAGATTTACCATTTTTAAATGCCTTTAATTGCGTTTTTTTTAGTCCGGTGTTTAACAGCATTTCTAAGCCCGGTTATGAAAGTGAATTGAAAAAAGGATTCGTTTTGGAAAAGGCAAGTCCGTCCACGTCAGTTATTGCTCTGGGCGGAATTGAAGCGCGTAATATAGAACAAATCAGCCAGATGAAATTTGATGGGGCAGCGGTATTGGGTGCCATCTGGAAAAACCCCGAACAGGCCGTTAACATCTTCAGGCAACTGAATACATTAATTATGAATCACAAATGATAGACAGACTTCATTATATTTCCCAGCAGCCGGAAAATGGCACGCATTTAACGGCAATTAAAGCTGCGCTGGAAGCTGGTGCAAAGTGGATACAACTGCGGGTAAAGTTTGAACCGAAAGAAAACATTTTGCAATATGCCTTCAAGGCAGTCGCCTTATGCAATGAATATGGCGCAAAACTGATTGTAAATGATCATCCGGAAATTGCACTCGAAGCTGGTGCACATGGCCTTCACCTGGGTTTAGATGACATGCCCGTACAAGAGGCACGCAACATAGTCGGGCCTAACCTCATCATCGGAGGCACCGCGAATACCTTTGAACACCTTCAGCAACGGGCGGCCGAAGGCGTGGATTACATCGGCCTTGGCCCCTACCGTTTTACAAAGACCAAACAAAAGCTGAGTCCGATTTTAGGTTTAGCAGGTTATACAGATCTCATGGAAAAAGTTGATTACGCAGGGATAAAAACGCCTATTATTGCAATTGGAGGAATAGAAACCCAAGATTTAGCGGCCATTATGCAAATTGGTTTATATGGTGTTGCAGTTTCCGGGGCGATTACTCTTGCAGCCGATCAGGCAGCTACGGTTGCACAAATCTACGAACACCTAAACCAGACCTCTTTAAAAGAAGCTTAGTATATGTTACAAATAGCCGATAAAACATTTAGTTCGCGCCTGTTTACGGGTACGGGAAAATTCAGTTCTTCCGCTTTAATGGAGGAGGCATTGCTGGCATCTGGTTCGGAACTGGTTACCGTTGCACTGAAGCGGGTGGATATTAAAAACAATGAAGATGACGATTTATTGCTTCGTTTGAAATATCCGCAGATTAATTTACTTCCTAATACCTCGGGGGTAAGGAATGCAAAGGAAGCGGTATTTGCTGCTCAACTGGCGCGTGAAGCTTTGGAAACCAACTGGATCAAATTAGAAATTCATCCGGATCCAAAGTACCTTATGCCCGATCCTATTGAAACCCTGAAAGCAACCGAAGAACTGGCCAGGCTGGGATTTATTGTTTTGCCCTACATCCATGCCGACCCTGTTTTATGTAAGCGACTGGAAGATGCCGGTACAAGCGCGGTGATGCCCCTGGGCTCGCCGATTGGAAGCAACAAAGGGCTGAAAACGATTGATTTTTTAGAAATTATCATTAGCCAAAGTAATGTTCCGGTAGTAATTGATGCGGGAATTGGTTCCCCGTCTGATGCCGCCCGGGCCATGGAAATTGGCGCCGATGCAGTATTGGTAAATACGGCCATTGCAGTGTCCGGCAATCCGGTTCAAATGGCCGCAGCCTTTAAAATGGCCGTTGAAGCCGGAAGGATGGCCTTTGAAGCCAAATTGGCTTCGCCGGTTTCTCATGCCATTGCCAGCAGCCCCCTAACCTCTTTTTTAGATGAATAGCTTTAACGACCTTTTCGAAACTTACAGCTGGGATGAAACTAAAACCAGTATTTACGCCAAAACCACTATTGATGTGGAACGGGCATTGGCTTCCCCGAAACGAACCCTGGAAGATTTTAAGGCATTGATTTCTCCGGCCGCAGCACCATACCTGGAGCAAATGGCAGTGATGAGTCAGCAGTTAACGCAAAAGCGCTTCGGCAAGGTGCTGCAAATGTATGTACCACTTTATTTATCTAACGAGTGCAACAACATCTGCACTTACTGCGGTTTCAGTTATGACAATAAAGTAAAGCGCAAAACGCTTAGCCCCATGGAAATTATGCAGGAAGTTGCGGCGTTGAAAGAGATGGGTTACGACCATGTATTGTTGGTTACGGGGGAAGATAACCTGAACGTACATGTAGATTATTTCAAAAAAGTCCTCGAACTGATCCGGCCACACTTCGCCCATATTTCTATGGAAATTCAGCCCATGGATGTGGAAGATTATGACCAGTTAACGCCTTACGGCTTAAATACGGTTTTGGTTTATCAGGAAACTTACCACCAGGAAGATTATAAAAAGCACCACCCGAAGGGTAAAAAATCGAATTTTAAATACCGGGTAGAAACGCCGGACCGGCTTGGAAAAGCAGGCATACATAAGATGGGACTTGGTGTATTAATCGGACTGGAAGATTGGCGCACTGATTGTTTCTTTACGGCACTGCACCTGACTTACCTCGAGAAAAAATACTGGCAGAGTAAATACAGTCTGTCTTTCCCGCGGTTGCGTCCATTTAGCGGCGGATTGGAACCTAAAGTTGAAATGAGCGACCGGGAACTGGTGCAGCTTATTTGTGCTTACCGTTTATTTAATGAAGAAGTAGAACTTTCAATCTCCACACGGGAATCGCCGGCTTTTCGAAATAACATCATTAAGCTGGGCATCACTTCGATTAGTGCCGGTTCAAAAACAAATCCCGGTGGCTATGTAGTGGCGCCAGAATCGCTGGAACAGTTCGAAATCAGTGATGAACGCACCCCCGCCGAGATTGCTGAAATGATTGCAACACAAGGTTACGAAGCGGTGTGGAAAGATTGGGATCGCTGCTTAGCTTAAAAAAAGATGCTTACAAAAGAGGAATTAAAACAATATAACCGCCAGCTTATTTTACCTGAACTAGGGATTAACGGGCAGGAAAAACTGAAAGCAGCAAAGGTACTGATGATTGGCGCAGGTGGTTTAGGCTGCCCTGTTCTGCAATATCTGGTGGCGGCCGGTGTAGGAATCATTGGCATTGCAGATGATGATAAAGTGGAGGTGAGCAACCTGCACCGCCAGATTTTATATTCGCATGCAGATCTGGGTGAACCGAAGGCTACAATTGCCCAACAAAAACTCCGGCAGCTTAATCCGTTTGTAAACATCATCGCCCATCAGGAAAGGGTAACAAACGATAATGCTGCGAAGCTTATTTCGCAATATGATCTGATAATAGATGGTTCTGATAATTTCCCGACGAGATACCTGGTGAATGACACCTGTGTAGCGCTGGGCAAAACACTCATTTTTGGCTCTATATTTAAGTTTGAAGGACAGGTTTCTGTATTCAATTACCAGCAAGGGCCAAACTACCGGGATGTATTTCCGGAAGCACCAGCGGAAAATGAAGTGCCCAATTGCTCGGAAACCGGTGTGATTGGTGTGCTGCCGGGCATCATAGGCACCTATATGGCGAACGAGGTGATCAAAATTATCTGCGGCTTCGGCGAAACGCTTACCGGCAAACTGCTTACCTTAAATGCACTGGATAACAGCCTCAATTTATTCAAAATAAGCCCCCAAAAGCAGGAAATATTAATGCCGAACATTACTAAAAATCAATCTGGGAATAGTTTAGACACAGAAATTTCCCTGGAAGTATTAGAAACCTGGCTGGCAGATACACCTGAGAAAGTGCATTTGGTAGATGTACGGGAAGGTTATGAATTTGAAGAATACAATTTAGGTGGCGAAAACATTTCAGTTTATGACCTTGCTGAACACATTTCTTTATTCCCGCCGGATAAAAAACTCGTTTTCATTTGCCAGAGCGGGGTGCGAAGTAAAATGGCTGTGAACATTGCCAGGCCTCTTTTTAACGGTGAAATTTTCAGTGTAGCAGGCGGAATCTCATGAGTAGGAATCGTACATATATTTCCATCCTCTCCATTGCCGGATCAGACAGTGGAGGTGGCGCGGGCATACAGGCAGATCTGAAAACATTCAGCGCGCTTGGCTGCTACGGAACCTCCGCAATTACAGCCATCACAGTGCAAAACACTTTAGGTGTAAAAGCGATTCATAAAGTTCCTGCTGAAATTGTTCAGGGGCAAATTAAAGCAGTAATGGATGATATTAAACCAAAAGCCATCAAGATGGGCATGGTTCATTCTGCAGCGCTGGCCAGGACCATTGCCCTTACTTTGAAAGATTACCCGAACGTACCGATCATTTTTGATCCCGTAATGGTGTCCACCAGTGGCCACCGCCTGATTGAAAACGACACTATTGCGATGCTTCAACAGGAATTATTTCCCTTAGCCATGCTGATTACCCCCAATTTGGATGAAGCAGAAATACTCGCCAATATGAACATTAAAACCGTTGATGATATGAAACACGCTGCCGAAAAAATGATCAGTTCTGGCTGTAACGCGGTTTTAGTAAAAGGCGGGCACTTAAATGGTCCTGATCTTTTTGATGTATACCTCGATCAATCTGGAAACCATAAAATCTTCAAATCGGCAGCTATCCGCACGGAAAATACACACGGAACGGGTTGTACCCTTTCTTCTGCTATTGCAGCTTATGTAGCCTTTGGAAATGACTTAACAAATGCTATTGGGCAAGCGAAACGTTACGTGGAGCAAGCTATTATCTCCGGAAAAGAGGTTAAAACAGGTGAAGGCAAAGGCCCGTTAAATCATTTTTTTGACGCAAAAAATCTGATTAAAACCACTGTAATTTAAATTCTGATGAACAACACTGCCGGCGTAAGAAAGATTTTAACTTACATTTCCAACAGCAACAAATAAGTAAAAGAGCGTTAAAATTCACATAGAGATTATAAACTTCAGCATTCTTTGATTTTTAGTTTTAGTACATTTGAGCGCAATTTCAGCACTTAAAAATGGCTTACCGAAACTAATGCAGCTGACAAAAAAGCCATGCGCAACAGTAGAATTTACACGAATTGGATAAGTATCAAAAGCACACAGCGATGTAAAGTCGTTCGGCTACATACTGCAAATCCACCTGTAATTCATCTCCAACTATACAAATGAAGAAAAACCAATATCCCTTTCCGCTCCTCCTGATTATTATCTTATTTTTGATCAACAGCAATGTCCGGGCACAAACTGACACCAGCGAACATGTTATATCCGGTCGTCAGAATGCAGCGGATCAGCTAAAAAAGCCTTATGTGATTTTGATTTCTGCCGATGGTTTTCGTTATGATTATGCAAACCGTTATCACGCAGATAGCCTATTAAAATTAAGTGCAAACGGGGTTCTGGCCGAATCGATGATCCCAGGTTTCCCTTCGGTTACTTTTCCAAACCATTACACCATTGCCACGGGGATGTACCCTTCTCACCATGGCCTGGTAAATAATACTTTCCTGGAAGACCGTACAGGTGAAAGATATTCGATGGGTTCGAAATCTAAAGTAAAGGATGGTAAATGGTACGGCGGTGTACCGCTTTGGGTGTTGGCAGAAGAACAAAAAATGATCTCGGCAAGTATGTTCTGGGTAGGATCTGAAGCGGCAATTAAAGGCATTCGTCCAACTTATTACTATGATTATACGGAACAGATTGGCGTTGAAAAAAGAATCGAAATGATCAAAAACTGGTTGAGCCTGCCTGAAGAAAAAAGACCGCATCTGATTACGTTTTACCTTTCAGAACCAGATCATGCCGGTCATACTTATGGACCCGATGCTCCTGAAACGGAAGCGGCAGTAAAAATGGTTGATGCTGTAATTGATCAGCTTACCAAGACAATTGAACCTTTAGGTCTGCCGGTAAATTATATTTTTGTTTCTGATCATGGAATGACAGCCGTAGACCGTGATCATCCTCTTGCTACACCAAAAGCCATTGATACAGCGAAATACGTAATTGCTTCATCGGGAACACTGATGGATATTCATGCAAAAAACAAACAAGATATTAAGCCTTTATACGAAACATTAAAAAGCCAGGAAGGCACAGATTACAAAGCCTATTTAAAAACGAAAATGCCGGCCCACTTTCACTATAGCGCTAAAGATGATCGTTTAAACCGGATCGGTGACATCCTGCTTGTTCCTGAGTGGCCGAAAGTATTTTCTAATCGTAAACCTGGCATTGGGCACCATGGCTTTGATCCGCTGCAGGTAAAAGATATGCATGCCACATTTATGGCCTGGGGGCCTGCTTTTAAAAAGCATTTAAAAATAGCTTCGTTCGAAAATGTAAACGTTTACCCGCTGATCACTGAAATTTTGGGTCTGTCTTATCAACATGAAATTGATGGAAAAATTGAGGTGTTAAAACCAATATTAAGAGATCCGCAAGAGCGGAAAGAAAGCATTACCGGGAAGTAAGATAAAAAAAAGCCAACCAGAAACAAACCTGGTTGGCGACGTACTTTCGAAAGATAAATGAAATTATTGCAATCCTATTTGTTGTTCAATTTTTTAATAAGATTTACTTCTTCCTTTTTGTAAGGCGTACCGTCTTTTCTAAAAACTTCGTGGAACCATTCCTTTGGTTCTTCGCCATTTTTAAGTGGTGTATCCCAGGCGTATTTCGTATTTGATTTTCCATCAACCAAACCCCAGTTAATTGCCCCAATATTCTCCTTTTTTAACAATGGCATCACATTCTCAAAACGGCTTCCCCTTGTTCTGGCCATGTATTCAGTACAGATCATCGGGCGGCCATGCGAGCGAAGCATATCAATTACCCTTTGGTGCCATTGCGGCTCCTCATAATCATGGTAAGTAATCACATCAGAATTTAAGGCTTGAAATGCATTTAACTCTTTATAATCCCAGGCCCACAAACCTGCACTGATGGGCTGATCCGGATTCACTTCCCTTGCCCAGGTAAATACATTTTTTAACAGTGGATAGGAAGTGGTTAATTTACCGGAATTACCCGGCTCATTGTACAAATCCCATAAAAGAATGCGCTGATCAGTCTTGAAATGCGTCATTACATCCTTCACATAACGCGCCAAAGCCGGAAAGTTTGCTTCCTGTTTCGAGTCCGGATCGCCGGGATCCTGCACCCAACCGGAGTTATGAATTCCCGTTTTTGGTTCTGGTTGTTTGCCTATTTTAGCCTGCTTATTCCAGCAATCATCAAAAAACACAAAAATGGTTTTAATCTGGTGTTTGTTCGCGATGGTCAGGTATTGGTCCATTCTCTTTTTAAAGCCCTGCTGATCTTGTTTCCAGGCAAGGCTATGCAGGTAAACACGCATTGTGTTAAAACCGATTGCCTCTGCCCAGCCAAGTTCTTTATCTATCGTAGCCGGATCAAAGGTATCTGCCTGCCACATCTCCAGTTGGTTAATGGCGGTACTGGGTAGAAAATCAGCACCATTAATCCATTTATACTGTTTGTACCAGGCATTGGCTTTGTCTATCGACCATACTTTGCCCACCACTGGCGTGCTGTTTTGGGCATAAGTAACGGAGGCTACACTCAGGAATATTAATAGCAGGTAATTGAAATGTTTTCTCATATTTTGATCAGGTTATTTTTTGGTTAGCTGTTGAATAAATTTCTACTTATTTTGCGATGGAATAGCAAGTTCCTGATCGCTGCGAACCGGAATACCGAAGTTTGGCGAACCATCCGGATTCCAGGTAAATTTTTGAGCCCTTGGTGAGCGTTGCCCGCCGCAGCCCTGGCCAGGCGCTGAATTGGCGTGGTATAAAATCCAGTCTTCTTTCCCATCGGGAGATTTGAAAAAAGAATTGTGCCCGGGTGCATAAACGCCATTTTCTGCAGACTGCTTAAATACCGGTTGTTTACTTTTTTCCCATGATGCGGCATTTAATAAATCTTTACCTTTTAGGGTTAACATACCCAGGGCATAAAAATCTGTCCAGCAACCGCTGGCAGAATAAATTAGAAACACTTTATGATCATGAATTAAAATTTGAGGGCCTTCATTAACATCAACATGCGGCGGATTACCCGGATCATTTAAGTCGCCATGCTTTTCCCATTCAAATTGTGGAGTCGAGATTTTATGCCTTTTGCCGTCTATAGTCCAGGGGTTTTTCATTTTTGCAATAAAAATCTCCTGCTTCTGGTTAATGTCTCCCTCCCATCCTGCCCAAACCATATAAAGCTGGTTTTGATAGGTAAAAACAGATCCATCAATTGCCCACTTGTTCGTAGCATCGCCCACTTTACCTTTTAGTTCCCAGCTTCCGGTTAGCGGATCGTCCGATGTGTTTTCCAATACATACATCCGGTGGTTCTTGTTTTCGCCGTTATCGGCAGCAAAGTAAACATACCATTTCTGGTTAATGAAATGAATTTCAGGTGCCCAGAGTTCTTTAGCATAAGCAGTATTTGCTGTCGGAACAAAAATAGTTTTCTGCTCAGCTGATTTCAAATCTGCCAGGTTTTTAGTTTTCCAGATCACCAGTTTATTCTGCATGGAATGCGTGTAATAATAATATCCATCTTTATAAATGCTCCAGGGATCGGCTCCTGATGGCAGCAAGGGATTTTTAAAAGTTTGCGCCATGCTCACCTGGAGAACAAACATTAGCAAACAGGTTAACAGTATCTTAAAAATTACAGCTGGTTTTTTCATCATTTTTCAGGGCTCATAGACAAAGGTACATTTTGGTTAGGATCATCTGGAGTTAAACTAAACGGTTTTACTAAATTTATTTCCACCACTTATCCGTTTCGAAGGTAGATTGATTTTTCTTTAAACGATGTAAATATTTTGTTTCAAAACTTCATTGTAATGGTGGAGATGTTGAGGGGTTATAAAGATAAATTTAGCTGAAAATTATTGAGGTTAATGTATAAGTCAAGGTTGTGCCGCCAGCTGATTAACGAAAGCCCAACTGCATTAAAAATCGAATACCTTAATTGAAAGACTTTCTAAAGTTATTCGGGCTCATTTCTGTATAGCGCTTAAATAACTTATTGAAAGATTGTGGGTGTTCAAAACCCAACTGATAAGCAATTTCGCTCACGGACATGTTGGTGATGGACAGCTTCTCTTTCGCCAGCTCAATTAATTTATCGTGAATATGCTGTTGTGTACTCTGGCCGGTGAGCACTTTTAACAGACCGCTTAAATAATTTGGCGACATGCTTAATGTTTCAGCAATATACTGAACGCTGGGAAGGCCCTTTTTTTGCAGGTCATCATCTTCAAAATAAGCTGAAAGAATGTTTTCGAGGCGATGGAGAACGGAATGGTTCGATATTTTCCTGGTAAGGAACTGTCTGTGATAAAACCGGTCAGAATAAGTAAGCAGTAATTCAAGCTGGGCAATCATTACGCTTTGGGTAAATTTATCGATGTTGGAATGGTACTCGTGTAGAATGTTCTGCATGATTGCTGCAATAGTGTGCTCTTCTTTCTCCGAGAGAAAAAGTGCCTCGTGTACAGAATAATCAAAAAACTCGTTTTGCTTAATGCTTTTGGCCAGAGGGGTGTTCCATAAGAAGTCGGGATGAACGAGTAACATCCATCCCGAATGCTTTATGGCCATTTCATCTTCTACTTCGATGCGAAAAAGCTGCCCTGGCGAAATGAAAAACATAATGCCTTCATCAAAATCATATTGTTGTTGCCCGTACCTCATTTTCCCATTAAAGTTCCGCTTCAGGGCAATAGAATAAAAATCAAACACTATGCTATTTTCTCCTTTAGGCATTTTTTTTACATCATCCAGATTGATCACGCTAATGAGCGGATGCTCTGGTTTCGGCAAACCCCTGAACTGATGAAATTCACTAATGTTTTTAAATCTATGAAAGTGGATGTTTGCCATATACTAAGCTAATTATTATTGGTTAAAAGCCGCTGCAAATTCTTTTGCAAAATCGGCCATTTTTACCTTACCCATTACCGCAGGTTTATTTTGATAATAATCTTGTGCCAATAATCCACTATGAAGTGCTGCATACATCTCTACTAAACCCGCAGCTATTTTCGGATTCATTCCGACAGCTATTAAACCATTTAAAGTTTCTTCGTCAGAAACAAGCACCCATTTTAAATCTGGCTGACCAATGGCCTCGCCTAAAATGCTGGCCGTTTCATGTCCGGATAGATCTTCGCTCGCTACTGAACGTGCTTTCCTCCCCTCAAACGGTGTAGTTAGTTCTTCGGCAATTGCAGCGGCAATATCAACCGGAGATACCCAGGGGATAATGTCATCGCCTCCATAATTTGCAGCAATCATGCCCATTGATTTAATCATTGGAATATACCCGAGCAAGTTATAATAGAATGAGTTTGGCCGCATGTGGGTAATGGCAACGTCGGTTGGTAACGCGTTTAAAATTAACTCCACTTGATGCGCGCCACGCAAAATCCCATTCCCTTCGGCTAAGTTGCCACCTATTGTACTTAAATTCACCACCTTTTTCACACCAGATTCCAGAACTGCGTTGGCATATTTCTCACCTAAACCTTTGTAGTAAGCCAGCAGATCGAAATTATGATCCATGTAATTTCCCGGAGGAACCATGGTGTAAACTGCATCTGCGCCAGTGAAAGTCTGCGTTAAAAATTCAACGTCATGCAAGGAGCCAATGGCTGCCGTTGCACCAACTGCTTCAATATCCTGCTGCCTTTCCGCGTTGCTACTGATTACGGTAACTGAATGTCCTTTCTGAACCAGTTCTTCGGTTAAGGGTTGGCTAATATGGCCCAGGGACCCTGTAATTATAATTTTCATTTTCTAATGTTTTGGTTTTTCAAATGTCTGCACAATCCATTCTTCAAATGGAGCCAAATCTCTTTTTGTTGTAGCCAAAAAATGAGTAATGAAGTATTAAACGAACTTAGGGGTGAGACTTTTTAAAGTGAAACAAAAAAAAGTTTACAACGAAAATGTTTCGCGTTTTGTAAACAATCTTTTTGTAAACAATTAAAAAGTTTACACATATTTTGTTTACAAATGAATTCACACCCTATAAAGGAATAAGGAACGCAATCGCGGTAAAAAAAAACAAACATGCTAAGTCTATTATTAGGTAGTAAACCATAGGGAAGTTGATATGAAAAGGGTTTTCACCACACAATTCCGAAGAATTGAACAGGTTAAGTACCATCGAATACTTAAAGGAAGATGCTGCTAAAATCCAGGCAATACAAAAACAGTTTAATTGATCAAAAAGCTTTGGTAGCCATGCTGAAAAGCTTGATATAATCTAAACTTGTGGAACTAAAGGCGAAATAATTCGAGAATGGAGCGGCTATGCCAGAAACCCTAAACTGCGGCGTATAATAGAAAGATTAGCCTTATTTGTTGCTGGGCGTTGCGCATGGTAGCGTATAATATAATCAAAATCAAAAGCCAGTTCTTTCATCAATTACTGCATTACATTTAGATTCATAAGCATTTAGCAAATCTTAACTGGCTGCTATGGTAATTGTATTTATTATCGATTACCGTGATTACGCGGAGAACTTTCGATATTGCCAGGTACATCGTAGGCATTGGTTTCATTCATCGTAATCCCCGTGCCGATTGAACTAGTTAACCTATTCAGTTTATCATAACCGTAAGACATATAGATACCTGAAGACAGCGGATTGGAAGTGGCCGACCAGGATTGCCTGCCAATATTGCCATTATACAAGCCGCTACCATTTTCATTATAATCCAGTTTCATACTGAACTGGCTATTGATGCTACTCCGCAGCCAACCACGTTCATTGTAAACAAAGCCGGTAGCCTGTAAAAAGTTCACCTTATCCTCACTGTGCTGGCTCTTGTTCTTCAGCGATCAAAGCCAGTCTATTAAATTGGTATGTAACAAAAATAAAACGACTGGCAATGTTTAAACTGCCAATTTTCTCATTGCTATTTTGGTACCCACCAAAAGCTCGCACATACAAACTAACTAACACTTTGGTGTAAAAACGGAAGAAATTTAACACAAAATCAATTAAACTTGGACAGGTAAAGGAATAACAAAGCCGGCAAGTTTTTAAACTGCGGGGCTAAGCTATAATCCATTTCTCACAAGTCACAGACCTACGCTTGCGAGGGCACTATTCTTCGCCATTAACGAACTCGAAGCCCTCGCCCAAAAAGGAAACTAGGGTTTAGCATGAAATGAACAAGAAGATGAATTGCTTGCAGAACGCTTTAACGAAGGCACCAAGATTATCCAACTCGCTAAACTCCATTTTCGTATCTACGGAGCAATATAAGCAAGGCTAATTAAACACAAACTCCTACAAAAAAGCAAAGCCTAACAATTTTACATTGATAGGCTTTTGCTTTATTTATTTTAGTAGACCTACCACCTTAGCCGAGATGGATTTATTCTTTTAAAGTACAGTTGCTCATGTTTCCCATTAGAAATAGACATACTAATAACAATATTCTTCTCCATTGGATGAAAGAAAACATTAAAGTATACTACCATTTCAACTTTGCAAGAGAAACAATTCTTTTTATGAGCTGGCTCCCATGTGTATTGAATGAATTTATTATTCATAAATGCATTTAATTCTTTGTAGATTACCAATTTACTGCTTCTTACTGACTTAACATTTCCGTTGGTATCTATCTTAAAATCGAAATTATAGTTACCTCCCAGTTTCTCTCTTTCAAGCTTTTTATAAATAGTATTTAAGTGTACAGAAGACAAAATCTCTTTATCAAGAATTATTTG
>NZ_WKKH01000006.1 GCF_009674725.1 Pedobacter petrophilus | reverse complement strand
TAAAAGCTTTAAATGGTTTTACCGTAAACCGGAATTGGAAAACATAATTGGGGGGTCAACATGCTCCAGAATATCCACCCCTGACACAAGGCTGTCAACGATCTGACCGACATTTGCAGTATTAAGTAACAAAATTAGTTTAACAATTAAAAATAAAATTATGATCAGTCAACTTACACACTTAAATTGGTTTAGTGTTCTATGCGCATTTATTCCCTATTTTATTCTTGGAGGTCTTTGGTTCACCGTATTTTTCGGCAATCCGTACAAAACATCACTTGGCAAAGGAAATGAAACATTACCGAACTCACCGATCTTTATAGCAGGGCCCGCAATTTGTTGCCTGATTATTACTATAACAACTGCTATGTTAATTTATGCTTTAAATGTTAATACATTAAGCGGCGCATTGGAATTCGCTATGGTAGCGGGCATAGGTTACTTGGTTACGAATACGGTTAACATAGCCATTAACCCCAACATACCGAGACCCATTTTCTATAGTGTTATCAGCGGAACTTATCATTTAGTCGGTATCACTATCGTTTGTATTATCATAGTGGCTATGAAGTAGCAAAAGAAAAAATCCAAAATGGAAATTGAAACATTTTGCCCGACGAGCCAACACGATTGGAGACAATGGTTAACAGAAAACCATTATTTAAAACAATCGGTTTGGCTTGTTTACTACAAAAAGAAAACCAACACATTAAGCATTACATGGAGCGAAGCGGTTAATGAGGCTTTATGTTTTGGTTGGGTAGACAGCCGACGAAAGCCTATAGATGATCAGTCGTTTATGCAGTTTTTCAGCAGAAGAAAACCTTACAGCACGTGGTCCAAAATAAATAAAGAAAAAGTACATCAACTTATTAACAACGGACTAATGACCCAAGCAGGTTATAATAGTATTGAAATTGCTAAACAAAATGGTTTCTGGACAATGATCGACCAGGTGGAAGAGTTAATAATACCCAGCGATATGGAAGAAGCATTAGCACTACAAACAGATTCAATGGATTATTTTCTGAGTTTAAGTAAATCCGTAAGGAAAAGCATTTTACAATGGATCTTATTCGCCAAGCGACCTGAAACGCGAAAAAAAAGAATTTCCCAAATAGCAAACCTTTGTTCACAAAGAATAAAACCCGCTTTATTTAGAATATTTTGAACGCTTTTTGATCTCGTTTGACCCACATGTTGACTTAGGCCTCACAGGATAACATTTTTGGGGGTTATCAATTGGCAGGATTCATATCCGTATCTATTGATCCGGGCTGCACACATTAACCGTAATATTTATAGACCCAAGGCCGCATGCCAGGCCACGGGTAAATCCTTGCAGGGCCGATTTGCTCATTACATATAACGTAGCTTGCGATTCACCTGCGTTATTGGCCATGTTACCACTAATACTAATGATTCGGACACCTACAGGCAAATGTTTAACAGCTACCAGCGCGGCCACATACACATCGCGTACATTTACAGCGATTATCTGTTTGTCGCTTGTCCCACCCACCATTTGCGCCTTCTTTTTTTTAATGAATTTTTACAAATCAAGTTTCAGGAATAAATTTTCAAGGCTAAATGATTTGATTGACATTTCCAATAAATATCTGATTTGTTTTGTCAAAATTCTTTGGCACTATCCCAATAGATTTTCTTGCCATTTTCGTCTGGGCCGTCCAAATATAATGCTTCCGAATACTATGTGGTCGCTTGCACTACTTAGTGGATAGTAAACTGTTCTTATTCGGTCATAAATTGAGGCCAGATCTTATATTCATTTAACGACTACGACAAATGATTGCTAAAAACAAAGAAACAACCCTTATATAGCTATCTACTTTTCTATATTTTTCACATACGGGGCTTCTTTACAAAGCCAATATTTTTATCATGAACAAACAATACTGGATTGTTCTGCTATAAAAATAAGAAATCTCTTTGTTAATAATCTGGTAAAAGAATAAAACAGTGGTACGACCGTGTTAATTTAATATTTTTTTTGCGTTCATATTTGCCTCTAAAAGAAGTTATGGAAAATACGAATAAATCGATAAAATCACCAATAATTATAGATAAAAAGAATGTAGGTTTAGCTAAAAATATTGATAAAAAAAGTGAAGATTTTCGTAAATTGATAGCTGAAATTATCGTAGAAATCATCATTAGTAGACAAAAGAATGGATGCAATAGGATATGTAAGAATAAGTAAAAAAGACCAGTCAGTCCACTCAAAAGACTATCAGCGGAAGAATATTCAAGATTATTGCGAGTACAATCATATTGTCTTGGGCTCTGTATTTGAAGACGACGGGGCGTCAAGCTATACTTTTGACCGCCCCGATTATAGGGCGCTGGAACAGTTTATAAAAGAGCACAAAAACAATGTTAAATATTTGATTGTACTCGACCATGACCGCTTTAGCCGTAATCTTCCCGAAGCGCTACAAAAGATTGAGCAATTGGAAAAAAGATATGGCATTAAGGTAATTGCAACAAGTGAACCACTGGATATTGATACTTCCGACCCCTCTGTATTTCTTTTAAGGGCGTTTAAATACCTGATCGCAAATCAGGAACTATTAACAATCAGGCGTAGGGCAAAAATGAGCGCACGACATGCCCAGGAATCAGGGAGGTATCTTAATAAAGCACCCTTTGGCTATTTGAATGGCCGCCAAAAAGATGGTAAAATGATACTTGTTGTCGATGAAACCAAAGCTTACATCGTACAAAAGATATTCCGCGATTATTTGGCAGGGGTTCCACGCTACCTTATTCATCAGGAAGTAAAAGATTTGGGCTTCCATCAAAGTGGCAACGGTGCGATATTCAGGATTTTGATTAATCCCTTATATGCAGGATTGGTTAGGGTGGTGGCGCATGGCAAGAATCCTGAGAAATATGTTAAAGCCATTCACGACCCTATCATTTCAGAATCCCAATATTGGCGTGCACAAGACACGCTCGGTGTCAATAAAAGGGCGATGAAAACCCAACCTAAGGAGGAATTTCCGTTAAAAGGTATTTTGAAAAGCCCTTGTTGCGGACAAAGCATGACCGCTGGCTGGAGCAAGGGTAAGAGTAAATACTATTTATACTACCGTTGTATTAAGCATAGCAACGTTAATATTTCAGGGGCGGTTTTACATGAAAAGTTTAACAAGTTGTTGCTCAACTTGGCTTTCAGGCAGGATGCCATTGATGAAATTGTAGTTGAGGTAAAGGGCGGTTTATCGGCAATGAACGAAACGCGTAACAAGGAATCAAAGGTTATTACGGATCAACTATCTAAGCTGGAAGAAAAGATTGAAAGGGCTGAAAAGAAATTGATGGATGATATTATTAACGCAGCAACCTATAAAAAATGGAACAAGAAGTTTAACGCAGAGAGAGCCCAACTGCTTAAACGTAGGGACGAATTGGACGAAGACTTAGAAGATTTTATTAATCAAGAACTATTGCTATTGCCTTATATGCTAAATCTGCCTGGCATTTTTGAAGATGCAACTATAAACCAGCAGCACGCTATTTTAAATGAGGTGTTCAAACAAGGTCTCACGTTTAAGGAGGGTATGTTTAGAACACCTTGGATACATCCTGAATTTGTCCATAATTCGCAGATACTTAAACAGTTAGAGCTGCTCGAAAACGAGCAGCTCTATGATGATTTTAAAGAAATCTCGTTATGCGGAGAGTGGGGGATTCGAACCCGCGGACCCTTTAACAAGTCAACAGTTTTCAAGACTGCCGCAATCGACCACTCTGCCAACTCTCCGGTGCAAAAGTACAAAGTTGATCGTAATCTGCAAATGATTTTTACGATAATATTCAATAAAAGATATTAGTGCTTGCTAACCATTTAGTTAGCGTATCATTTTTTTTAAATAGATAGTTAAATCAGCATAAATCAGCGGCATTTTTAGCCTTTTCTAATTTTAAACCTTCATCAAAAAGCAGATTATTGCGGTACGGCCTGCACTTTATCTACAGCGAGTACTCCGTTTCCTTCAATAGTGAAACAGATAAGCCCGATCAGAACCAGTGATGAAAACCAGAATTCGGAATAAGGTTTAAAGATACCACCCGAAATATTGATGAAAAATACTGCACCAATTAAGATGGGCAGGTTTAAAAGACAAAAAAAGCGGGTATTGGTACCAATGGCAATGGCGACACCACCAATAATGTGGACTAAGATAATTAAGTGTGCCGCTAAACTGATGCTAAATGCGGTGCCCAGCATGGCGCCTCGCATTAAATGATTAAAGGCTTCCATGTTGATGTAAAAATCAACTCCCTTCCAGATGAGGACGATGCCTAGCAAAATTCTGAAATAATCAATCCATTGAGGGTGATGCTGATCTCCCCAGTTTTCAATTTTCTTGAGCAGTTTCATGTTTTCTATATTTGGTTATGTCAATTTACAGAAAATCATAAATAAAAGCAAAGTTTATCCTATTTATTATCAGTTCATTAATTAATCGAAGGACCCGGAAATCAAGGGAAATAAATTGCCGTGAGCGATTAATATCTATCAAAGCCATGCCTGATCGGAAATGTTATAAAACGGTGCCGGGTGCAATTTCATAAGGTTGCTTGTTTTTTTCAAATACCCTGGTTGGCTCCGTACCTTCTGTAGTAATGCAGTTGCCTATTCGTCTGATCCAGTTTCCTTCCCGTAATCCAATCACCTTTGTATCGTTCTGCGTTAAAAACTCCATGATTCTCGTTTCCCGGGTTTCACCATTATGTTTTAAATCTGGATTTGGATCAAGATAGTGGGGGTTAAGGTTGAAAGGAACCAGGCCCATACATTCGAAAGAGGCAGGGTAAACAATCGGCATATCGTTGGTGGTTTTCATGTTCAGTCCGCCAATGTTGCTACCCGCACTACAGCCCAGATAGGCTTTGCCATTCTGAATTTCGTGTTTAAGTACTGCCATTAAATCCATTTCGTGTAGCGTTTTAGCCAGCAAAAAAGTATTGCCACCGCCGGTAAAATAGCCTTTCGCCTCCTGTATTGCCTTTGCCTGATCATCAAATTCATGCAAACCGCGAACATTTATTTGAATGCCAGCAAAAAATTGCTTTGCTTTTTCAGTATATTCTTCATGAGAGATGCCTCCAGGCCTGGCGAACGGAATAAATATAATCTCTTCCATGCCTTTAAAAAGATTAACAATTTCTTCTTTAAGATAAGCGAGATAGGTTCCGCCGAAGAGTGTAGATGTAGAGGCTAGAATGATATTCATGTGCTTTATTTTAGGGATAGATGTTTTATTCTCCGGTAACTTTACCTCTTAACCGACTTAAAGTTTCTAAACGCATTCCGATAAAAGAAGCGATGTATTTCAACGGTATCCTGTTCATAAGGTGTGGATAAGTTACCAAAAGCCGTTCGTAGCGCTTTCGTGCGGTGGGTAATCTGGCAATAAAGGCTCTTTCTGAAGCGCCCTGAATATAAAGTTCTGTCATCTTTCTGCCTACATAATTGGCGATCATGAAATTTTCATATAAATATTTAGTCATGGTGTGCGGAACTGCGATGGCGAGTACATTTTCTATCGTTTCCACATATTCATCAGTCGCCACATCTTCCCAGAGGTTCCTGATGGTGCCTGCAAGTTCGTTTTCGGTAGTAATCCAGGTGGTAATCTTATTGCTTCCCGTTTTGATGTAACCATGCACTGCACCTTTTAAAATGAAATAGATATACCTGTTCCGTTTAAGGGGCGATGCAACATGTTTGTTTTTAGCGAAGTTTACCGGAAATGTATGTTCGTTTATAATGGCCTCAATCTCGGGACCAAGCTCATGAAAGGATTTAAACAGGGCAATTAATGGTGATTTACCACCAAAGTCGATCCATTTTTTATCGCCATAGATATTCTCAATATTCATTAATCATATTTTGGGCTAAACTCGGAATTAAAATAGAAAAAGCATAACGGGCCAGCGCTACAAGTGTTGTAATTCGTTAATTATGACTAAAGTTTAATCGTTAGAAGAGTAATGCTATTGAAGGAGGTCTTAATTACCATCGTTGATCGAAGCATACGCGAGATTTGAAGCCAATGTGCCTTTTAAACAGCGTGGCATTTGAGTTTATATTTTCTAATGCCTTATATGGTTGATAGCAGTTGCCTATATTATTTACCATATGAGGAATATAAGGTCATCGAAGCTCAAGTTGGCTATTCGTATTGCTTTAATAAAGTTTTTTGAGATACCTGGCGTTTGAGTTTATATTTTCTTCCATGCCTTATATGGTTGATAGCAGTTGCCTATATTATTTACCATATGAGAATATAAGGTCATCGAAGCTCAAGTTGGCTATTCGTATTGCTTTAATAAAGTTTTTTGATACCTGGCGTTTGAGCTTATATTTTCTTCCATGCCTTATATGGTTGATAGCAGTTGCTTAAATATTATTTACCATATGAGGAATATAAGCTTATGTTGCTTATTTGCAGTAAGATACTTAATTTAAAAATCTTTAATTTTCAAAACATACTTTGCAGAACAGTGTACACTACATCAACTGATTTTCAACACCGCTATATTTTCAGCGAGGTTTAATTATATTTGCTAATTAATTTAGTAAAAAAATGTCTGAGAAAGTTAACATTACCTCAAAAGGAATTCAAAAAGTTCTTAAAAATTACAACGAGAGACAAGCCATAGCCGAATATATCTGGAACGGTTTTGATGCCAATGCGGATACGATTAACATCGATTATGTAGCCAACGAACTCGGACGTTTAGATAGCCTGAAAATTGCAGACAATGGCTACGGCATTAATTTCGAGCACTTGCAGCAAAAATTCGATCCGTTTTTTGAATCGGAAAAGGCTATTCAAATTGTTGCCCCAAAACATACCTCCAAAATGCACGGACGGAATGGGGTTGGGCGGCTAACCTTTTTCACTTTCGCACATAACGCCGCCTGGCGCACCACCTATCAGGATGAAAAAGGTTTCCACCGCGGAATGATACAAATTAATACAGGCGGATTAAACAGTTACGAAGCTGCTGAAGAAGCCATAACCGAAACTCAAACCGGAACAGTTGTAACTTTTACTAACCTTCGCATCAGCGAAATAGATTTTGAACAAGGTGTTGTACCTTTTCTGATTAACGAGTTTTGTTGGTTTATCGAGCTGAACAAGCACAAAGAAATACAAGTTATTGTAAATGGAAAAGCACTTGATTTCTCCGCAAACATTAAAAGCAAAGAAGAATTCGAGCTGCTTTATGCTGATACGGGCTTCCGGTTCAAAATAAAATATGTGCATTGGAAAGAGGGCCTGCATAAAGAGCTTTCTAAATATTATTTCCTGGCGGGAGGGGAGGAAATTTATAAGGATTATACTACGCTGAATAAAAAAAGCGATGATTATTTCCACAGTGTTTACATTGATAGTGATTTCTTTAGGGATTTCGATTTCAAGAGTTTTGAAAATGAAGGTCAGGTGGCATTGTTTGGTGCCGCTAAATCTGCTCCCGAATACCGCTTCCTGATTAAAGAACTGAATGAATACCTTAAGAATAAACGTAAGCCCTTCTTAAAAGAATATGCTGATCGACTGATTGACACTTTGGAGCAAGATGGCATCCTTCCCGGATATGCAACTGAGCGGGAGCGCGATGTTTCTAAATTAAAGCTGACTGGCTTGATTAAAGTGTTGTATGAAGTGGAACCAAAATTATTTAGCAGCCTGAGTATCGACCAAAAGAAAATGCTCGTTCGTTTACTCGGTCTTTCTTTAAAAACCGGTGATAAACAAGACATCTTTAATTTAATAAGTGAGATTATTCAGCCTGATGAAGATGAGGAGAAGGATTTGCGGGTGAGTCTCGAGTTTGGAGTCCTGAGTTTAGAGTCCTGAGTCCATAGTCTTGAGTCCAGAGTGGAGCTTATTACGTTTGAAGTTTAAAGCGTGAATAAACTGCTGACTGAAGACTGCCGACTTTAAGAGATCTGTTTTAACGGAAAATTAAGTTCAGAGTCCTGAGTCGATAGTCTTGAGTCCAGAGTGGAGCTTATTACGTTTGGAGTTTAAGGCGTGAATAAACTGCTGACTGAAGACTGCCGACTTTAAGAGATCTGTTTTAACGGGAAATTAAGTTTAGAGCTTAAGGCGCGAATAGACTGCCAACTGAAGACTGCCGACTTAGAACTTCAAGAGATCTGTTTTAACGGAAAATTAAGTCGTAGACTAAAGACTTTTGACTAGGGACTGAAGACTAAAAAAACAATACCCCTGTATACTTCAGCATTGCCCTTAAATGCTTTAAGGCAATGGTTAATTGATTTTCGACTGTTCTTTTTGAAATGTCAAGTTTTTCAGCACTTTCAGTAATGGATAAATGATCCTGGCGGCTTAAGAGGTAAATTTCGCGGCAACGGAGCGGCAATTCTTCCAGTGAAATCTTTACTTTTTGATCGAGTTCGGCGATCAGCATTTTTTCATCGCCTGCATTGGTTATTGATGGATGATCCATCAACAGGCCATCGCCTTCAAATTCATAGCTTTCTACGTATTTTAAAGGTATCGCTTTTTTCTGTTGACTTTTTCTGATACCATGGTAACTGGCAGAAGTAACCACATAACTTCTGAAGGAAGAAATTTTTAAACTATGGCGCTTGTTCCAGATATTCAGAAAGATATCATGTGAAATTTCCAACGCCAGTTCTTCATCTTTTACATATCGGAAAGAGACGGCATACACCCGCAACCAATGACGTTCGAAAAGAAGGTTAAATGCCTTTTCATCATTGTAAAGAATCCGGTTTAGTAGTTCCAGGTCGCTATGATTGCTGTTTGGCATATGCTTATTTAAAATAAAGCTATGATTTAAAAACTGAAATAAGAAATGTATTAGGATAGCGTAAAGCTTTATTTGCTTTTTTTTTATTTTTTTTATGTGTGTGTGTAACCTTAATTGTATCTATATCTATAACAAGCTATTCTACCAAATATTTAATCACCAGGGAATGACGGAAACCCAATATTTTGACCTTTGCGAAAAGTACCTGAAAGGCTTATGCTCTCCTGAGGAAGAAAATATGCTGCATACCTATCAAAAAGAAAATGGTTTGCTTGATCTAACGGTATCTGCCGAAGCAGTAAAAAGGCTTCGTGGAACATTAAGGGCCAGGCTTAATCAGAGTATCCTGGCTCAGAATGGAAAAAAGTTTAATGTCGTTTGGCTGAACTGGAAAATACTTGCACCCCTTGCTGCTGTGCTTTTACTCACCATTTACCTTGCTGTTGATCAGTTTTCCCGACACAAACAAAAACCTGTTTTAACTGCACAAGCAAAACCATCAAATGAGGTTAAAGACATTGTTGCGGGTTCTGCCAACGCCGTACTCACATTGTCTACAGGAGAAAACATTAAACTTGATGGTTCAAAAAATGGTGTAATTAATACCAAAGGCAGTGCCAATATCTCTAAATCAGGAAACGGACTTGTGGTTTCCGCTAAGGGAAAGGGTAACCAGATAAATAATGAACCCTTAAACAAAATCACCATCCCAAGGGGCGGAAAATATGATATCACCTTGCCTGATGGAACCCGCGTTTGGCTAAACTCTTTTTCTTCACTAAGCTTTCCAAATGCATTTGATGGACCCGATCGAAAGGTATTGTTAACTGGTGAAGCTTATTTTGAAGTCGCCAGCAACAAAAAGAAACCTTTTAAGGTAAATGTCGCAGGCAAACAAGAGGTAGAAGTATTGGGTACACATTTTAATATCAGTGCTTTTGAAGAAGATCAAAATATCACCACTACCTTGCTGGAAGGTGCTGTGAAAGTGAACACCGGTAAATTTCAAACGCTGATTAAACCCGGGGAGATGGCAGTTAACAACCTCAAGAGTAAACCCAAAATAGTTCAGGCAGATTTGGAAGAGGTTATGGCCTGGAAGAATGATATGTTTATTTTTAATAATGAAAACATCACTTCGATTATGAAAAAGATTTCCAGGTGGTATGATGTCGACGTTAATTATGAAGGAGACATGACGGCACTTAATTTTGAGGGTAATTATTCCCGGTCTAAAGGATTGAAAAGTCTGCTTAAAAATATTTCGCTTACTGATAAGGTCCGCTTTGTAATGGTAGAAAGGAGGATTACTGTTATAGCAAAATAACTATACTTCAAAAGAAAAATCCAAAAACCGGAAGTGTTGAGACCACTCCCGGAATTGATTAGTCATTAGCTAATCCGGATATTATTAATCGATCAAACAACTAATTAATCCTAACCAAATGTATAAAATTTTTACTGCACTTCCGTGCGGGAATACCCCTTGCTATACGCAAAAAATTCTTCGAGTTATGAGGCTTACCATCATGTTAATTATGATTGCTGTTTTACAGGTGAGTGCGGGCACTTTTGCCCAGCAGGTAAGCATTAATGTAAAAGACGCTCCGGTAAGAGAGGTTTTAAGCCTGTTAACCAAACAAACCGGTTACAACTTTATTTGCGATGCTAACATTATTAACAGCATTTCACCGGTTACTATTAAGGTGAAAAACACACCACTTCAAAAGGTTTTGCAGGCTTGCTTTGCTACTCAGCCAGTGGAGTTGCTTTTTGGCGATTATGCTACAATTATTATTAAAAGAAAGGCGCTGGTTATTCAGCCAGTGGCTCAGGTTATTTCAGTTTCCGGAAAAATCACCGACAATAAAGGCATTGGTTTGCCTGGTGTAAGTGTATTGGTGAAGGGAACGAAAACCGGTGTTGTTTCTGATATTAATGGTAATTACACCATTAAAGCACCAGATCAAAGATCCGTTTTGGTTTTTTCTTTTATCGGTATGGTGAGCCAGGAGGTTAGCGTAGGCGATAGAACAGTGATTAACATTGTACTGGCCGATACGCCGCAATCGCTGGGCGATGTAGTGGTAGTAGGTTATGGAACACAATCCCGTACTACGGTTACCTCTTCCATTACTAAAGTAGAAGGGAAAAATATTGGCAATCAACCTGTATCTACGCCAGGCGAAGCATTGGCTGGTTTAGCCGCTGGTGTTCAGGTACAATCTGATCAGGGTGGTAAACCTGGTGCTGCGCCAACCATCAGAATCCGCGGGGTAAGTTCATTGAGCTCATCAAACGATCCATTATATGTAGTGGATGGCTACCCGCTACAATCGGCAGCAAATTTCAACCTGATTAATCCAAGCGATATCGAATCAATTGAAGTTTTAAAAGATGCGGCTTCGGCAGCGATTTATGGCTCCCGGGCTGCAAATGGCGTGGTATTGGTTACTACAAAAAGAGGTAAATCTGGTAAAACTGTGTTTTCTGTATCTGCTTACACCGGTATCCAAACGGTTAATAAATATATTGATGTATTGAGTAAAGACCAATATGTTGAACAAGTTAAGGCATTAAGCCGGATCAAAAACCTCCAGTATCCAGGTATTCTGGATGGGGATATTTCTAACCTGCCTGATGTAGACTGGCAAAAGGAAATTTTCAGAACGGCGCCCATTAGTAGTTTTGAGTTTAATGCTGCAGGTGGTAGTGAAAAGATTCGCTTTAGTGCTTCAGCAGGTATTTTTAAACAAAAAGGGGTGTTAATTGGAACGGAATATACCCGTTATAACACGCGGATTAACCTGGATGCCGATATTGTTAAAAATGTGAAATTTGGTTTCTCTATTTCGCCATCATATGCAGAGCAATTCAGACAACCATCCTCCGGGCAGGCAAGTGGGGCCGGCGCAAACCCGAACGATTACATTATTGGTGTAAAAGGTTTGGTAGAAGATTTAAATTTACCAAGCCCGTTAAACCAGGCGTTAACTTTTCAACCTATAGTTCCGGTTTATCGTGCCAACGGTGATTTTGCACAGCCTTATGATCGGGAACTGAATTATAATTTGTCGCCAACCTCTGTGTTTTCGGCATCTAACTTCTATAATCCGGTAGGCATTTTAAGTCAGTCAATTAACCGTTCCAGAGCATTCAGAACCTTAAGTAATGCGTTTTTGGAATATGCTCCAATCCCTGGATTGAAGTTAAAAACTTACATTGGTGCAACTTTAGAAAATGAGCAGGTTCATGGCTATGTACCCGGAACTATGGCCTATAGCTCGGCACCTACAGCCGCTTATTCAAGTCCGCAACTGGCGGGAATATTTGCTTCAGATAATGTACGCAATAGTTTCGACTGGGTTTGGGAAAATACAGCTACTTATGATAAGCAAGTTGGAAAACACCACTTCAACTTATTGGGGTTGTTTTCTGCGCAAAGATCTGATTCACAGATTAACTATACTGCAGGTTTGCCAGGAACATTCATTACTACCTCGGTACAAAGCCCTCTGGCATCGCCAAATACAGTGGGTACGGAACTTTTTGATACCAATACTTTTGTTTCTTATGCGGGCAGGTTTATTTATGATTATGATAAGAAATACCTGTTTACGGCTGCTGTTCGTCAGGATGGTTCTTCCCGTTTCGGAACAAACAACAAATATGCCGTGTTCCCGTCTTTCTCCATTGGCTGGCGTTTGGCTGAAGAACCTTTATTAAAAGAGCCTTTATTAAAAATTGGAATTAATGAGTTGAAATTAAGAGGTGGATATGGCCGTACAGGTAATGCAAATATTGGTAGCTTTAAATATCTAAATTCAATTGCCTTAAACAGGAACTACGCTTCGGGCAACAGCCGCATTTTCGGAACGCAACAAATCGATTTTTCTAACCCGGATTTAACCTGGGAGAAAAACGATCAAACGAGTATTGGTACAGATATTGGCTTATTACAAAACAAAATTGTATTAACCTTCGATTATTTCATCCGGAATTCTAACGGTATGTTGTTGAATAAGGCTTTGCCACTTGATGTGGGGTATACCACTTCTTACCAGGCTAACTTAGGTAAACTGCAAAATAAAGGATTTGAATTCACCGCGAATACCAATTTTAAACTTGGTGCTGTTACCTGGAATGCCAATGCAAATTTCTCTACTTACAAAACCAAAGTATTAGACCTTGGTGGTCCTGCTGCCTTGCCGGCAGTAAGGGCAATTAATGGTTGGAATAACGTGTATCAGGTACAGGTTGGCCAGCCACTGGGCATTATGTATGGTTATGAAATTGTGGGTGTGTTTAGAAATGCTGCAGATTTAGCTAATAATCCAAGAGTAACATCAGGCAATAACATTGGCGATTCCATGATCAAAGATCAGAATGGCGATGGCAAAATTGATATAAACGACATGACGGCATTGGGTCATGGTTTACCAGATTTTACTTACGGTTTAACCAACTCATTTCAATATAAAAACTTCGATTTGAGTATTTTAATGCAAGGTGTACAAGGGGTAAATATTATTAACGGAAACAACCGACAAACCATCACCGGTAACCATAACCAAAATTCGCTAAGCAAATATTTCAATAATTACTTTGATCCTGCTTTTCCAGACAGAGAAGTGGTTTATCCGAGTCCTATTTCTACAGGTTCACTCCCTGGCCCGGCCTTATCGAGTTTAGCAGTAGAAAACGGCTCTTACCTTCGCGTAAGAAACATTACTTTGGGTTATCGCCTGAGTGAAAGTCTGTTCAAAAAGATTTCTCTTCAATCGGCCAGATTCTATGTAACGGCGCAGAATCCGTTCCTGATTACGAAATATTCTGGTTATAATCCTGAAGCAAATATTATGGGTGGAGATCCGACCACGCCAGGCGTAGATCAGGGAACTTACCCAACCGCCCGTACCATTATTTTTGGGATCAACTTTGGATTTTAATTGCCTTTAACACTGAAAAATCATGAAAACTAAAAACATCATTATATGCGGTATCTCTATGCTTATTTTAAGCGTAGCTGCTACCTCTTGTAAAAAATCTTTTGTAGAATTAACACCAAAAGGCATTATTCCGGTAAATACCTTTTATAATACGGAAATTGATATCCGCTCTGCTTTAACAGGTGCTTATAGCAGTCTTCGCCCAATATAACGAGCAATATGGTTTTGGCGAGCTTCCTTCTGATAACAGCCAGACTTATGGTGAAAGTGAAGTGTTGTATGGCGAGCAGGATAAACTCACCTGGACACCTGCTTCTACCAATTTACAAAATGCCTGGGGAAGATTTTATGCCACTATTGCGTACGCTAACATTGTACTCGATCATGTAAATACACCAGCAATGACCACTGCAAACCGCAATGGTTACATTGGTCAGGCTAAATTTTTAAGGGCTTTAATGTATTTCAACCTGGTAAGAATGTTCGGTGGTGTGCCACTGGTATTAAATGAAATTACTTCCGAAACACAGGCTTATACTTACAACAGGGAAACGGCTACCGCTGTTTATACACAGATTGAAAAGGATTTAACTGAGGCAGCTGCTGTTTTACCGGTAAGTTATACCGGAACGGATATTGGTCGTGCAACAAGTATTGCAGCCAATGCACTTTTGGGTAAGGTTTACATGTTCCAAAATAAATTTACCGAGGCGGAAAATATTTTAGCAACAGTATCGGCCACGGCTGGCACATTATTGCCTTACGATCAGGTCTTCGGCTTAGGTAAGGATAATAACAGAGATATTATCTTCTCCGTTCAATACCTGGGCGGTGGCTTTGGTGAAGGCAATACTTTTGCCCGTAGTTTTGTTCCGCAACCATCGGGTACCACCATTACTGCAGTAACCGGAAACAGCAACAACAGCGGTACTCCTGATCTTTTTGGTTCTTTTGAAGCGGGGGATAATCGTTTAAACACGGCCATCGGTGTTTACCGCTCAGGCACTTTGGTGTATTATTATGCGAAAAAATTTATTTACCAGAGCGTTGCCGCAAACAGCGAAGGAGATAATGACTGGCCGGTTTTACGTTATGCAGATGTTGTATTGTTGTATGCTGAAGCACTTAACGAAAATGGCAAAACTGCCCAGGCGCTAACACAATTGAACCTGATTAGAACCCGGTCTAACCTGGATGCAAAATCCGGTTTATCTCAGGCTGATGCCAGAACAACGATTCGTCATGAAAGACGGATTGAATTGTGTTTTGAGGGTGAAAGGTGGTTTGACCTCATTAGGTGGGGTAACTTTGTGCAGGTGATGCAGGCACATAAAACCAATTTTGTGCCCGCAAACGGATTAATTGGAAATGTAACGCCTAATTTAGCTTTGTATCCGATTCCAACGCGTGAAATTCAGCTTAATTCGAGGTTGACACAGAATCCGGGTTATTAATAGTAATTGGAGGGAAAAGGAAATGGATAACAGGAATAGGAAATAGAGAATTGACAGGGGGTGATAAAACTAAAGTTGATGTGGTCAAAAACCACTATCAAAAACGATCAACGATGGACGAACAACGACCAACTCACAACGATTCACTGTCAACGAAAAACGTATTCCCTCATTAACTAAAAAAAGCCGGTATCTTATCGATACCGGCTTTTTTTTAGCAATCCATAATAATTAACGGATATCGCTTTTTACTTTGTTAGCTGTTCTTTGACCTGGAAGATAGATCTGAAAACCGAAAGAAAGATTTAAGTTACTTTGAGTGGCTTCAGAGCCAAATCCAACTAAACCGTTGTATTTTAATAATGTTTCTAAACCGATGTTTGGCGTAATGAAATATGCAAAACCAGGACCAACGCTTAAGTTAAGGCCATTGGTGTTACCACCGCCTCTGCTTACATTAACACCACCAACACCAACAGTTGCCTCTGCAAAGAAACGTCCGTGGTTTAACACTTCAACATCTTTACCCATATAGTAACGGCCTAATGCACCAACTCCATAAGTTGTTGTGGTTGGCGCATTTTTAGTAGTTTGTAAACCAAAGTTTACGTATCCACCCAATGCAACGTTATCCTGAATAAACCATGCGGCTTTAGGCGTAATGTCTACACTGAAAACTTTCGGATCATCCAATCCTAAGTTGATATTAGTTAAGTTTCCACCAACCATCACATTGCCTTTTTGGATTTGCGCTTTTGCAACACCCATAAATAATGCTACTGAAAACAAGCTTGAGATAAAAATTTTTTTCATGATAAATGTTTTAAATTATAAGGTAAACTAACCGAAATAACTATCGATTTTAAAGCCAACATCTTTCATTGCATAATGTTTTAGCTTGTTTTACTTTTATTGATTATCAGTTATTTAGATTTATTTTTTCTCAATCAAGTGCTTTATTAAGGGTTGTTTTTAGTAATCTTGATGGCAGACTTTAAGATTTGTTAATACTGAGGGAATATTGAGGCGGTAGCTTTGCCACAGCAAACGAACAGCATTGAGCGAATTATTAATTGCTTCTTTAAAAAATGATAATGCCTTCGCAATGGAGCAAATATTCAATGCGCACTGGGAAAAGGTATTTGATTTAGCTTTCAAAAAACTCGGTGATGAGGCGCTCGCTCAGGATATCACACAGGAAATTTTCATCTCTTTATGGGAAAAACGGCAAAAGCTTGAACTAAAGGGCGATCTTTCGGGGTATTTATATGGCGCAGTAAAATACCGGATAGTGGATTACTACAGATCGAATGCCGTTAAAGAGGTTCATCGTCATGAATTTGCGATCCTGATGAATCAGAAACGGATGAATACTGCAGATGAAAACTTAATTCTTCAGGATACTGCCCGGGAAGTGGAAGCAGCTATGCAACGTTTACCGGAGCGGATGCGCCTTGTGATCTCGATGAGTAGAGAACAGGATAAAACGGTGAAAGAAATTGCCGGTGAATTGGATGTTTCTGTACAAACCGTTAAAAATCAGATTACTGCCGCGATGAAATTACTACGGGAAAACCTGTCATACATCATCATTATAGCACTCCTGTGTTGTTAACCGAAACTTAACGTACTGGTAACATCTTTCGCTAGTACCCTTTCCTTTTGGAAACGACGTGTATACAAATGAGCGAAGAAAAGGCAAAACAGTTGCTGGAAAAATATGCCAATGGGGAGGCAAGTCCTGAGGAATGTAGTGTTGTCGAAAACTGGTATCTAAATCTGGATGCAGACCCAAAAGTCATTCCGGCAAAGCAAAAGGTTTTTATCCGCGAAGCGATGCTTCAGGACATTAAAAAGGCAGTTGCCAATCAAACGGTAAGGAAACTTTATCTTATTTCCAAAGGGATAAAAATTGCGGCAACGATTCTTGTGGTGGCTGCTGTTTCTTTCTCCATCTGGAAATTGAATGGTCAATCCAAAAATGCTGCTGAACAAATTACCACATCAACCCATGCCGGGGAGCGGAAGAAAATTATCCTGAGTGATGGCTCGGAAATTACCCTGGCACCTTTGGCCAAAATCATTTATCCGGCGAAGTTTAATTCTCATTCCCGCGAAATTTCGCTGATTGAAGGTGAAGCTTTTTTCTCCATTGCCCATGAAGAAAAAAGAACTTTTCAGGTAAAGTTACCATCTCAGTTAAAAGTAACCGTTTTAGGTACTTCATTTCTCATCCGTGCTTATCGCGCTAACGCCCATGTAGAGGTTGCCGTTTCAACAGGTAAAGTAGCCATTCGGAATAAATCTATCCTGCTGGGAACATTAGTAAAAAATCAAAAGCTTCAGTTTAATAAAGTGACAGGGAAATCTATCCTGAAAGTGATTCAGCATACCCGTCCTGTGAAAATTCAATTTGCCGGTGCAACGCTGCAACAGGTGATCCAGCGGATGGAATATACTTACAATATTAAAATATTGCTAAATGATAAAGCAATCGCAGACTTAAAAACAACAGCAACATTTAACAGTGAACAGCGGCCAGAAGAAATTCTCGACCTGATCTGCAGTCTTCATCACCTGAAGTTCGGTTCGGATCAAAACCACCAAACATTTAAAATATACAAATAATGAATAATTAGATCATTCCATTACCTGTCCGACTTTATTTTGAAGGACAGTGCACAACAATTTTTAATTCATCCAAGCAAATCAAACAATGAAAACAACCTCACCCAAGAGGACCTTATCTCTTTATCGGATCATGAAATATTCATGTTTAACATTTTCAATTCTCTGCATTTTCTGCAGTTCACTTTTGGCATCGCCCGGCATGGCCCAGCGGTTAGAAAAAAGTAAGGTTAATATTAAAATAAGCAAAGGCCGTAAACTCAGCGAAATTGTTCGTGAAATTGAAAGCATATCTGGTTTAAGTTTTGTTTACAATCCAGATCTTTTGCAAAGCACCAACACACAGTTAAGCGGAAGTTTTCAGATGGAACCTGTACGTTCCCTGCTGGATAAACTTGGTCTTCGCGTAGAAGAAAAAGGGAACTATGTTATTTTAAATAATGCAACCTTTAATAAGCCCGATCGGATAGTGACAGGTGTGGTAAAAGACTCTACTGGTTTGGTATTACCCGGCGTATCGGTGAAGGTACTTGGCACCCAAAGCGGAACCACTACCGATTCAAATGGAGCTTACCGCATTGAAGTTGGTGCGCAAACCGTTCTTTCCTTCTCTATGATTGGTTACCGAACCAAAGAGGTAACCGTTGGCGATAATCAATCGATCAATGTAACCTTAAGCGAAGAAAGATCCACATTGGCCGATGTAGTGGTGGTGGGTTATGGCACACAGAAAAAGGAAACGCTAACAGGCGCGGTGAGTTTGGTTTCTTTGGATAAACTTTCTTCCAGATCGGTTAACAGTGTTGGCGAAGTGCTGGCAGGAAAATCTCCTGGTGTGATTGTAACCAATGAAGGTGGCGACCCAACGTCGACGCCGCGGATTAACATCAGGGGTGCAGGCGGAATTAACGGCGAAAGTGTACTTTACGTAATTGATGGTTCGATTTTCTTAGGTACACCACAGCTTAATCCGAACGACATTGAATCTATTTCGGTGTTAAAAGATGCTTCGGCCGCTATTTATGGCGCACGTGCATCTGGCGGTGTGGTTTTAATCACCACTAAGAAAGGCAAAAAAGGTAAAATGCAGATCAGCTTCGATGCCAAGGTTGGACAGCAAAGTGCGTGGAAAAAATTAGAGACTTTAAATGCTGAACAACGGGCACAAGTAGCCGCAACTGCTGCCAAAAACGGTGGAACAACTATTTTACCTGCTTTCGATCTTAGCAAGTATCCAGATGGACAAACCACCAGAACCAACTGGATGGATGAGGTTTTCAGAGATGCATTGCTTCAGGATTATAATGCGGCCATTAACGGGGGAGGAGAGAAATCTAATTTCTATTTAAGTTTCAACTACCGCGATGCCGAAGGGATTGTGTTGAACACTAAAAGCAAGCGGTATAATTTCAGAATCAATTCTGAACATGAACTTACGCCCTGGTTAAAAGTTGGTGAAAATCTATCCTACAGCAGTACCAATGGAAATGGTGCCAATACCAGCAGCGATTATACAGGAGCACTTTTATCAGCAGTTTATTATCCTAGAAACGGTACGCCTTATAATGCTGACGGCAGTTTCGCAGGTTTACCTGGCGGGCAATATGCAGGTGATTATGGCGATATCGTAAATCCTGTTGCAGAATTAAAACGGATGGATATCAATAACCCGGTGAATGTTTTGGTGGTGAACCCTTATGCTACCTTACAGCTGGCAAAGGGATTAAGTTTCCGTTCTAATCTAAGCATCACTAAATCGGACTCACAGTTCAAAAGTTTTGTTCCGAAACGCCCTGAAGTGGGTAAACCAGTGCTGAGCAATAGTTTGGTAGAAAGGGCAGATGCTTCAACGGATCTCCTGGCAGAACAGGTGTTGAGCTATAAAACAACCATCGGCGTTCATCAGCTTGATTTTACTGGTGGCTATACTTTCCAGAAAACGAAAAGTAATGGTTTATATACCTCAGGGGCAGGTTTTGATGATGAGTCTGATCAGTACCGCTATTTAACCAATGCCACCATTATTCAGCCTTCTACCAGTTATTTTGATGCGAAAGCCATTTCATCGGTATTCTTAAGGGCAAATTATAATTACAAAGAAAAATACCTGTTATCATTTATAGGCAGACGAGACGGTTCTTCTATGCTCGCCAAAGAAAACAGATTTAGAAACTATGGTTCTGTTTCTGCAGGCTGGGCAATTAATAAGGAAGAATTTCTAAACTCAGCTACCTGGTTAAATGAGTTGAAATTAAGAGGTAGTTACGGGATTCTGGGCAACCTGGGCAGTTTGTCTGCCTCTGCTGTAAATCCTTTGCTTACCGCTACGCAAAGTTATTTCGGGCAAACGCCAACGTTACAAAATGGTTATATCCAAACCATTTTGGCCAATAGAAACTTAACCTGGGCAGAAAGTAAACAAACGAATATTGGTTTAGACGTTACAGTGCTTGATCGTTTGAGTTTAGTGGCCGATTATTTTATTAAGGAAACGGATAAAATGATCCTTACCAGATCACTTCCGGGTACGGCAGGATTAAATGCCCAAACCATTAATGCAGGTTTAGTGAAAGATAAAGGGATTGAGCTGGGCTTAACTTATAACAGCGCAAAAAGTACGGCGTTTACCTATTCGGTGAATGCAACGCTTACCAAATTAAATAACAAAGTAGAAGAATTGGCTCCTGGTTTAAGCAATATTGCCGTTGGAACAAATTTCAGAAACGAGCTGGCGCCACTGGCAATAACAGTAGGTCAGCCTTTGTATAGCTATTTTGTGTTAAAAACAGATGGCATCTTCCAAAGCCAGGCCGAAGCGGATAATTATAAAAATGCAGCCGGCACAAAAATTCAGCCAAATGCAAAAGCCGGAGATTTTAAATTTGCAGACCTTAACGGGGACGGATCGATCGATAGCAAAGACCGTTATTTTGCCGGAAGTGCCTATCCGGATTTCTCTTATGGATTAAGCTTTAACGCCAACTATAAAAACTTCGATTTCAACATTTTTGCGCAAGGTGTGCAGGGAAATAAACTTTTCAATGCTGTAAAAAGAACTACTTATAGCGCCAGCGGACCATCTTACAATAAGCTGGTTGGCATTTTAGATGCTTGGTCACCAGAAAATCCGGGTGGAAAAGTGCCAGCCCTATCTACCAGTGATTTAAATGGAAACTTCAATGCTTCCGATTTCTATATTGAAGACGGTTCTTATCTGCGCATTCGCAACGTAACCTTAGGCTATAGTTTGCCACAATCACTTACTAAAAAGTTAAAAACTGGTGCAGTAAGGGTTTATGCAACGGCTAATAACCTATTTACCATAACTGATTATTCTGGCTTCGATCCTGAAATTGGGATGGATAACAACGGTCTTGATGTTGGCCGTTACCCGCAGGCAAGAAGTTTCATCTTCGGTTTAAGCGTTAATCTTTAATCTACAACAAAATGAAAACGAATATAAAATACCTGGTGCTGGTTGCAATTACAGTTTTTGCATCATGTACCAAACAACTTGATATTACTCCGGAAGGTTCTCCATCGGCACAAAATTTCTGGAAAACAAAAGAAGATGCCATCAAAGCCGAAGCGGGAATGTATGAGAATTACAATTCAGAGGATTTCTACGGGCGCGGAATGTTCTGGTTCATTAATGCCAGCGATGATATGGTTACCGGAAGAAATAAACCGGAAGGCGATAACATCAAAAATTTTAACCGCAGTTATATTGGCGGTGGTTATACCGAAACGCAATGGAGCCTGCGTTATGCAATCATCAAAAGAGCGAACGATATTATTGCCAACGTGCCAGCCATTATGATGGATGATAATTTAAAAAAACAGATTATTGGCGATGCTTATTTCAATGCCGGTTTAGTGTATTTTCAACTGGCTTCAAATTATGGTAATGACAAGGCCGGTGTACCCATTGTAACGCCCGATGCCGATGCAGCTGTTGCCATACCAAGGGCGAAAAATGTAACCGAAAATTATGATTACATTATCTCTTTATTTTTAAAGGCTGCGGATAATTTACCGAATTTTTCTACCATGAAAGCCGCTGATTATGGCAAGGCACATAAAACGGCCGCCTGGGCATATTTATCTAAAGTTTATTTGTTTAAAAAGGATTATGCAAATGCGGCCAAATACGCAGATATGGTAATTGGTTCAGGTCAGCATGATTTGTTAACCAACTTTGCTGATGTATTTAAAGCATCCAATAATTGGTCTAAAGAATACATTTGGTCGGTAGTGTGTACGCCAAATGGTGGAGGAACCGGTTGGGGAAGCAAATTGCCAGGGGTGATGTTAACCAACAAAGCCTGGGGAATTTACAATGGCTGGGGATACTACCTGTCTACAAAAGAACTTTATGATTCTTTTGTAGCAGGAGATCAGCGTCGCGAGGTAACCATTTTAAAACCTGGAGATAAATTTACATTTTTTGGTGCTGAGCGTACATTTACTAAAGATGCCGGCGCAACTTCCAATTACCAGTTTAAAAAATATATGGAGCCGTTTACCTACGCCAATCCGATTCCTACACATGTTAATCCCAATGGTGATAACGGAACCACAGATTTAAATGTGCCGCTGATGCGTTTTGCTGAAGTACTTTTAATTAAGGCAGAAGCAGCAATTAATGTAAGCGGGCCCGGTGCTGGCGATACAGAACTGAATAGAATACGGGTGAGGGCAGGTTTAGCCCAAAAAACAGGAATGACCATTGATGACCTTAAACGCGAGCGCAGAAATGAGTTGGCAGGAGAGTGGGCAGATCGCCATCGCGATTTAGTGAGATGGGGAGATGCGCAGGCCACTTATGCCAAGCCGTTGCATGATTATGATGGTGCGGTAATCTGGCCGGCAAGAAACTTTAATCCCAGTATTCATGATGTATGGGCAGTTCCACAAAGAGAAATTGATAACAGTTCGGGCGTGATTAAACAAAATGCAGGATGGTAAACAAACATCAGTTCATTTGGATGTTATTGGTTGTTTTTGGCATTCATTCAGTTTCTGCGCAGCAGAAACTGAATGCCGGCAACGGCCATAGCCATAATGATTACAAACAGCAAATTCCACTTTTAGAGGCCTATTACTCAGGCCTGGGCGCCATAGAGGCTGATGTTTTCTACCGCAACGGCGAACTATTTGTGGCGCATGATAGTACCGAAATCAAATCTGGAAAAACATTAAAGAAGATTTATATCGATCCGCTTGTTGCTTTTTTTAAAGAAAATGGAAACAAGCCTTACGCCAATGCCTCGCAAAAACTACAACTGGTGATTGATATTAAGGAAGATTACAAAAATGTTCTGGCTACCTTAGTAAAACAGCTCGGGGGCTTGGCGTTAGTTTTCGATCAGGCGAAGAATCCATCAGCGATTAAAATTGTGGTAAGCGGTAATGTTCCTCCTGCAGGGGAGTTTAAAAATTATCCGCAGATGATCTTTTTCGATGGCAGACCGGGGAGAAATTATACGGAAGAACAGTTAAAGCATATCGGAATGATTAGCGATGATCTTTCTCATTATTCGGTTTGGAATGGAAAAGGTACACCAACTCCTCCAGATCTGGAGAAAATGAAAAATGTGATTGCAGAAGCACATAAAATGGGTAAGCCCTTTCGCTTCTGGGCCACAAAAGATAGTCCGAACAGTTGGAAAGAATTGGAGCAAATGGGAGTCGACTGGATTGGAACCGACCGCCCGAAGGCTTTAAGTGAATTCTATAAAGACAGGGCGAAATTGGAGTATGTGAATACTAAAAAATATGAGCCCTATCAACCAACTTATAAAAGTGATGGTTCACTAAAGCAGGTAAAAAACGTGATCTTGTTAATTGGAGATGGAATGGGACTTGCTCAAATTCAGGCGGGTTTGAGTGCTAATTTCGGTCAGTTGAATATGATCAATATCAGGCATATCGGCTTTTCCCGTACCGAAGCCTCGAATTCTGATTTTACAGATTCGGCGGCTGGCGCTACTGCGATGGCAACGGGGCAAAAAACCAATAACCGCTACATCAGTGTAGATGTTGATGGCAAACCTTTACCCTCAATTCCCGAAATTCTAGCACCGCTCGGCATTAAAAGCGGCATCATTACCAGCGGCGATATTACCGATGCTACGCCGGCAGCATTTTATGCCCATCAGATTGAAAGAACCCTTTCTCAGGAAATTGCTGCTGATTTTCAAAAGAGCCCGGTTGAGGTACTGGTGGGTTCCCGACGTAAAAGTTTCACCGAAAATAAGAATACCAACCTGATGCAGCAACTGAAAAGCAAGGGTTATCAACTTCAAAATGATCTGAAATCTTTTACGTCTGCCACTTCAGGAAAGCAACTGGTACTGCTGGAAGATTCGGTAACCAGAAGTATGTTGAAGGGCAGGGGCGAAATGCTTAAAACCTCGCTGTTGAAGAGTATCGATTTGCTAAATCAAAATAAAAAAGGCTTTTTTATCATGGCTGAGGGCGCACAAATAGATTACGGCGGCCATGCAAATGATCTTCCGTATGCGGTTACTGAATTGCATGATTTCGATCGCCTGGTTGGTGAGGCACTGCGCTTTGCAGATTTGGATGGAGAAACACTGGTGATTGTAACTGCAGATCATGAAACCGGCGGTCTCTCTTTACTCGATGCCTCTTATAAAAAAGGAACGGTGCGTGGAAACTTTAGTACAGACGATCATACCAATATTATGGTGCCCGTTTTTGCCTATGGCCCTGGTTCACAAAATTTTATGGGTGTTTACCCGAACACAGATTTATTTAAAAAAATGATGGCACTTTATAGCGTAAAATAAGCAGTAGGACTTTTCATAATTTAAAATGCCTTCGAAACGTGCCAGCGATCGGGGGCATTTCTGTACTTCAGAAACAGCGGATACGCTAACATTCTAATTTCAGAATCGAAACAAAACAAACGCTGGGAGTTACTGCTTAACACGGCAATAACATCTGGTTTTTCTATAAAAGAAGAAGGGCTTCGGTTTGTGGATGTTGAAGAGAGGAGTATAATAATATTTAGAGCAGATTAATCTGCTCTAAATATTAAAGGAGACCACTTATTCCGCTGCGTGGCGCAGGTACGGTGAGCATTCTGATCTCACCCTTTGGGTTTTGTAAAACCTGTCCAGCTTTTTGTCTGGACGGTAAATTTAAAATCGTTGCAGCAGTTCTGCTTCTCGATTTTAAATTTGTTTTGCGCTCGCTGTGAACCTTCAATTCAGGTTGTGCAACGTTTAAATAGCCTATGGATTGGTAATCCTTTTCTGCTAATCTTTCCATCTGTTCCATATAATCCTTGTTTACCTCTACAACATATATCACCAGCGGTTGGTTTGCAGAATTACAGGATTAAGTATTTTACCTGATTTCTACCGTATAACATGCAATTAAAGTACTTATTGTCTGGAAAATGCCGCATTTAATAATTCGAGTCCTGCTTCATTACCCTGCATCGCAGCCAGGTCTGCTGCCGTTTGCCCGCGTGCGTCGGTCATTTCGAAATTGGCACCAGCATCTAAAAGCAGTTGAAGCACATCGTTGCGGCCGAACATACTGGCAAACATTAAGGCAGTACCACCGTTTCCATGCTGAAGATCAAGTTGTGCACCTGCCTCAATCAGAAGTTTAGCAATTGCAGCATATCCTTTAAAGCTTACGCCCATCAGGGCCGTATTGCCCCCATAATCTGCTGCATTTATATCTGCACCGGCATCAAGTAACAATTTAGCAGCATCCAGCTGATTGTTATAGCATGCAATAATTAATGGGGTATACCCTTTTTCATCGCGGGCATTTACATCTGCTGCCCTGCGGATGAGTTCCTGCAAAACTGCTGTTTCACCTTTACGGGCTGCAGGTATCATCAGTTGGTCTATATTTTCCATGCAATCAAAACCTTTTTAAAGGCGTAAAGTTTGAACTTGATTTTTTACCGGATGAAGTTTCACACGGTAAAAATTCCACAGAGATGCGTTTTTCCTGCTTCCAGCGGGTTTATGGTTTATATCAGGTATATAAACGCTGGCAATTTTACGTATTAATACCTTTAAACTCTTAAAACCATTTGTACTTAATGAGGGTTGTAAGTAAGTCTGACATAGCCACAATGCGTTTTCTGATGGCATTATTAATGCTAAACCTGAAATCAAGAACGAAATTTTAGCCGCCCTGCCAGACAATTGATCAACATAAACAAAACATCACTATGAAAAAACAGGAAAGTGGTACTGAGCCAAAACTGAGTACAAAACCATCTACAACTTCATCTCCGGCACTTAACGAACTTTTTACGGATGGCATCCGCGATTTATATTGGGCTGAAAACCATCTGGTTAAAAACTTACCTAAAATGATCTCTGCGGCTACCGCACCTGCGCTTGTATCTGCCATTGAGTCCCATCTGGAAGAAACGAAAGTTCACGTATCCAGACTGGAACAAATATTTGAATTGCTTGGAGAAAAGGCTATTGCAAAAAAATGCGATGCCATGGAAGGAATTACCAAAGAAGGCGAAGGAATTGTAGAAGAAACAGAACCTGGTACAGCAACAAGAGATGTAGGGATTATTTTAGCCTCGCAAAAGGTAGAACATTATGAAATTGCATCATATGGCGGTTTAGTCCAGCTGGCTTCCACTTTAGGTTTAACAGATGTTGCTGCAATTCTGGAAAAAACACTTGCCGAAGAGAAGAGTGCAGATACGAAGCTTTCGGCCATTGCAGAAAAAGAAATTAATTATAAAGCCGCCGAAGAGGCGTAAGAAGAACTATAATGGCGAAGAAACCAGTAGATAAAAGTAAACCTCAACAGGTTGAAAACGATAAAACCAATAAACTGGAGGAATTTGTTGCCGATAGTACCGGGCAACGATTAACCACCAACCATGGTGTAAAAATCAGTGATGATCAAAATTCACTTACCGCAGGCGATCGTGGTGCAACTTTATTGGAAGATTTCATCTTAAGAGAAAAGATTACCCACTTCGATCATGAAAGAATCCCTGAACGCGTGGTACATGCAAGAGGATCTGGCGCTCATGGTGTTTTTAAAGTATACGAAGACATGTCTGACCTAACGCGGGCGGCATTTCTTTGTGATCCTGGAGCCGAAACTCCCGTTTTTGTGCGTTTTTCTACTGTAGCAGGGTCGAGAGGATCAACAGATCTTGCCAGAGATGTAAGGGGATTTGCTGTTAAATTTTATACACAGGAAGGTAATTTCGACCTTGTTGGAAATAACATGCCAGTCTTCTTTATTCAGGATGCGATTAAGTTTCCCGATTTGGTACACGCGGTGAAACCCGAACCGGATAATGAAATGCCACAAGCTGCCTCCGCCCATGATACATTCTGGGATTTTATTTCGCTGTTGCCTGAGTCTGCACACATGATTATGTGGACGATGAGCGACCGTGCTCTGCCAAGAAGCTACCGTATGATGGAAGGATTTGGTGTGCATACGTTCAGGTTTGTGAATGCCGCTGGTGTATCACATTTCGTAAAATTCCATTGGAAACCATTGCTTGGCGTGCATGCCGTGGCGTGGGATGAAGCACAGAATATTTCAGGGAAAGATCCGGATTTTCATAGAAGAGATCTTTGGGATGCCATCGAAGCCGGGGCTTTCCCGGAGTGGGAGCTGGGTGTACAGGTTGTTGCAGAAGAAGATGAATTTAAATTTGATTTCGACCTGTTGGATTCTACTAAAATAATTCCTGAAGAACTGGTTCCTGTGCAGCGCATTGGAAAAATGACGTTAAACCGGAATCCGGATAATTTCTTCGCAGAAACGGAGCAAGTGGCTTATCATATCGGTCATGTAGTGCCTGGGATTGATTTTACCAATGATCCATTATTGCAGGGAAGGCTTTTTTCTTATACCGATACGCAATTGATTAGGTTAGGTGGACCAAATTTCCATGAAATTCCAATTAACCGGCCAGTAATTTCGGTTCATAATAACCAGCGCGACGGTTATATGCGCCAAACCATTAACCGTGGAAAAACGAGCTATGGTCCAAATGGAATCGCTGCAAACGATCCACAGCAAACAAAAGCTGCAGATGGTGGCTTTACCAGCTATAATGAACGCATTGACGCCAGAAAAATCCGGGCCAGAAGTAAAAGTTTTTTCGATCACTTTTCTCAGGCAAGATTATTCTTAAACAGTCAGTCTGATCCTGAAAAAAATCACATCATTGATGCCCTGAGTTTCGAACTTGGTAAAGTGAAAATGGTGGAAATCAGGAAAAGGATGCTTGGCGTTTTGGCGCATATTGATAAAGGTTTAGCCGCTGCTGTTGCATACAATTTAGGCTTGCATGTACCTGAAATTCCGCTTAATGAATTGAATGGAAGTATTCCTGCGGATGCAGATCCGGCAGATTATACGCCAGAGCAAAAAGAAGGGGTATTAACCAAGTCGGAAGCCCTGAGTATGGCCAATACCATTAAAGATTCTATCGCTACCAGAAAAGTTGCCATTCTTGCAGCAGATGGGGTAGACGGAAAGTCGTTAAGCAAGGTAAAGGATACATTAGTTGCACAAGGTGCGGTAGTTCATATTATTGCGCCGAAACTGGGTCAAATTATTTCAGCAGAAGATCAGAAAATACAGGTTGATGAAAGCTTCCTGACAGCTGCCTCTGTACTATATGATGCAGTTTATGTGCCCGGCGGAACAAATAGCGCAGCGAGTTTGGAGGCGGAGGCTAATGCCGTTCACTTCTTAAACGAAGCTTTTAAACATTGTAAAGCAATTGCTGCCGATGCAGGAGCTATTCAGGTTTTGGAAGCAGGATATTTCTTCAAAAAGCTTCCTGCGGAATATTCAGCAGAAACGGTATTGCGTGAAGGGGTGATTGTTTCTGATGATCTCTCTTCTTTCACCGATCTGTTTGTTCAAATGATCGCACGCCATAGATTTTGGGAGCGTGAAGTTCCAAGAAAAATTCCGGCATAACAAGCCTGGTTTCAATAATACTCAAGACCGGGCTTTAGTCCGGTCTTTTTTATGTTTTAACATTTAATTTTATTCAAATTAAATTCATGTATTTCAGCTAAAGTCCGTTTAACTAATTCTATTTACAATATGAACAATGAAGATAAAGCCGCTCGGGCAAGCCAGGCAGACCACAATAAATTTGAACAGGGTCTTTTAGAAACCCGCTGGACAGAAACCGGAGAACCTTTCTATGTGGTTAAAGATGGAAATGACTTAAAAGAGTTTGCCCTCTTAGCAAAATTAATTCTCGAAGATGAGAAGGCAATTGCCCACGATTTTACTTCAAAAGTGGTAAGTGAATCCGGTGATCAGGAAGTTTCGTTTGAGTATAAGTCAGGATGGTTTTTGGAAGGGCTGGGCGAAGGGGAGATCGAGTAACACGTTTACGATTTCTTTATGTACATCGCTGACGGAAGAATATTAATTTAATTACATAGCCATGGGTTTCAACCCATGGCTAACTTGGGAGGTTGTCTCAAAATTTGAGGCAGCTTCGACATTAAACAGATTACATAGCCATGGGTTTCAACCCATGGCTAATTTGGGAGGTTGTTTCAAATTTTGAGACAACCTTTGGCATTAAACAAATTACATAGCCATGGGTTTCAACCCATGGCTAATTTGGGAAGTTGTTTCAAATTTTGAGACAACCTTTGGCATTAAACAAATTACATAGCCATGGGTTTCAACCCATGACTAATGGTTAAACCTGCTAACACACCTGCAGTTTCTACGCCTTGATACTCCCTCTTTATTTAGGCGGGAAGGGGTGTTTAATGTCACTCAATTTTTAACGTAAACTTTTACCCGCAAAAAGTGTTGAACTCTTTATGGATAAACTTCAACGCAGCATTTATATTATACTTTTTATGGTCCTGTTTTTTGGAGGGCTTTACTTTTCCAGTTCTTTTCTCATTCCGCTTGCGCTTGCAGCGGTATTTTCGATGCTTTTCATTCGTTTAAGTGGCTTTTTTGAAAGTAAAGGAATCAACAGGGGTTTGGCAGCGGCTTTTTGTATGCTGATTTTTGTCTTCAGTGTTGTATTGATTGTTGGTCTTCTATACTGGCAAATGGGTTCGTTTACCGAGAACATGGGTGAAATGAAATCGCGGTTAGGCGGTATGGTAACTGATATAAGGGCATGGATTAATGAAAAGGCAGGTATTAACCAGAAACAACAGCAGGAAATTGTAAAAGGGCAAGGCGAACAAACAGGCACAATGGTAATTGACTTTGCCAGCAATCTGGTTTCTATCGGCGTCAGCACTATATTAGTTTTAGTTTACATGTACCTTTTTCTTTTTTACCGGTCTCATATTAAGCGTTTTATTTTAAAACTGGTGCCACAAAATGAAAAAGAAAATGCTGGAGATATTGTACACGAATGCGGTCATGTTGCCCAAAAATACTTAAGCGGACTAGGTGCAATGATCGTCGTATTATGGATAATGTATGGAATCGGTTTCAGCATTGTGGGTATTGAAAGTGCAATTTTTTTCGCGGTGCTCTGCGGTATTCTGGAAATCATTCCTTTTGTTGGAAACCTAACCGGGACGAGCCTTACCGTTCTTTCGGTGATTGCCCAGGGCGGAGACAGCAAGATGATCATCGGCGTACTCATCGTTTATGGACTGGTACAATTGATTCAAACCTATATTTTAGAACCATTAATTGTAGGTGAACAAGTGAACATCAATCCACTATTTACCATCATGGCTATCGTTTTAGGTGAGTTTGTTTGGGGCGTAGCAGGTATGATTCTTGCCATCCCTTTGTTAGGAATCGTAAAAATTATTTGCGACAGGGTGCCCTCGTTAAATGCTTTTGGTTTCCTGATCGGGCCAATTGCTCCACCAAAACGGAGAAAAATGTTTGGACGTAAATAGCCTATTCCTCTATATTCTCCAGAATTGTTTTTAAGGTGTTCCAAACATTTAGGGCAATAATTTCATAGCCTTCAGCAAGGGGGTGAATACCATCGAACATGTTCAGGCGTGGGATGCCTGCCACACCCTCAAGCAGAAACGGAACCAAATGGATTTTATTTTTTGTTGCCAGGCGGGTATAAATATTCCGGTACCCGGCAGCTTTAGCACCTGGAATCCATTTGGGCAATTCCATACCAAGGAGTAAAACCGGTGCAGCAGGATGATGTTGCTTTACCTGATCGATTATGTATTGAAGGTTCGCCTCCACATCTGGAGCTGAATGACCTCTGATCAAATCGTTTGCACCTAGCTCCAGTACAAAAATGTTAGTTTGCATAGCTAATATTGGCTTCAGGCGATTCTGTGCTGAAAATGTGGTATCCCCACTTAAGCCGGCATTAACCACATTGAAACCTTCGCCCGTTTCATTAATCATCTTTTGAATTAATGCAGGGAAAGAAGCCGTTGCCGGATCTCTCAGGCCGTAGCCCTGCGTAAGACTATCGCCAAAGAAAATAATCTGTTTCATAAAGTACTAACAGACTTCCTTTTAAGATTGTTTAACACGCAGAGAAAGGAACATACAGTTCGCATGAGCGTGCATCAATTAATGAATAATAGTAATGCCTGTTGTAAGCCTAACAATTTGTTTTTCAATTAGATATAAATTCTATAAAACAAATGATACAAAAATTGAATTATAGACGCATGTATTCAGTGAAATTTAAAAAGCCATTCTTAACAGGCGTATTAATGGTGATGCTGATCGGGTTGACGGTTTTGCAAAGTTGTAAGAAACATCAATCACAAGTTGGTGCCCACCTGGTAGAAGCCACCGGCAATAAAGTATTTGGAAAGATCGATATGGATGAGTTCGGAAAACGAATGAAATCTGCCATTTCAGAACGTTCGAAGACCTTAAAAAATCCAAAATTTACGGATGCGCTTTATGCAGCCAATAATTATGAACCCGTTTTAGTTGAAAAATTTCTTCCTGATAGCGGGCTGATCAGAGCGGCGAACACAATTGCACTGGCTGAAGATCATGGTTTATCGCCAGAAGCCTTTAAGCTTTCGAAATTTAAGTCACTGCTACAGAAAACCTATGATAAAGCAGCGGTTAAAGACCTCGATCTTGCTTATCAAACGATTATTGATCTGGAATTGGCGGCAAGCAATTCAATCACAACATATAGTCAGGCAATGGAGTATGGCTTGGTTAGTCCGCGGAGAATTTACGCACAGTACTATACCAAAACTAAAAGACCAGATTCTTTAAGTTTTAAAAAGCCCTATCAAACCACAGATCTGGTTGCATTTTTAGACAGTATTCAGCCAAAAAGTGCAGACTATAAAATGCTGCAGCAGGCGTTAAAACAAAATACCCTTGCTCCGGGCCACTCTGCTGAAGAAAGCAAAAGGATTATTCAGGTTAACCTGGAGCGACTTCGCTGGCAAAATAATCCTTCAGAAGAAAAATATGTTTGGGTAAATATTCCCGAATATCAGCTCCATGTAATTGAAAATGGCAAAGCAGCACTAACTATGAAGGTGTGCGTAGGCGAGGGGCGTGAGCAACCTGCAGGCCAATCTCTGGCAGAATATGATGACGATGACCTGGAGAAAGACCGTCCTTTTAACCGGGAAACGCCACAGCTTAAAAGTATGATCCACAGCGTGCAGGTAAATCCGGTGTGGAATATTCCGCAAAGCATTGCTACAAATGAAATTGCAACACAAGCGGCAAAAGATCGCTACTACCTGAGCAATAACAATATTGATGTTTTTTACAAAGGCAAATTGGTGGAAGATCCGGAAACCATCGATTGGAGAGCTGAAGATGTAGGTAAAACTTATGCTTTTAAGCAGCGCCCGGGTGATGATAACTCTTTAGGGAAAATCAAGTTTCTGTTTAATAACCAAAGTAGTGTTTATTTGCATGATACACCGGCAAAAGCAGCTTTTAATCAAACGGTAAGGGCAGTAAGCCACGGTTGCGTACGGGTAGAACAACCTTTGGAACTGGCAAGAGCGCTTTTTGGTCCAGGGAAAAAGTTTGATAGGATCAGTACCGGAATGGCAAGCACTGATCCAAGAGCAGAGGATATTTCGCTTCCTAAGCAAATTCCGGTTTACCTCAGCTATTTTACCTGTTGGAGAGATCCAAGCGGCACACTGAAATTTGCAAAGGATGTTTATGGATTAGATGCCGTTTTATATACGCATTTGTTTAAGGGTTAATCCCTTGTTGAAAACGTTCCATACAAAGCTTCTTTATTAATTTCGGGCATTGCGGCAAGGCAGGCACTTTTTTCATCCAGGTAAGCCGAAGCATATTTTTCTGCAGACCTGTTGATAAAGAGAACGCTGCCTTCGCCAAGCGAAGAAATTAACTGATCAGAAAGTTCAGGGGAAACCGCAGGGCAACCCTGGCTTCTGCCTAGTCTTCCCAATGCTGCAATGGTACCTTCACTTACATAAGGTGCGCCATGAATAACAATAGACCGAAGTCTGGCATTATCATTAAACCCAGGGTCCATGCCATCAAGCCGTAACGATCGGCCATGTGCGCCGTGGTATTCCTCCCCAGTAACATAAAAGCCAATGCTGCTGGCAAACGAATCATTTTTGTTAGAAAAAGTTACCGCCTGGTCTTCGCCACTGCGTTGTCCATGAGCCACCCAGGTATTCAGCACCACATCTTTTTCATCAACATTAAGTACATATAATCTTTTGCGCGTGCTCGGTTGATCAAAATCTGCAATGGTTAACAATGCGTGATCAGATAAACGGCCTGCTTTTTTCAGATTGTAATAGCCAGTTAAAGCTTTCTCGAACACCGGAAAAGACAAACCCGAATCTTTTAAGTGGGCCGATTGGTAAAGTGCTTCCGCATGTTGGATGTAGGCAGTCTTTGAAGGTCCTTCCTTTTCACTCTCCTGCGCCACGATTTCTTTATCGTTATTTTTCCATGAAGTAAAAACGGAGCAGGTAGCGATTAATAAAAGACCAGAGATTCCCAAAACATATTTTCTCATAGGATATATATTGATATGATGAATGATTAGGTAGGTCTTTTTTCTATAGGCTGATTTCTTTTGGTACAATAAAGATACAAAAATGTTACAAAATAAACAAATTTAACAGCAATATTTTCAGGTTTTAAAGGACTTCTATACGGGTTTACAGATAAACTAAAAGCTTTTATTATGATGCATTTTGATCGAAGTTCCATTAGCTAAAATTTTCTTGCGAACCTTTTGTCTCAAGCCCTGTTATTAATACAAAACGATATAAAATGATTGAAAAAAAAGAACTTTTATCTGAGAACCTGAAAGATTTTATGGATTATTCTATGGACGTACTTAAGTCTATGGATGGTACGCCGGAACATACTCCAGAGCAACAGGAATTGGTGAACGAAAAGATTCAGAATCTAAAAATTTATCTCGGGCATTTAGAAACTTCTTACAATGAAAATACGCCTCAAGGGAATATCGGCAATGCAACAGGTGAAGCAACTGTGATTCCGGATATTGTGTTGTAACATAGTAGTGGTTCCATTGGATAAGAAAGATGCGATGCTGATACCAACCGATTAACTCCCGGAATAAAATGCGGTACAGTTAAACCTTCGGTTGATGCTTTGGGTTCTAAATAAAAAGGAAATATTATGAAAACAACCCATAGCCTATTGTTCACTTTCTTGGTAGTGATCATCTCATCTTGTCAGAATCCATCTGACAGGGCAGTAAAAGGAAATGGTAAACGCGATTATGGCGATACGCTTAATAAGGATTCGGTACAGGCGCCAAAGCGTCTAGATGCACAGGATACAGTTGGGGGGCATTAGCCTTCCCGGTGTTACCCTGCAACAAGTTTAACTTTTAAATAAAATAAATACAATTATGAACGAGCAAGAGAAAAATGAAAATCTTGGAGATACACAGGCAGAAAATTCGGCTGACAGATCCAACATGCCAGACAATCAGGTTCCGAGGCATCGCAGTAACGATAATAACGAAGAAAACAAAGTGAAAAGTGATGCCGGGTTTTTAAGCCGTGAATTAGGAGAAGGCGATTTTGGATCAGAAGAAGCACGTGCTGACGCTGATAAGGGAAATGAAGGTGAAGCTGGAAATATGCCGCACTCTAAACCAAAATCTGAAGAAGAAGAATAACAATCACCATAGGGTAATCTACGTAACTATCTTGCGTATTTTTACCCGTTTGAGTGTTTTTATAAACCTTTAGCGAGCGAACAGGCTTCTCTTACATAATTGCCGACAATGGTGTTGTGCACAAAATAAGATGTAAAATGAAAAAACACTTGCTAATGATGACAAGTGCAGTATTATTAATGCTGTCTGCTTGCAATTCGGAAAAGAAAAACAACGCTTCTGATTCTGTTGGTTCTGATACTACCATGAGTGATATGAGCGGAACTGCTCCTATGCAGGATAGCGTAGCCACCGATACCACAAAAACGGATAGTGATGCAACAACTACAGGTACAACTACCACGCCTTAATACCTGGCAACAGGGTTACCGAAAAAAATTACGTTAATGGCCGATGAATAACAAATTCATCGGCCATTACTATTTAAAGCATAATTTTTGTCAGTATTAGCACATTGGGTACGCGCCGTCTTTTTCCGACATGCTTAATTGAGATACCCATTAGTTACAGCAAACCGAATAAGGGCAGCGGTATTTTTCGAACCAGTTTTATCAATCAACGACTGGCGGTGCCCTTCAACTGTTCGTTTGCTAAGGAAAATTTTATCGGCCATTTCCTGGTTGGTATAACCCTCAGCAATCAGGTGTAGTACCTCAATTTCTCGCATAGAGAGTTCAATTTGCATATGCGTTTGTTCTGTCTGCGCCGCCACATTATGTAAAAGCCTGTCTAGCAAGCCTTGAGATAATTCGCAGCACAGGTATTTTGTGCCGGAGTGAACTGTCTTCAGGGCGAACATCATTTCATCTTCATTTACGTTTTTCATCAGGTAACCCCGGCTACCTTCTAAAAAGGCTTGCGCAACGTATTTCTCATTATCGAGCATCGATAGCACAATCGTTTTAATTTCCGGCCATCGTTCTTTCAGTTCGCGAATGAGGGTTATGCCGTCCATTTCGGGCATGTTGATATCGGTAAGTACGATATCCGGTATGGTACCCGAAGCAATCAGGTCTAACACTTCTTTTCCATTATCTGCTTCTCCAATCACCTGAACGCCTGGTTGTGAATCCAGAATGAGTTTGATGCCGTTCCGCACAATAATATGGTCTTCTGCCAGTATAATCTTTAACATCGTTATAATTTTGTTATTCTTGAGTCTCCTACATCTTTAAGTACGTCTTTCAATCTTTCTATATAAACTTTAAGTTCATCTGCTCTTTTCTTTCGGTCTTCACTAACGTACGTGTTAATTTGCGTGCGTTCTTCAAGGCCGGAGATGAAATTGCGCCGTTCTTCCATCATTCTTATTGCTACCCATAAAGCTTCTTCAATTTTATTTGCATACTCGCCTGTTAATATATCTTCAGAGTAAACATGCCCGGTAAAGCAGCGGTAGCGGCTGTTTCCATCCTCCTTAATTTTTGTGAGTACGCCTCCACAATCAGGGCAGGTAAACATAGTTGGTATGCCAAGGGTGCTGGTTTGCTCATAATTGCTGCTCATTCTCAAGGTAATTTCCGATTCGAGTTTGAGGTTTGCCGGCACCTCACCTTTTACACAGATACCTCTACTGTATAAATCAGAGAGGATATAATGCATATCTACAATTGATACGCGGTAATCGACCTCAATATTATTAATCACACTTTGAGGCATATCTGCGTATTCTGCCTCTTCCGGTTCCTGAACAATGCAGGTTCCGCCCGCATTTTTGATCGCAATCATTCCGGATGTACCATCATCCAGCAAACCGGTTAAGATAATGCCGGTTACACAATTGCTATAAGCTGCAGCAGCGGTTCTAAAAAGAACATCTATAGATGGACGCCAATGATTTTCCTTTGCCCCTCTGGTTGTTAAAATTGTACCATTACTAAGCATCATATGGTGATCTACAGGCGCGAGGTAGGCTTTTCTGTTTTCTATTTTTGTTCCATTTTGTGGAATGACGACTTCCAGCTTCGATTTTTTGTTTAAAAGGCTGAGGATGTTTTCTTCAATGGCAACTTTACTGATGTGAATAACAATGAAAACAGCCGCATCTATATTTCCAGGTAGCGACGCGAGCAACTCAGATACAGCTGATAAACCACCTGCAGACGCTCCAACTGTAATCACATTTTTTACTTCTTCAATTTTCATGCTCTTATTTAAATAACTATTGCTCTTTTGGAAAGGAAATGGTGAAAGTAGCGCCCTGATCATTGCTGATCTCCAAATTGCCATTTAACAGTGATACCCGGTTTTTAATTGCCCGTAATCCCGAGCCTTCTTTAAGTGCCTGATCAATATCAATCTGAAATCCATTTCCTTCATCCTTCACAATAATGAGGATTTGTGTTTTATCGAATCTAACGGTTACGTTGGCCTGGCTTGCCCCCGAATGTTTTATACTGTTATTTAAAAGTTCCTGAATGATTCTGAAAATATAAAGCTGGGTTTCGGCCGGTAATGTATCTGCCTGGCGATCTATTTTAGAATTGACTTTAAAACCAGCATTTTCTAAATGATGGATCATATCCTTCATTCCTGAGGTAAAACCGAAGTCTTTCAGAATAGAAGGGCTTAATTCGCCTGAAATGGTTCTTAATTCTTTGATCGCCAGATCCAGCAATTCATTTATGTTTGAAAATGATGTTTCGGTAGGTTCGTTTTTCTGCAAATGGTTAAGTTTGAAACGAATCCCATAAAGGATCTGGCAAACACTATCATGTAAGGAGGCACTGATTTTATGACGCTCTTTCTCTTGCGCATCTATCGCTGCCCGGCGCAGCAGGCTCTGCTGGTTGCGCTCATGTTCTTCTTCTTTTTCCAGTAATTGTTTACGCTCAGAAATGTCGGAAATTATTCCGGTAAATAAGGTAGAACCATCAAGCTGGTCAATTGCTTTTCCTTTAATTAAAATTATTTTGCTGGTTACAGAAGTCTGCAGACCCAGTTCGATATCTACTTCCTGTGTATTACAAAGTTTGTTTACAAGGGTAATAAGTTTTTTCCTGTCAGATTCCATCACCAAATCATACAGTTCTTTTAGCGTTGGCTGGCTTTCGTTTTCGTTAAGATCGAGAATTTGCTTGCTGTAATGATCCAGGAAAACCGTCCCATCATTCAGTTCTACGCGCCAGGTTCCGGTGTGTGATGCCTCTAAGGTCTGACTTAGCCTTTCTGTGCTTTCCCAGAGTTTTTGCTCCGAGCTTTTTAGTTTAGTGATATCTGTAATGGTGATATAAAAATTTTCATTGCCAGAACCCGGATCTGTTACGATAGATCCATCCAGCTGGGCAAAAAATACAGGAGCTCCTTTCGGATGGATCCGGATTTCGCAATTTGCCTTTAAATGTAATTTTTGCACACGATTGATGAAAGTATAAAATTCATTGCGATCATAAGGCGCTATAAAGCTGGAAAAATTTTTCCCAACAACTATCTCTGCTCCAGCCAGCAGCATTTTTTTTCCAATTTCATTAATTTCAGAGATTTGGCCATTAGTTGAAAGGATCAGGTAACCAATGGGTGCAGCATTAAAAAGACCTACGAATTTCAGCCGCTCTAATTCCAGTGCATGATGTGAACTTTCCAGTTCATCATTTTGCATCTCCAGTTCCAGTTCATATACCTCCAGCTCGTTCAGTAAAATAGCAACTTCGTTTTCTTGCCGGATGCGCTGATCTGCACTTTCACGGCCAAGAAGCAACTCTGCTTTTTTTCTTAATGCGCTGAAAATAATGTCTTTGGTAACTGCTCCCTGTTTTCTCACTGTGCTTTTCTAAAATTTAAAATCAATATGGAAGGTAAATTTGCCTCTAACTGAATATGCTCTATGGAGATATGAAGGCCCATTAAACCAATTCCATTAAAGTGGTGCTGCAAATAAAATTCTTCTTTAACAGGCATTTTTAAAGCAAGTTTTTCTGACAGGAGTTTAAAGTGCCACTTATTATTAACAATTTCTAAAAAAGAAAGTTCAGTAATTTCTGAGTCTGTAAAGTGAAAAAGATTAAGAAAATGGCGGTTATATACCAAAATCTTTTTTTCTGAATCGATTACGAGTGTTGCATCAGGCAATTGATTAATCACCGTTTGGGTATATTTAAGCAGGCCCTGTATCTGCGCACTCATCGATTTAATTGGCGTTATTTTGGTGAAAGTAAGTACGGCACCGCTAATAAAGTTATCCATGGTGCGGTAAGGCATCATCCGTAAATTATACCATTCGTTCATTTTGGTTTTTACTTCCAGTTCTTTTCCTACCAAGGTTTCAATTACCTGGTTAATGGTGGCTTCTATAGAGGGATAATCAAAATTGGAAACAATGTGGGTAATGGAGCGGCCAACATCGGTTGTAATTACGTTAAAGAGTTTAGTAACCTGTGGTGTAAAACGTAAAATATTCAGCTGGTTATCTAAAAAGATTGTTCCAATCTCAATATTATCCAGCAGGTTTTTCATGTCATTGTTCAGCTGGGTTAATTCTTCTGCCTTGGTTTGATATTGAAGATTTATGGTCATTAACTCCTCATTGAGCGATTGCATTTCCTCTTTGGTCGTTAAGGCTTCTTCATTGGTGCTTTGGAGCTCCTCATTGGTGCTTTGTAATTCTTCATTGGTCGATTTTAACTCTTCCAGCGAAGTTTCCATTTGCTCGATAGTAGTATGTAGCTGCTGCTTGGTGTAGGTAAGTTCTTTTTCCAACTCTTCTACCGCACCTTCTGTAACGGTACTGTTGGCTCTTCTGGTATTTTTCTTGGCCGGGCCTTTCTCGTAAAAGGTAACGAGTAACATGCCTTGTAACGATGGATCGTGCAAATATTCTACGCTAAAACCAATGAGAAAATTTTTATCCTGTTCTTTTATTTTAATTTCTGAAATTTCTACTTTACTGTGGTTGGAGTGTGCCTGGTGGATGGCATTTCCTACAACGTATTTTAACTCCTCGCGAATCATCCGGTGGATGTTCATGATGGCTTCTCCGGGATGCAACTGGATGAATCTGCTGGTATTTCCGTTGATGTACAGAATTTCGCCTTTATCATTCAGCAATAGCGATGGAGGCGTATGATTATCCAGTAAAATCCTGTTGAAATGCTCTGCGAGCGGGTTTTTTTGTCCACTTTTAACGGCAACTTCAGTTTTCGAAAGTTTATCCTGGTTGGCAATATGAAAAGGAAAATCAAGTAATTTCCCTAAGGATGATACCCCTTCCCTGCGTTCAAAAATTTTCCATTTTGAATCTACACTGTTGAAGATATCATGGAAACCGCCAACGGATTCTGCGGGGCCCAGAAAAAGCAAGCCATTCACATTCAGCGAGTAATGGAAGATCGGGATAATTTTCTTTTGAAGATCTGTAGTTAAATAGATCATCACATTGCGGCAGCACAGTAAATCTAAACGGGTAAAAGGGGCATCTTTGATGAGGTTGTGCTGCGCGAAAACAATCATTTCCCTGATTTCTTTTATTACAGTGAAGCCGTTGTTTTTCTTGATGAAGAAACGCTCTATTTGCTGCGGGGTTAACTCTGAAACAATGTTTGAGAAGTAAAAGCCGGTTCTGGCAAGTTCAATGGCATTGGCATCTAAATCAGTTGCAAAAATCTGCGCTTTTGGTTTGCGCTTCATGGGCAGGCTATCGAGATATTCGGTAATCAGAATTGCGATAGAGTAGGCTTCTTCTCCGGTAGAGCAGCCGGCAATCCACACGCGGATTGGTTCTTGCGGCTCTTTGTTTTTAAGTAAAGTATAAATATGTTCCTTCAGCGCTTCAAAAGCCTGCAGATCTCTGAAAAATTTAGTTACCCCAATTAAAAGCTCGTTAAATAAAAGCTCTATTTCTAATGGATTTTCGCGGAGATAATTTACATAGCTCTCATAATCCGGAAGCTGATGAAAGGCAATGCGGCGTTCAATTCTCCTGGAAATAGTGTTTTTTTTATAAAGGGTAAAATCATGTCCGGTTTGCGAACGAAGCAGCATCAGTATTTTCTGAATGTGTACTTTATTTGTTTTATGCGTGTTCGATTCATTTTCTAACGGTAACCGCAATGCGGGATGATTCAGATACCTGATCAACTTCGTTGGCATATCCTCCGGTGCGAGCACAAAATCAGTTAAATGTGTTTTAATTGCTGCAATAGGCATGCTTGGATATTCGGCATTCTCCGGATCCTGAACCATGCACATACCTAGTTTTTCTTTAATCATCCTGATTCCGGTTTCTCCATCGGCACCTAAGCCAGAAAAAACAATACCCACTGCCATATTCCATTGGTCGTCTGCCAGGCTCTGGAAAAAATGATCAATGCACATGTGAGCACCTTTTTCCCGTGATGGATTAAAAAGGAGTAAATGTCCGTCGTGAATCCCAATATCTACATTTTTTGGCGCCAGATATACATGTTCCGGAGCTACCTTCAGGCCATCTTCTGCCATTACAAGTGGCATGGCAGTATAAGAAGTAATTAATTGCTCAAAGTCTTCATCCTCTTTCGAGTCCTGATGAATAACAAGTACGAAAGCCATCCCTGAATTGGCGGGCATGTGCCTGAAAAAGTTTTGAAAAGCAATTAATGAGCCGCTGGCTCCACCAATACCGATAATCGGAAAGGCATTCTGATCAGCTTTTGCAGGTTGTTCTTCGTCGTGTATTTGAAATCTTGTTGGGATGGGTTGTTCGTTGTTCGTCATTTTACTATGATCAATTCATTTCCTTGATCTTGCTAATTTAAACCAATAAAGCCAATAGGTGGTTATTCATTTTCTGTTTTTTGTAACGATGATGATTGCTGGCTGGGTGCCAACCCCTCATTTAACGCTATAAAAAAAGTTGTTCCCTTGTTTTCTTCAGATTCAAACCAAATTTTTCCTTCATGCCATTCTACAATGGTTTTGATGATAGACATGCCTAAACCAACCGAATGTTCGCCACGTAAACCCGTGCGACCAGCCAGATTGAACTTATCAAATAACTTTTCATGAAATTTTTCGGGAATGCCGATTCCGGTGTCTTCAATAGATAGTTGAACAATGTTTTCCGTTACCTGAAGACAGATGGTAATGGTTCCATGATCAGGCGTGAATTTGATGGCGTTCGAAATGAGGTTGTTCACCGCCTGCATAAACTTTACCTCATCTATAAATACATATACTTCGGGTAAGGCGCACTTAAATACAAAAGTTAAATCAAGGTGAAGCTCGGAAGATTTATATTCATCGAGCAATTGTTCAATTTTTTCTACCAGGTTGCGTCTTTTTTTCAATAATTCTACTCCAATGGATTCGAGAAATTCCTTCTTAATAAATTCCTGAATCATCTTGATTCCTCTTTTGCTGTTCGCTTCGATCATATCGATAATCTTTGTGATGCGCTCCTCAGTATTCTCTTTAAGGTGCTTTTTAAGCAGCGAGGAGAGCATTTGAATGGAACCCAATGGCCCTGCAAGATCGTGACTAACGATATTCAGGACTGCATTTTTTTTATTGGTATATTCCATGAGCTTTTCAATATAAATTTTCTTTTCAGTGATATCAGTCACCCGGCCAGAAAGAATATTAGGATCGTCTTTATCAATTAGTACATTAGCAAGTAAATGGTAGGTACGTTGTTGCAGTACCATCCTGAACTCTATATTGTCACTCATAACACCTGGTTGCAGATCCTGGTAAGCAGCTTGCAAATAGCCTATGTCTTCAGGAAAAACAAGTGCAACAATGTTTTGATGATCACTATTAAAATCGATTTCATTGAAGAATGTTGCAAAGGCATTATTGTGTTCGACAATACACTCTTGGTTAAGGTCGATGGCAAAATATAATAGGGTATCTTCTTCAATAAAGCGATTTAGTAGGGATAGTTTAGATTCCATGTTTCTTGTTCAAGGAATACAAGTTATAAAAATTTGCTTTTGGCAACCTACCCGTTTGGCAGCCGTATATCGCGTATTTATTACCCGTATTTATACACCTTGTATGCGTTTAATAATTGCGGGGGCTTAATTTGAAGGGGTTCTGAAAGGCATGAAAAAGGTCGCGGGTATCGATTAGAATCATAACCACAGCTAAAAGCCCTATCCACTACCGGCACTTTCCCTGGAAGGGAGAAATAGAGTTGATGAAGCTGGGTAATTTAGCTGTTTAAGGAGCAGAATTTTTAACCACAGATGGGCACTGATCAACAGGGATAAAAGTCTATTTGCATAGATTATGAAGCTGCGTGCTTTAGCTGTTTAAGGAGCAGAGTTTTTAACCACAGATAGGCACAGATTAACACGGATAAAAGCCCTATTTACTTATCTATCGGCATAGGTTTTGCAATTGATAGTTAAAAGATCAACTATACACTTACTTTAAATCTGTGTTTTATCCTGTTCATCTGTGGTTAAATGACCAACTATAGACCTGTAATTATCCTGCAGATCTAGCGTCAGTAAGTTCGGCCGCCTGGCTAATTAGCGGTTTTTATATTGCTTCAGCATTTTCTTTAATCTTAACCTGGCATGGTGAATATAGGTTTTAACTGTTCCCAATGGCAAATTAAGTTCATCAGCAATTTCCTGGTATTTATAGCCTTCAAAATATCTGATGAATGGCACGGAATACATTTCAGGAATGTTGCTTAGTGCCTTCTTAATGTCTTCCATGGCAAAACTGGTTTCGGCAGCGTTGGCTGTGGCGCCATAAGTCATTTGACTTGCAGGTACCTCATCTTCACGCACCACGCGACTCCTGTGCTTCACATTCTTGTGGTAATTATTAATAAATGTATTTCGCATAATTACAAAAAGCCAGACTTTGGTGTTGGTTTGGTAATCACACCTGTAGGCAAATCGTGTAGCTTTAACGAGCGTATCCTGAACGAGGTCATTTGCATCGTCGAGGTCCTTGGTGAATTTAAATGCATGCGATATCAACGATTTAGCATGTGTTTTCACACTCATAGCAAATTCATTTTCTGTCATAGGTAACTGTTTAAGGTTTAAAACGAGCAGTGTTAATTATAATGGAACTTCATTCTTGCCGGATCTTTCATTATCAAATGATCATAGCATTTGCTGTTCTTAAACTATTGTGGCGGAAGTGTTTTTGTTGCCGTATCACGTCGCATAGTATCCCGCGTAGCGGTATCCCTTTTTGCAGGTTTGTTCCTTTTTGCAGGTTTTCTTTTTTCTGTTTTCTTTCTGGTGGTATCTTGTCGGGTTTGCGCAATTGTTGGCAAGGCTAGTGACAAGGATAACATGAAAATAATTAGCTTTTTCATAGGGCTTGTTTTAGGTAAACATTGTAAAAACAACACCAAAAATTTTAGGAGGGTTTGGTAATCACCCGGATAAATAGGTGATTAAGCTTAAAAAGGGTAGATATACCCAGTTAGGGAGGTACTTTTTCAATGCCTATCCCGGATAACTTACTATCACATTGAATAAATTCATCAGCTATTGATTAATCAACATGCTAAAATTTGTCTGATGAACATGGGTACCAGTACGAAGTTGCGTCTGTTTATTATCAGTTGATGATAAATGGAAACTTGCAGCTGAAATTAGCACTGCAGACTGGCGCGTACTTGATGTGAAGGCAGCGGCTATACCGGCAAATGTGTTTAAAGGTAAAAAAGGGTAAAGTCATGGCCGTCCATAATATGGGGCTGCTGCTTCCCGGTTCAAGCTTCCTGCACAAGCTGCTTTTACCGATCTTTTAACAGGAAAAACTTATAAAGCTGATCAAAGCGAAATCCAGATAGTACCTTACGGATATCTTTGGTTGCGGGAAAAATTAAACAATAGGTAGCTATTGGAAACTGTCAGGACTTTTAATTAAACATAAGTTTGACTATTTAAGCCATTTTCAGCAATCGATCGTCTACTGCTTTGTTTCTCATTCTGCTCAAAGTTTCTAAACGCATAACCAGGTAACTGGCCAGATAACGTTGGGGAATCCGGTTCATGTCTGAATGGTCGCTTTCAAATTTCAAATATCTGCCCATGGCGGTTGGTATTCTCGCTAGAATAGATCTTTCTGAGGCTGCGTGATAGTTGCTTTCTAAAAGCTTTCTGGTTATTATATGCGATTCCGGGTATTCTAAATAAAGGAAATCAATCAGTTTATAAGGAATCCGGATGAGTTGGCAATTTTCCAGCGCCTGCAGATATTCAATCGAATAATCAGAAGGATCGCCGGGACATTGAATGGCTTCTAGAAATTCATTTTCAAAACCAAAACGCGTACTGATATCTTTTTTGCCTTCTTTTACAAAAGCCCTTACTACACCCTTTAACAAGAAAAAAGCAGCGTCATTAGTATCAATTGGCGAAAGGATAAATTTGTTTTTTTTAACATTCAGAAGTTCGCACGCTTCGATATATTGCATTCGAAATGATTCTGATAGTGGGTGAAACTGTTCCATGAAATCGAACAGGGGTTGCATAAATGAATGGTTTTTTAGGCATACTTTCATATACTTTGGGATAGATTGGGAGAGAAATTAATAGACAACTGTTATACAGGGCACGAAACAAACTTGCTTGTATAATATGTAATCAAAGTTAATTGCAATCACATCAGAACTTACTTTTTCTATGGCATTTCTCTCTAACCGTTCAACCGTTAGACGAAATAGGCTACACGGCACCCCCAGTAGTTCCCTGAGAGAAGTAGACAGTTGGCATTACGCCTTTTTCTTTCTTAAAAGCGTTATAAAAAGTGGCCTGACTTTTAAAACCAGACTCGTGTGCAATGGCTTCGATGGTAATTTTATCACTTTGCAGGGGATATTGGCGGAGAAAATATTCCACTCTGTAACCATTAATCCAATCGCGGAAATTCTTGCCAATATAATTATTGATCACATGCGAGCAATGGTGCACCGGGATATTAACTCTCGTGGCCAGATCAATAATTTGCAGGCCAGGTTGAAGATACATTTGCTCACTTTCCATCACCTCCTTAATCAAAAGTGCATAATTTGCAGTTTGTGCTGGAGAAAGATTAAGCTTTTTCTGCCTATGTGTTTTAACCTTAGGGCGTTCGATAGCCATTAATAAAAGAGGCTCAGTAACTTTTTCCTGACTTGAGACAGGCATTTCCGCTGGCGGCTCTTTTGTATCCCAATCTATCGCAACAAGCAGGTATCCATAAAAAATATGCGGACGGTGGAGCGCATACATTAAAATAACCAACAGCATAATGCAATTTGAGATGATAAAGAACGAGTGATGAAGAGGGATGTTCAGGAATTTCAACACAATCGGAATCAATCCGGCGAGCTGAAAAAAGGTAGCTACCTTGAGCAGAAAAATGATCCAGCTACGGCCATGATCATCATGATTTACCTGATCATCTTTCATCTTAAACTTTAGAATGGCGTGCCAGCAAAGGATGAGATAAATTACGGTGAGCAGCGGCCGACCAGCAGACTGAAAATAAGCGGGGAACAATCCGTTTTCAGCTGTCAAAAAAAGATATCCACTGTCACGAAGTTGGGCAGTGATTAAAGTCCAGTTTAAAATTTTTGAACCCGGCCAGGGGATTACATGTATAATGGCGAGCAGCGCAGGTAGAAAATGCAGTAATTCTAATTTGGTTAACCTATGTCGGTTATGGATAAAGCCAGTAATATACAGATAGAAGCAGGCTGGCGCAGCAAAATAAAGTGGACTGAAGAGTTGAAAAATTAATGACAGTGCATGCTCAGAACCCGACTTTATTACAAGCGAAGTGAAGATTTGCCCGAAGCGGGCAAAGAATATAGATGCAAGCAACAAATTTTGTCTTTTGTTCCCTTTTTTTGCGAAAAGCAAGTGGACGGAAAATAACAAGAGAAAAAAACATGTAATGCTAACCAGAAAGTTCAACAACTGCATAGTGATGAGCAAGATAGTACTTTGTTGCTATATTAAGTCAGGTAAGACGTTATTTTTGATAGTTTATTGTAAGTATAATTAGTCCTTTTTTGTTTTTATGATTAAAATTACTTTTATATTCTATTTGTGGTGTGTTATCTACAGGCCAATCCACTCATATGTATAAATTAACCAGTATTTAAAGAATGCTGTGTTGAAACTTAAATTAATTGGTAACGCATTCGCTTTAAAATTGATTCATCCCAACTTTTCTGCCTGATCCTTATCTATGCTGCAAAAACAAATGGATTCGGATTCTTGGAAATTTGGGGCATAAAAAAAGCCACAAAGTGGCTCTACATACATTTAACGTCTTAAACTTAGCTGATTTCCCTATCCCTGACTTTCACCGCCGGGTTTCCCTGATAAATGGTATAAGCGGCGAGATCGCTGACCGCCACACTACTCAAACTTAGTACTGAATGTGAATACAATTTTATTCCCGGCCCGACTACTGATTTTGCACCCATCCACACACCATCTTCCAACACAATAGGCGCAGTCAACAAATTGAAGGTTGTTTTCTTATAATTATGATTTCCAGTCATAAGCATGGCTTGCTGGGAGATGCAACATTTCTCTCCCATTCTTACCCAATCCAGGTTTTCGATATAACAATCGGCCAGCCAGCAATTATTGCCGATTTCTAATTTCCAGGGATATTTTACCTGAATCCCAGGTTTGACGCGAACGTCTTTACCAATTTTGGCTCCAAATGTGCGAAGTAGAAATACCAGTACAGCACTAAAAGGGATAACCTTCGTCCTGAAAAAAAATACGTCGGTAAAATACCATAACAACTGTTTCAAACCAGAAGCCCCGATCTGAAAATCTCCGGTATTAAAATTTTTCTTTAATTGTGTTTTTAACAAAACATTTTTATTTTAAGGAAGCGAAAAGGTAAGAGTTGAAAACTAAAGTGGTAACCGACAACGATCAACGATCAACGAAAAACGATCAACGAAAACAAACAACAATGAAAAACTTCTGCAACCTTCTAACCTTTTACCGTATTTTTCCTGATCCAGATGTAAAGCATCACAAATATGATGATATAAACGATTACATTGAAGATTTCGTGGTGATAATCGAAATAATTGCGTTGACTCTGGAAATACCCGAACAGCAAGCCAAGCCCGGCAATTCTACATACATTAAGAATATAGATGGTGATCAGGCCGATGATTAACATCTTGAGGGTTGATTTCCAGGATGCAGGAAAGGCAAGAACAAAAGCCGCTAAAAAACTCATCACGCCTAAACCCAGGCAAGAATAATTGATTCGAAGATAGGGGCCATTAACTACTAAAACGTCCATTTCGTTGTGGATGGCATAGAAGCCAAATAACTTAATAATCCATACGGCTGGCGTAATTAAAGCTGTTTTTAAACCCTGAATGTAATCAAAGTGTTCGGCGAGGTAAGGATTGTAAAAACGCCCGGTCGGCGTCATTACGCTATACATAAATAAATTTCCCTGGCTAAAAAGGATGTAGAGAACAAATAATCCCACAATAAACTTGATGGCTTTCCTATCAGCTTGTTTCTTGGCGTCTTTAACGGTAGTATCGGTCATGTTTGCTGGTTTATTTGTTTTTTGTTTTACGAAGTTCATAAATTTTGGCATCGATTAAGAACCGAAACCAGAAGCACTGCAGAAAGTGAAAGATCAAACCACGGGTTCCATCTAAAAAGCCCAGGCGAAAGAAATACCTCACTATAAAATAAAGTACCGGCCGTACAAACAGCGGAAGTTTTTCATACAGGTTTTTAAAATACCGCCTGCGTTGCATAGAGTCTCCTTTGAATTTACCCGATATTGTTGCCGTTGAAGAATTGACATTACTAAACTGTTGAACAGATTCAAGGGTCGACCATTTGTCGTGCCGCAGGGTAAAAGTGCTTAACGACTCTGTAATCAGGTCAATTACATCTCCTTTCAGTTTAATCATCTCTCCTTCAACAAGATAATGCTGATCGTAAAGTTTTTGTTCGCATACTCCTTTACCCAATCTGAATGTCATGGCATGATAAGTAGGGTAGTGGCCGCCATACTTAATCCATTTGCCCATAAACATGGTTTTCCTACTGGCCAGAAAGCCGTTAATGTTTTCTAATTTTCCACTGTTAAGGTGCTGGTTTACTTCAGTTTTAAATTCTTCTGTTAGTCGCTGATCTGCATCGAGGTTAATCACCCAGCTGTTTGTTATGGGGAGATTTTGAAGTGCCCAATTTCGTTGCTGACTGTAGTTTTCGAAAGGATGTTGGAAAACCTGCACCGGATATTCCGAGAGGATTTCCAGGGTTTGATCTGTTGAGCCAGAATCGACGATGAAAATTTCTGCAGCAAAGTCTTTTACGCTTTCCAGGCAGTCGTTAATATTATTTTCCTCATTAAACGTTAAAATAATTACGGCGATGGGACTTCTCAATTGGTAATGTTTTGGTATAGGTTTAAATATTTTTGCACGAGACGGGCATCATTAAAATCGTTCTCAATAATTATTGGTGCTTCCTGGCGGATGAGATTTCGTTTGTTATGATCATCAGCTGCGCTGGATAACGATTTCTGAACAGCTGCCGGATCTAGTGACGTAACCCAGCCAAAATCTTTTTCCTGCACATAATCAGACAGGCCAACCTGATCGGAGATGAGCACTGGCGTACCCACGCTCAGGCTCTCTATCACCACATTTGCGAAGTTTTCATTATACGAAGTGAGCACCAGTAAATCTTGCTGGGCCAACAAGTTAAATTTATCCTGGTTGGAAACCTGACCGATCCATTTTATCTGATGATCCACTTTTAATTGTGTAGCTTTCTGTTGCAGGCCTGCAACATACTTTTCTTCTCCAGATCCGGCAATGGTTAACGCCCATGATGTTGTTAGGTGTGCTAATGCATCGAAAAGAAGTTCCAATCCCTTTTTTTCCTCTATCCGGGATAAGAAAATTATGCGAAACAGATTAGGTTCATTCGCTGAATTTAAGTTTGTGTAGCTTGATTGTTTCTCCGAAGTTTGCACCAAATTTGGGATTACAGATATAGTTTTCGGTGTGAAAATAAGATTAATGTCTTTTACTTCCTGCCGGCTAGTGGCATGGATGTGGCAATATTTTAAAAGTCGCGCACCTACTGTTTTATGAATTAAGCTTTTGAAGAACGAATGTCGGTTGTTTTGGCTGTAGCCCGTAAGCATGCCTCTGGGCGAGAGCAGCACCGGAACCCCATGCCATTTTGCAATGAGGCAACTGAGAACGGAAACGAGATTCCACCAGGCGTGAATATGTACAACGATTTTTTGATTATTCCGTTCAGCACGAAGTACTTTCCATACCTGCAAGAGTAGTTCAGGAGCGAAATGGCTGTGGTCTTTTGTCCACCGTTTAAAATAAGTGACAAGAACGCCATTCACATCCTCTGGCTTACTGGTATCCACATCAAGTTCGGTAGAACCATTGGCTGTTGTGGTGAACACTTCCAGGTCTATGCCATTTTGTTGCGCTTCTATAGCAATTGCTTCACAAAGTTTACCTACGCTTTGAATGGGGCCACCATAAATGTAAGCAGGTTTATAAGAAGCAGTAATGTGGAGAATTTTCAATCGACTAATCAACTTTATAAAGAATTCCCCTGGCTTTAAAAATCTTTTGAATAATGAACATTGTAATCAGACTCCAGAAGACGGCATTTACCAGAAATTCCAAACTATTTCCCCGCCATAAAATCTGAAATAAACCCGCAAACATTACCGCTGTACCCATAAAGTAGCCAGCGAACATTCTTTCGGCCATTGCAGATAGGCGTTGTGCAATAAAGCCATAAAGAAATAAACCTATCCAAATTCCAATTCCACCATAAGAAAGGTAACAATCTACAATAAATGCCGGTTTTGCAGATACAACACTTTGCTGATCAACCACCCTAGCTGCGTAAACCCGATCCATTACCATTTGTTCAACATCGGGCTTGTTCGGCCAAAAGAAGCGGGGAATAATGGTTTGCAATGCGTTGGTAAACAAGCTGGTTTTATAATAGGGAATAAAATAGGGGGTAGATTCTGTGTACTTGATAAACATACTGATCTCCGATAAACGGCCGGTTAAAAATTCCCAGTTATCTTCTTGCAAGTCTTTTGCCAGATTATCATTGTTTATAATTTGATCAAGGCTTTTATCTCTTGCGGTTGAGGCATCAACTCCTTCGGATTGGATTTTTCTGAAATTTCCGATAAAAGTTGGAAGGACAAAAAATAGCACCAGCAAAACGGAAAAGAGTACGGGTAATACTCTTTTCCCGTAAACCGGGAGCAGAAAGATTCCCAATAGCAATGCACAGATTATAATTGGCTCTTTAAAACCAGAGTTTAAAGCTGAGAGCATATTTAATCCAAATAATCCGGACGATGCTAAAAGGTTAACCCGCTTATTTTCGCGAATGGCAAATGCAAGTGCAATGGTTCCTGCAACAAAACTTAACCCATTTAATTGAATACTAAACTGGTTTAGGCTCCCAACCTTTGAAAATAAATAGCCAATAGGGAGGCACAGAACTGAAATGCCGAGCAGCAAATTACTCATGGATGGGGCATAAATCCGATACTTTTTCTCTTGTGGATCGCTCATTGCTGCAAGTAATCCATGGGTTAGTGCAGCATGGCCCAAAACATAATATCGCTGACAAAGCGCAATTGATTTGTAAATGTCTTCTGATATAAAACTTTTATTCCCAACATAGCTGAAATATTCATAACCCAGCGTATTTATATAGAAAAAGATGGACGTACAGGCCATGTAACCTGCAAATACAATTTGGAGAAAGAAGACGGGCCTCAGCAACTGCTCAAACAGGGGTAAATCATCTGGAAGTTTTTTTATAAATCCCTTGAAACAAACAAAGAAAATAAAGAAAGACCCTAACCATGCAATTAAATAGGAACTATGGGGCAAGGAACGAAAAACTACGCTGAGCAGGTAGGGTAAATATAAAAGAATATAATAAATGTGCTTAGTGCCCTTCATTTAATGTTTTTGCAAATGTTTCCACTTGATGTTCAAATGTCCAATGTTCGATAATTTCTTTACTTTCTTCTCCCATCTGGTGTAAATGCGCCGGATCCAGTAATAATTTCTGAAGTTTATTTTTGAGATCAACTAAATCGCCAGCATTAAATACTTCACCGTTGAGTCCACCGGAAATCAAATCTCCTGCACAACCCACACGGTTAGAGACAAAAATAGCTTTTCCTGCAGCCATTGCTTCATTAACGGCCAATCCCCAGGTTTCTCCCGGCCCTCGTGAAGGTAGACAGAATAAATTGCAAGCCTGATAAATTACTGGCATTTGACTTTGATTTTGAAAGTCAAGGAAGTGAACGTTCTGTTTTTTATGTTGTAATGTTTGCGCTTTCAGGGTTTCTTCGAGCGCGCCGTTTCCTACGAATAAAAGGTGTGTGTTGGAGGTTTTTGGTTGGTCGTTGGTCGTTTTTGGTTGGTCGTTATTCGTTAGTCGTTTTTCGTTTTTCGTTGTTTGTTGGAGGTTTTTAGTAGATCGTTGTTCGTTTTGGGGCGATTGTTGATCAATTTCTACAAAAGCCTGCAATAACAGTAAAGGGTCCTTTTTTTCTTCGAGTTTCCCAGCGAATAGAATTAAGGTATCGCTCACTGAAATGCCTAAGTTTTGTCTTAATTTTAAGGCTTCTGAAGATCGGTCAGTTGCAAATCTGTTATTATCAACAGCATGTGGTGCAAATACCAGTTGATTCTTTTTTAATCCGTATGCTTTGAAATATTCATGATTAGCGGTGCCTGCCAAAAAAGCAATGTCTACATGCTTATAAACCCAGGTTAGAAAAACCTTTCTCAACATTTTTCGCATGGTGCTTGTTCCATCCAGCAAGGTCGAATCTCCCCTAAACCAAATTGGGATTTTACTTTTAAAATATCGCATCACAGCCAGGTGACTTTGATATGCCCAGCCGTAAATTAAAATGGCATCTGGCTGAAACGCTTTGAGTAGGTTGATCAAGTCTGGATTAACGATTCCCTTGTAATGATGTGATCCCGGATTTTTAGCGCTATTTTTTACAAATTCGTATAGGTAGCCATCTAACAAAGGAATATCCCAGGAGATGGTTTTTTGAAAATCTGGATCGTATTTTGAGGCCGCCCCTTGTTCTCCCCAGGTATAGAATACCTTTAAACGGCATGTTTTTGCCAGTTGCTGATAAACAGGTATATAGTACTGAATAGGGTGAGTAACGATGATGGCTAAAGACTTCAATTAATTCTGTGTTTTTTGGCTGTCTATAACCTGATTGAAAAGGTCACATTGTTTCTTTGTCAAATTTTTAGCACTATATTTTTCAAATTCTGACCAATTAATCTCCGGACTTTTCTTTTCTATAAGCATTGAATATAGTTCTTTGCTAACTTCTGCTATATCTGAATCTTCTTTATTTGTTGAAAACACCTTGCCGGCATGGCAGTCTTTAATAATTTTCGCTGCACTACTTTCTGTATGTAAGAATGCAATCAATGGTTTTTCTGCTAAAATATAAGGGTATGTTTTTGATGCGGTATATTGTTGATCATTCGACCCAATCACAGCTAAACCATCTGCGTTCAGCAGTGTGAAAATACACTGAAAAAATGGAATACGATCGGTCTTTTCTTCCACATATGCTGAAATGCCCATTTCTTCCGCTATTGGTTTTATCGTTTGAATTCCAGTACCAATAGGTGCATAGCTGGTGCCGATAAAGTGAAACCTTAATTTACTGAAATCTTCGTATCGATTGGCGAGGCCTTTTTTAAATCCATTGAACAACAAGGTTACTGCATCTTTCATATCGTGTCCGCCACGGCCTACATAGACCAAATGAATGAGGTCTTTATCTTTTTGAAAAGGTAATTTGAATATACTCCAGTTTTTTCGAACAATCTCAAAATCTTCTTGATAAGCACCGAAAGTGATTACTTGTTGAGGTACTATTTTTAACCTTGGGTAACGCTCGTTTAATGTATCAAGATAGCCTTGCGAAACGCTAATTAACCCATCAGCTTTTTGCAAGGCGATTGGTTCTAAGTATTTATCAAGACGGTGAGAAAACCAATACTTAGCGGGCCTTTCGGCCTTCGGCTGATCTTCATAATAAGTAGAAAACCATGGATCCTGCATATCGATAACATATGGGATCTTAAATTTTCTTTTCCAATATGGGCCCAAAATGAGTACAGGAAATTGAGTGGTACTAAAATAAATCAGATCAAACTTTTCTGTTTGAAGGATTTGATTCACTTTTTGTTTGTAGAACCATAAAGCGCGTAAAGCAATGCTTCCTATACCAAATTTGCTCGTCCACTTTTTTGAAAAGGCTTTTACCTGATGGATTTTTACATTTGAGGGTATACTTTCACTTAAAAGCACATCAGTTTGCAGATCTGTATATTTTGGGTTTACCATCACCAAAGTAGGTTCCCATCCAAATTCAGCAAAATAGGGGAGACTCATCCTAATCCGTTGCATATCCGCGGCATTAACTGGGGCAAAGTAGGGGGAGATGATGAGAACTTTTTTCAACTAAATAACTGTTTTAATAATTGCTAAGAATTTCTCTTGTTCCATCTCCCAGTTATATTTTGATTTTGCCAAATGGAATGCGTTCTTTTTATAGTGATTTAATAATGTTCTATCATTGAAATAATCAACAATAATATCTGCCAATGCATTCACATTCCCAATCGGATATATTTTGCCAATGTTGGGGTTTTCTTCCATAAATTTTTGTTGCGCTTGCGTATTAGAGGAGATAATGGCTAAGCCAGACATTAAGTAAGTGAAGATTTTATTGGTTAAGCAAATATCTCTGTTTAATGGGGTATTTCTTTCCAGCGCTAAACCTATATCAAATGTTGCTGCCAGATCAAATATTTCATTGCCCGAAATAGGCTGGTGGTATTGTATATCGAAATGAGCTAAGTTGTTAAAATATTCTTGGTCATCAATTGATAAATTTCCAAGCAAATGCAATTCAATTAGTGGATTTTTAATGAGGTTAATTGCTTGGAATACATCTTCTAATCCTCTTCCCTTACCTATCGTTTGTGAGAACCAAAATAGTTTTAATTTCGAATTTATATTTGCATTCAGTCTTGGTTGATGTTTTATTTCAAATACATTATTGATTAGTATTGGATTTAAATCTGGATATAAGTCTTTGTAAGCCTTGCTAATTAAAGGGCTCGCTGCAGTAAAATAATCTATTTCTTTCAGGTATTTGTCTTCAATGTGTTTTTTTAATCTCACATCAAAGCTATTGGGGTCGCCGCTAACTTCATTTCTATGAAAATCTTCAGCATCAAAACCACATTTGACTTGATTTTTTTTTGCCGCATTTACGGCGACTGGTAAAGCGCCAAGGTTATGAGCAATGTATAAATCTGCTTTAACTTTTCTAGCTGCTTTAAGTTGCCAGGCATAGTTTCGGTTAATTATTAACTCCCTAAATCTGATCACAGGATAAATTGATCTGGCAATTCTTTGAAAAACTGCTGTTTTAAATCTCAATAGCATATTGATAGGAGTCCATAATAACTGATCATATGTCCAATTCGAATGCGAGGATAAAATCTTAAGATCTTCAATTACCAGGTGCTCTACATACTGAGTAAAAACTATATGGACTTCAAATCCGGCATTGCTAAGTGAAGTCGCTTCTTTTATCAATCTTGGATTAGAAGAAATATGTCCGGTTGTAATTAAACAGATTTTTTTAGACTGCATTGAAGCTTTCTAGGTTCATCTTATATAATGAACTTATTTTTTGACTGAGCAATTTCCGGTAGTCAGGCCATTGCCAACGATGAGCACTCATTAATGCGGCGGTACTGAACTTATCTAACGCTGCAGCATTTTCAACGATTGTTTTCATCTGTTTAACCAAAGCATTTAGATCCCCAGCAGGTATAATCCAACCGCTTTCATCATGTTTAATTATATCAGGACCAGCACTGTTTTCTGTGGTAATTACTGGAGTACCCTGCGACATAGATTCGGTAATCACCATTCCAAATCCATCTGCCAGCGTTGGTAAAACAAAAATATCTGCCTCACTGTATAGCGCCAGAAGCTCTTCGTGCGGAATCGTATTTTTTATCACCACTTTTCCTGGCAAATCCATTCTCAAATGTTCAGGAAGTTGCATTTTTCCAATCAACCATAACTCGGCTTCATTCGTTTTAAAGTTGCAGGTCTTCCAGGCTTCATACAATAAGTGAATACCTTTTCTCAATGACTGATTTCCTGCATATAAGAACTTTACGGGTTCGTTCTTACTTCTGTTTCTAACTTTTTTTATCGGTTTAGGAAAAGCCAGTGGTATTACCGTTATTTTTCCTTCGTCAATGCCGGCGTCAACTAAAGTTTTTTTAGTAAAAGAAGAATTACATAAAGTAACGTCTGCAAGTTTCAGTTCGTTGTCTCGTCTAACGTTTCTCTTTTTAGCCTTATCATTTACCAATAAATCGTTATCAATCGTTCTTAAATCAGGATACAACAGTAATTGTTGGTTTGCTAGCTTGGTAAAAAATGCGTGGTGTTGGCTTAGCTGCTCATAGATTGTGTAAATTCCTTTTTGTTTCGCCTTTTTTAATGTAGCAAGTGCGCAGTGCTCATAAGTGTGTACCACATCTATCGTTCCAGCTTCAATTTGTTTTGCAACCCATTTATCAAATGACAGTTCGGCATGATGCCAGACGGCATCTGTGATTTTTGCACTCAGTTTTCTGGCAGATATGCTTCTTGCAATTTCCAAAAGCGGTTTGCTTGCAAAATATTCTATTGGTATACTATCAAACGATCTCTTTTTGAGCTCTTTCTTAAGCCCTGGAATTTTTGATAATAGAACAGAAAATTTATTTGCCGGATGTGAAAAGAAAGTTGTATAAAAGGTATCTAAGTCGCCGCTATCAAAATAGGCAGTAACATTTTGTTTAACATGTGGTGCTACTGATGGGTTAGCTATTGAAATCTTCACTATTGATAAGTTTAGAATAAAGATCCAAATATTGATTAATGATTACATGAGAGGAAAAGCGTTGCGCTGCATCTTCACGAACTGTTTTTCGGTCAATTGTTCCTATAGATTTAACTGCAACAATCATTTCTTCCAGGGTATTACATCTAAATCCATTTACTCCGCTGATAATCACCTCTGGTACCGAACCTCTATAGAAACCGATCACTGGAGTGCCGCAAGCCATTGCTTCAGCCATCACAATACCAAAAGGTTCATCCCATTCTATTGGCATTAAAAGTGCCAGTGCTGAACCTAGAATGTTATTTTTTTGTTCATCGTTTACCGCACCAATATAGGTGATCTCATCAGATAAATGAGGTTTGATTTCCTGTTCAAAATAGTTGATATATTCATTTGGAATATTTCCTGCAATTACCAATTTCTTTTTGGTTGCCAATGCTACCTGGATGGCAGTGTGGGTTCCTTTTATAGGCTCTATCCTACCTAAGAAAACTAATGGCGCATCTGCTGAAATTTCATTATTAAAATGATAAAACGCTAGATCTACACCATTAAAAATTGGATAGGCTGGGGCATAGGGTAGTATTTGATTACTGATGTAAGCACTACATCCTGTAAAGGCCAGCGAATTGCTTCTAGATATTTTTTTGGCTTTTTTAACCTGGCTAATGGTAGGTTCCCTTTGATAGCTCATTAATTTAGGGACACTTAAAGGCAATTGAGGTAATAGATAAATCAGTCTGCCAAAACTGTGAATGATATCGTAGCGATGACTTAATAATTCCTTATTAATTAGAAATGAGTTCTGTAAGATATCTGAAAAACGCCTACTCGTTTTTCCGGTATAGGCGAAAAGTTTTGCCGCTGTTTTAGAATCAGCATGTGCAAACAAACTTACCTCATAACCTAAGTTGACATAGCCATTCGCCAACATTGCAATAATTCGTTCAATACCGCCGTAGAGCAGTGGAGGGACCGGCAGTTCCGGATCTGCTATGATGGCTATTTTCAAACTAATCTAGCTAATAAACCTTCATTGATCATGAAATTACCTGGAACAAAATCTATGAACTTTTCTATGTTCAAAGGATTATTAACATAATCTTGAAGTATTTCTGCACCCTTTCCAGAAAGTACGTCACTGTCTGAGTTATCTAAATAGATATACCCACCCTTTTTAACCTTCGGAATTGCGTTTATACAACATAATTCACGAGGTCCTCCATCAATATAAATCAGATCAAAATGATTATTCGGATACTCATTAAAATCAGACATTTTTTCTGCGGTCCATTCAAATCTTAAGTCAATGTTGCCAATTTTTTTAGATTTGATTTTTGAATTAAGTGTATCAAACCATTCTTTGCTAGCCTCAATACTGGTTACCTTTTTCGACCTATTTGCCAGCCATAAAGTAGATGTTCCAGCACCGATTTCTAAGATGATCCAATTTGGTTTAATTATTTCATTCAATTTACTGGCAGCAGAAAACGGTATCCATGGTAATTTAGGGTATATTTTGAAATACTTTCTTAAGATTGCTAAATAGAATGCCTTGGGCAAGTTAAGATATTGTATAAAAGACAATGTTTCGTTTCTACTTGTTGAAAATCTACCTCTCATAAATTAGTGATTTGAGTTTCTTAGCCATTTTCCAGCCTAAAAAGTTGCTTAATATTTTCGTCTTTCCAGCCGCAGGGAATCTGCAATTAGCACCCCCAAGCTCTATTATTTTTACTTCCGCTTCTGCTGTGAGCGCTGAATGGTTTGGATAACATTCATAAATAAAACTCATCAACAAATTTGCGCACGCACGCTTTATTAAAATGTCATCATAATATTTATTAAGGGCTAAATCAATCCCAGAATTTAAGCTCCTATAAAAAGAAGTATAGGCTACTTGCCCCTTTTGAGACGATAATCCACTTATTCCTGATCTATAATGAAAAGTGCTTAAATCATTAAACCTGATTATGCTACATTGGCTAAAGATTCGTGAAAAAAATTGAAAATCATCATTTAGCGATAGTGACTCGTCCCATGTACCTGTTTGGTCTATTAAGACCTTTGGAATTAATATTCTACCAGGACAGGTCATTGATGTATTGTTATTCCAATAATTTAATATCCACTCTCTAAAATTTAAATCTTTTTGGATTTGCTGTTGATTGATTTTAGTATTAATAATGTCATTATTGAAAAATCTTCCCCATTTACAGACTACAACTTCCATTTCTGAATGCAACATGCTTAGCTGACTTTCCAGAAAATTGGGAGGAATCCAGTCATCGGCGTCAAAAAAAATGATGTATTTTCCTTTGGACAAAAATAACGCCTGATTTCTAGCAGCAGCAGCGCCTTTCCTTTCTGCACTTTGGATAATAAATCTCTTGTCCTCTATATGCCTAATAGTGTTTAATGTTTGATCGGTTGAGTGGTCATCAATAATTATAATTTCAAACTCTGGATAAGATTGATTTAAGATTGATTCAAGGGTGAACCGTATATAACGTTCAGCATTATAAGCCGGAATGCAAAATGAAACGAGGCCTAAATTTGTGGTTACAGCCATGCAGTCTGAAAATATTCTTTCTTTGACAAATCCACATAATGGCCTAAAACTTTTTTTCTTTCTTTTCCGTTTTTTGGATTAACGATGTAATCTTGTGGGGCTAATATTGTTCTTAGCTGATTTGCGATAATCATAGCTGATAATGCCTGCTCTAAAAAATAAGATGCACCTTCTTTTTCTTCTAACGTTTTCGCCCAATGCTCCACATCAATCCAATTTATAGTAGCTGAATTTAGACCGATAGCGCCAACATTTATGAGTTCTGGAATTTTAGTTTGACAAAGTGATTCCATTAATTTGATGCTGTAGCCATAAGATTCTTCACAATCAGCCATGTGCAGACTTCCTATTGGGCTTTTCAGCCAATTAATCATTTCCGCAGGGTCATTCCAGAATAACATATCTGAGTCTAACACCAGTTTGTGAGGTTCATTTCCAATAGTATGGATATCAGTTAGTTTTTTAATATGAGGATAAACTTTTCTTTTGTAATGCAAATATGGAAAATTAGCAATCGGCAATTTCAATTCCAGGTTGTTTTCTATTTCTTTCGTTGTTATAATCTTTACACCTGGCATTTGTTTATTCGCCTGGGTACTTAATTTTTGATCAAATGTTCCATCATCTATCAGTATAAACTGGAATGGAGTTTTAGAAATTTTTATTAAAGAATAGGCACAAAATAGCGTCTGGTAAAGATAATTTTTGCCAGTTAAGAAATAGATTTTATGTCCTTCTCCGTCTGAAATAATTGGGGGAAGCACTTTACTTGCTTTCATCATTGCTTTTCTTCCGGCCAGCATTTTTTTATAACTGACCAATCCACCGAAACGTTGGATCGTTTTCCATTTTGATGTGGGATACCGGTAGAGATGATTAATGATGTTCTGAATCAAAATAAAAGTTTCTGTTAAATTATTAGGCTATTAATGTTTCTTCAAAATTTTGATGTAAAATATTAGGGTTAAATACTTTATTTCGTAGATGCTTAACCTGTTTTGCTACGTCTTCATTTGTTAAAGCCTGGTGTAATAACTGGTTAATCAGTTTAATATCATACTTTTCAGAATATAGTATCCAGCTGTTCTGAGTGCACCATTTACCCAAAGCAGAATCAATTGGTGCAATAATTAACGTAGGCAAACCCAGCATGCAATACTGAATAAATTTACTTGGAAAACAGGTCTTTATCCAGGGCATGTCAATCATGTTTTCAGGGTAGGCTATCAGACAGATATTACAATTTACTATCAGGTAATTATTGGCTTCTTTAGCGGTATCGAACATAGGCAGGCAAGTAACCTGTTTATACTGTGTTGAAAGCTGATAAACCGCTTCATTGTTTCCAATAATTGTAAGGTTAGCATTCATTTCTGCAAGGTAGCCAGAAAACTTCTCTAATGAAGGCAATATCTCATTATAGACACTGCCAGAATAGCCTATTTCAAGATTTGTGAGCTTTGGGTATATAGATTTTGAAGTTATGTTATCTGTTGGTATGGGATATAGTAAGCAAAATTTATGAGAATATTTACTCCAGTTAGTTTTGAATGCTTCAGATGCAATAAAAACTTTAGCACTCGCATTTAAAATTTCGATGGTATTGTGATTAATGGATTTTTTATCGTCATCAAAGTTCAGTTCATTGGTATCATCATGAAAAAAACTAATCAGCGGGAGGCTGGTTTTCTTTTGAACAAATGCAGCAAATGCCATTAAAAAATTGCCACTAATGTAACCAATGAGTTTGTTTATTTTTTGTTCTACAATGAGGTTCTTTGTATAAGTGTAATAGTAATGTGAAAATCGTATATATTTAAGTATTCCGAAAGGTTTAAATGGCAAATAATACCATTTTCTGTTTGGTAGAATATGCACTTTGAATTTACTCCATAGATCCTTTTTCCTATTGGTATAAGAATTTTGATCTGTTAAAATATGAACAGAATGCCCGTTTTCTACTAATTTCTTAAAGTGCCGGTAGAATACAACTTCGCTGGCGTAGGTATCTATAGGTAAGTTTTCAGAGATAAAAAGAAAATTCATAATACTATCGGCGTATTCTTCTTATTATTCTATCCATCAAAGAAATATTGTTTCCTTTTGGCTTTGGATAAAGACCATCGAAGTATAAAAAAGATTTATAGTTTGCTGTTTCAAATTGCTTTAGATCATTCAGGTAATCTTCATAAAGTGCAGTCATTTCACTTCGATTGTTGAAATTGTATCGTGCATTATCAGATGGCACTAATTTTTGGAGTGTTACATCAAAGCTGCTAAAATGATAAAAATACAGTTCTTCTGCATCGTTCACAGCGGCTTTGCCATCTTTAAAAATAATATAGCGATCATGCAGGTTCCAGTATGCAGCATTAAAGCCTGGATGCCCAAGAATAGTTACATCGTTAAACAGTAAAGGAACTAACGTGATCCATATCTGATCTGTAAAATAACCCTCATTCAGATCTATGATACATTTTTCTGCTAATCTTTCGCTCCACCAGTTTAAGAAATTGTTAGCCATTACCGATCGCTTTAAACCTAGAAAACCTAAGTTATAAATACCATGATTTAAAAAGAGATTTTCTCCTGGAAATAAACCATCAAAAGGAATGGGAGATAAAATATGTGGCGTAAGAAGTATTGATTTACCATTCCAGAAATTATTAAATGATTCTAAAGGCTGGTAAACTTTAATATCGGGATCAAAATAATATATAATATCTGCCGATGTCTTTAAAAACAAGTATTTAAATGCTGGTCCTTTTAGTGCAGTGTTAAATTCGATAATATTATAATTTTCTAACTGCCATTGTAAATTTTCAATTTCCAATTGTTCAGGCACAATCACACTATCGAATCCTAAAGAATTATAATCAATACCATCTGCCTTGTTATCTGCCAGGAATAGATAAACTTTTATATTACTATGTAATTTAATAGATTTTAGAAGTACACAGGCTTTAGCTAAGTAATTGTTAGCACATATGGTGAAGGCAATCATATTATCCAAATTCTTCTTTAATTACTTTTAAGAATTCAGTTCCCCATCTTTTGCAAGGTTCCAAATGGTTTCCTTCGGCCCATTCATTCCATGCATTAATAAATATAAACTTTTCATCTCTTTCTCTGTTAAGTTCAATTGCAATAATATGCTTAAGCCAGGATCTAAATATCTCAGGATCAGAATTGTCTAATATTAGTGCTCCTTTTTTTACTCTTGGGCTATTATCCCAGCCCGGAGTAATTCCATGAAATATATTTCTAGATATTGTGAAATCGTATTTTAGGACTCGAGATACATAGTCACTATAAAGCTGGTAATGATTCTTAATTAAGAAGGAAGACTTAATTCTTAGCTTGTTTAAAATTCTTCCAAAAAAATTCTCCTGAACTTTTTTTAAATACCGATGGTCTGGTTGAAAATGGACACTTCCTTGAAAACCTAAAGTTGAAGCATCTTGAGTGATGAAGTTATCCATGCAAAGAAAATAGATAGACGGAAAATTATGTTCCTTGGCTATTCTATTTCCACTGTTAATAAATTTCTGTACATCAGGAATAATTGAAGCTTTGTAAATTATAAAAACAGGAGCACCTTCTATTTTGATATATCTTTCATCGTTGAATACGGTCTTACACAAAAATTCCATGTGTTCAGTAGTATCTTTTTCACTATAGTTTTGCCTAATTAATATCTCATTTTCCTGTCCATCCCATCTTCTCGTCCAATTCTCATTAGCCCAACAAAACATAAAAGGAAAATCTTCTTTTTTATTTTTCAACATCCTATCTAGAGGTTCATGCATCAGTCATTTACCGTTAAACCAATAGTGATAATAGCAGAATCCAAAGATCCCAAATTCTTTTGCTAAAGCTATTTGAGCTTGTCTTGCTTCTTCCAGTCTTAAATCGTAATAACCTAAATCTGCAGGCCTATGGGGTTGGTAGTGCCCCTTAAAAAGCGGCTTAGCCTTGGTTACGTTAGTCCACTCTGTAAAACCTTTTCCCCACCAATTGTCATTTTCCTTAAAGGGATGAAATTGGGGTAGGTGGATAGCGATAGGTTTAATTTTAGTCGGCATTGGTACAGATTTTATGTTTTAGATACACAGCATTTAAATAAACTTTTGCCGAAAGCTTTGAAGAGGTGATTGCTTTAGAGCGTATGACATTTTTTAAATGTGAAAATTCAGATTTGTAAAGTTTTAGGTAAAAATAATCTATGATACAATTTGCAAGATTAAAGTGATTGTCTTTTGCTACTACGCTAGTTCCTCCGCCGTTAAATATTGCAATTATAAAGTCAATAAATTTAAAACGGTGTTGTGAAAAAAGCTTAAGATTTAAATCATAATCTCCACAAACATGATATTGTTGATTAAATCTTATTTCTTTAAATAATGAGTGGTTGTAAAAAATCGCCTGGTGACAAATATTCCTTTTCAGGATTTTTTTTAAGTTAAATTCGCCATCATAAATTTGCCGATTTTTTGCCCAGCCCGCATTCCCCATTATCAATGCATTACCATAAATCACTTTTTCTTTGGTAATTTTAGTGATTTCGTAGATTTTTCGAAAAACATCATTGTTATATAACTGATCATCACTTCCAAGAAAATAGAACCATTTACCATTGGCTTTATCAATTCCCTTATTCATCGCGTCGTAAATTCCATGGTCAGCTTCGCTATAAGTTATTATCCTTTTATCTTTAAAATTGGCAATAATATCCAGAGTTTTATCTTTAGATATTCCATCTTGAATTATAATTTCAAAATTTGCAAAAGACTGAGTTAATATGCTATTTATACACTTAGAGATAGTTAAAGCAGAATTATAGGTGGGAATGATTATAGAAATAAAAGTATTGACTTTCTGCATCTTAATACTTGTATTTGAAAACCCGATAATTAATCTTCAAACAAAACCATGCTGACTTAAATATTGATTCCTTAAAAATTGAGGAAATCTTCATAGATATATTAAAAAACTTAAGAAACGGAATCCCCTTGTAATGGAATTTGATTACCATTTCCAGATTGTTTTTTGATTCTTGTTTAATCTCAGAAATTTTAGTTCCATAAATTGTTTCATCTTCTTTTTTAAATCTTTCGTTTACCCAAGATATAAATTGTAGGTGGCCGAAAATTAGCTTTGCTTTATTCCTTGATGCTTCTGAGGAAATGTTTTGACCGCTTTGTCTCCAGTAAACATGGGGTCCAGCAATTGTATAAAGCCCTTTTGGGTATGAAAAATTAATTGAAGTGGCCCAGTCACTTCCTTGAGCTTGAATAAAGTTAATGAAGCCTCCCAACTCATTATACTTAGCTTTTTTAAAGATGTGATCAGGCATCGAATTTCCTCTGTTCCACTTCAGTATATTCAATGTTAAGCGCATCGGATTTTCTAACTGCGGACTTTCTACTGCCTGCGAAATAAACTTATCATCTCTATCAATTACTGTTGTATTAAATCTGTAAACGTCGTAAAAGGAGTTAGTTACCTTCAGTGCCTCGTAGAATTTTTCTACACAATGTTGATCTGCTAAATCATCATCTGAGAAAAGCCATATCCATTTCTCATCATTCATTAAATTAATGCATCTATGCCATTGTGAAACCAAGTCTTTTCTGCCTAAATTTGTATCAAATCTATGGTACGATAAATTTATCTTGTTTTTAAATTTATCACATATTGATTTGATAGCGTATTGACTACAATCATCGCCAACATATACTTTAAAATTTTTATTCGTTTGTTTTGAAATGGAAATTAATGCCTTTTCCATATAGGTTTCTTTATATGCAGGAATAATGATAGCTAGATTTATCATCTATTTTTACATATCAGTATTTGGTAACCTATCCTATCATAACCAATCTCACTTAACAAATACTGATTTTCGAATTTTTCGAGTTTTGAGATAAATTGTTCCTGAACTTGATTCTTAAAGTTTTTAAATCCTAATTTTCTCATAGTTCTATTATATAAGCCGGATTGAAGATGCGCTTTTTTAGGATAGAGCTGTATATAAACTTCTTCAATGTCGAAATAGGTCTTAATATAATTCTGGAAATTTATAAACCCCCACTCAATTAGATGATAAGGGTTTTCAGGTTTATCGTCTATAGGTTTTGATGATATAGGGGTGGAAACAATAAATACTCCATCTCTTTTTAATAATGTTTTAACGTTCTTCAAGTAACGATCTCGGTCTGGCAGATGTTCAATAGTTTCAAAGCTTACAGCAACATCAAAAGAAGAAGGTTCAAGGTTTGGATTTAAAGCATCAATAACTTGGTAGCTATTGTTTTCCTCTTTATAGCGATGTGTTGCATACCGAACCGCATTGATGTTCAAATCACCCCCCAAAACACTTTTTGCTTTACCTTCTGTAGCTAATATAGAAGTTCCTTTTCCAGCTCCGCAGGCTAAATCCAATACTTTTTTGTCCTTTACATATTTTGAAGCGAGGTTATATCTCTCTATATGGTCATGTTCTACAACGTTGTGCGCAAATGAAGGAAGCCATCTTTCGGATTCCTGTTTTATCATAACCTCTGCAAAACTATTTAATTCGAAATTGAGGCAGAATATTTCTTCTTCTAAATTATTCATATTAAGTTAACTCCAATAATGATTCAATACCAACGAACCTTGGCTTGCATCAGGTAGCTCGAGAAAAACATTCTCTCTCGGAACTACTTTAAAATTAATACCATCCTCATAATAATCAAGCGTCTCAAAGTCATTTCCAACAAAAATTTTAATTTTGTAATTATTAGGTTTTAGTATCATGGAGCTTATATAGCATTCAATTATGTTTTCACCAACTTTTAAAGAATATGTTTTTCCATAAAATTTTGAAAACAGTGTAAATAATCTATTTTCATAAATGTCATCAATTCCATAGCCAACATTAACTGGCTGTTTAGCTACTTTTGAGAAAATTTTTATTACAAATTTTGTATATGAATGGAGCGAAATGGTAGTCGTTTTGATGTTTTGATCGTTAACTAAATAAAAATCAGTAATATAAACCTTTTTATTTTTCCGGGGAATTATCAATGATGAAGTTTGACTTTCATTATGATATGCTTCAATTGTACTGCTTATATTCCCGAAAAATGAAACCTTTCCATTTTTAAGCATAACTCCTTTACTACAAAGGTTTAATACGGCGGTCATATTATGGCTCACAAACAACACCGTCCTACCTTCACCTTTACTCACTTCGCCCATTTTACCCAAACATTTCTTTTGAAATTCTGCATCACCTACGGCTAATACTTCATCTACGATTAAGATTTCCGATTCCAGGTGTGCTGCAACGGCAAAGGCCAGGCGTACATACATGCCCGATGAATAGCGTTTCACGGGTGTGTCGAGGTAGCGTTCAATTCCCGCAAAATCTACAATTTCTTCGAGTTTACGTTGGATTTCCTTTTTACGCATGCCTAAAATGGCACCGTTTAAAAAGATGTTTTCTCTTCCACTTAATTCCGGGTGGAAACCTGTACCTACTTCTAACAGGCTCGCAATTCTTCCTTTTCCTGAAATTTTACCTGTAGTAGGGGCAGTTACTTTGCTTAAGATTTTAAGGAGTGTACTTTTACCTGCGCCATTCCGGCCAATAATACCCACTGCATCCCCCTGTTCAATTTCAAAATTAATGTCTTTCAAACTCCAGACTACATCACTCGCGCTCCTGGTATTTTGATTATTACTTTCTCCGATTCGCAAAAACGGATCTTCCTTTCCCCGTACCCGCGCATACCAACGCTCTAAATCCCGACTAATGGTACCCGTGCCAATTTGACCTAGTTGGTAAGCTTTACTGAGGTTTTCTACTTTTATGGCTGGAGGCATTGTGACGTTGGTGAGTTGTATTTTGGTAAGGTGTGGGTTTTGATATTAAGTTGTTTTAAGACTTAGCTCTAAACTGGGCTTTATGTAGTGCATTTAACTTATTTGTGTATTTCTTCTATTTTAAGTCTTAATGTCAAGTAATCATGTTCTGAGATATACAGTAAATCTAATGCACCAATTAAATGATTTACAGTTTCAATTGCACTTGAATAGGCAATAACAAAAAAATGCGCTCGGTCTTTAGCGGTAATTCTTGCTGATCCTTCAGAAATATTGTCACCAATACTACTTGCTGACCGTTTTATTTGACTGGTTAAACCAAACATTTCTTCTCTTGGAAATTGATTAACTAAACTATAAATTTCTTTTCTGAATTTTCTAGACAATTGCCAAACTTCTAATTTTTCGAATGGATATACATACATAATCTTTATTTAGTTTAATATTCAAATAAATAAAGGATGATTATTTAAAGATAATATTTTTATTCAACTCCCCAACTCTTCAACTTCCCAACTCCCCAACCTAAATAGTATCCACAAAATTCCGCTCTACCTTATTAAATACCACAACTCCGAAAACCAACAAACCGAGTGTTACTCCACAAGCATAGCCTAAACTTTCCCAACTAAAGCTTCCTTCGCCAAGGAATCCATATCTGAAAGTTTCGATGATGGGTGTCATGGGGTTGTATTTGATGATCCAGGCATAGGCCGGGTATTTTTTTATGGCTTCTGATAACGGATAAATAACTGTGGTGGCGTACATTAACAGTTGCACTCCGAATGAAACGAGAAAAGCCAGGTCGCGGTATTTTGTGGTCATTGCGGAAATGATCATTCCAGCACCTAAGCCCAGCAAGGCCATTAATATCACAATAATTGGGAAGAGCGAAATGGCCCAGGTAATGTTGAATTTTGCACCTATAAAATAATAATAAGCCATCATCAGCAGGAAGAGCAGCATTTGCACACCAAAGCGCACCAGGTTGCTTGCTACAATGCTGAGTGGCATAATTAACCTTGGGAAATAGACTTTTCCGAAAATACCGGCATTGTCTTTAAATACGGTTGATGTTTTGGTTAAGCAGTCTGCAAAGTAATTCCATGCGGTTATACCTGCCATGTAGAATAACGGTTTCGGCAAACCATCGGTAGAAATACCTGCCAGGTTTCCGAAAATAAAAGTGAAGATGATGGTGGTAAAAAGGGGCTGGATGAAAAACCAGAGTGGCCCTAAAATGGTCTGCTTGTAGAAGGATACAAAATCCCGACGTACGAGGAGCCATAACAAATCCCGGTAGGCCCAGATTTCATTTATTCTTAAATCGAATAAGGAAGCTTTTGCTTCGATCGTCCAGTTATATTCTTCTTTATGCTCCATAAAAAGGTGAAAAACTGACTACTTTTTTTTGCGAAAAGGATGCCGGTAAAGCTTCTTTTTTGTCAGGCATATTTTGCTGAGGGTACTTCATCTAATTTGATAATAGATTTAGAAAGTTGGTTTTATATTGTTCAAAACTGAACGCATTTAAACATAGCTTTTGAAGGTGTAGTGCATCGGCTGCTGACTTCGGAAGCGCTAAATGTTTGGCAATTGCTTTGGAAAGCTCCTCAACATTGTTTGGGTCGACAAAATCTCCCAGTTTTCCATTCAGCAAGGCATCCCGGCTGCCATCGGCATTGCCTGCGATGGAAGCAAGACCACATGCTGCGGCTTCGATAAAGGCAATTCCGAAACCTTCTCCTTTGCTTGGCATCACAAATAGATCAGCCAGCAGGAAATGTTTTTGAACCTCATCTTCAGCTAAAAAACCAGTCAGGATTACACGGTGGACCAGTTTATGTGCTGCGATCAGGCTTAATACTCTTGCTTCTTCTTTTTCATCGGCCTTGCCCGCTAAGATGTAAATTACATCTTCAGGCAGGTTTTTTAAAGCCAATATGACCTGATCGTAACCTTTATATTGTTCCTGAGAAGATAGACGGGTTAAAGTAAATAGTACTTTTGTGCTGCTGGAAAGCTGGTATCGTTGCGAAAGCATCCCAGGTTTCGAGAAACCGGCTGGAATGGAAAAAAATGGATCCAGACTGTTGTTCAGGATTTTGATTTTTGCGGGAACCAGGTGATGTATTTTTTGGATTTGCCTTGCTGTATACTCACTAACTGCCCAAACTTCTGTACTCTTCTGTAGGAATCTGGTTTTCCATTTAGGAAGTTCAGTCCAGATTTCGATGCCGTGAGCAATCAGAATAATTCGTTTTTTTGGTTGAATTTTATTCAAAATCCAGGCAAAAAGCAATAGGTTAATATGGCTTAAAAGAATCGTATTGGCATTTAAACCTATCCTGATCGTGTTAAAAAGAAAGGCTAATCGTTTCCCATTAAAGCCTTTAAAACTTTTGGCATCAATGTACTTAGAGTCGGGCTGATCATCATAAAGGCTCAATAACTGGTGATTATTTTTTGATAATGTATTTAAATCAGAAAGGATTTTACTCACGCACCTGCATACTTTTTCTATGCCGCCTGTTAAGCTGAAACTATGTAAACTTAAAAATAAGATTTTCTCGTTTTTCAAAGGGTTTATCGTTGGTCGTTGGTCGTTTATCGTTGTTCGTTTTTGGTTGTTCGTTTATCGTTTTATGTTTTTTGCGGGCCTTTCTGGCTTAATTTTTTATAAATACCTGGTAAAGTGCGAAGGCTTTTGACCAATGCATTTTGCCTGCTTTGAACTTTTGAATCTGCTGTTTGGCAAATCCGTTTCCTGCGTACAGCTGTTCATTGGAAATCTGACCTCCTTTGATAAACCATTGCTGAAGCGGGAAACTAAACCCCATTTTTGGCCGGTTCCAAACGGCTTCGGGGAGTATGTTTTTAAATGCTTCAATTAATAACCCTTTTTTCTCGGCCGGAAATCTTTGTTGTGGTGCAATGCCATCAATCGTTTCCAGGAAGTTTTGATCCAGAAAGGGAACACGGACTTCTATTCCATGACTCATGCTCATAAAGTCGGTATCTTTTAGCAATTGGTTTTGCATGAAAATATGTGTTTCAAACCAGGAGGCTCTTTCGGGTCCACTTAATTGACTTACTTTTTCATCAATAGGAAAGTTTTCGAACAACTGATCGATTTCTTTCTTGCTGATATTTAAAATTCGAGCAATGGCTTCCGGAATATAAAAGCCACGAAGGAAAAGATATTCTCCAATTGGATTCCGGTAACTGAGGTAGTAGATTCTTTTTAACTTTTCTGACGGTAGCTTTCTGCAAAAGCGCAGTATAAAAGGGGGCAACATTTTAAGTGCCTTGATTATTCCCATTCTGCTGAATGATGGGTATCCGCCGAAAAGTTCATCTGCGCCAATTCCGGATAAAACAGCTTTTAAGCCATTTTCTTTAGCATATTTATTTACAAACCAGGAATTAATGCCATCATTAGTGGGTTGATCCATTGCATGCATAATCGTTTCAAAGCTGGCATTTAAATCTTGTTCTTCTACCAGATAAGTCTGGTGGATTCCGCTGGTTTTTGCAGTAATTAGTTGTTGATATTTTTCTTCTGAAAATGCTTTCTCACCAAAATTTATGGATAAACTTTTGAGGTTTTGTCCAGTTTTCTTATCGGCTAAAAGGGTAATGATGCTGGAATCTATTCCGCCACTTAAAAATACACCGATTGGTGCATCTGCAATGAGGTGACAATTAACGGCATCTTCCAGCGTTTTGTTCACCTGAGTTACGGCTTCTATTGCTGCGGTAACTGTTTTCGCCGGTGCTATTTTTTCAAATGATGTGATTTCATAAGTTTGATGTTGGTGATTCCAGGTCAGAAAGTTTCCCGGTTTCAACGAGAATACTGCCTGAAGCGTGGTGAAAGGCTGGGGGATATGTCCGAAAGCCAGAAAATAAATCTTCCACTTTGGCTCTTCAACGTATGGGTAACTAATTTTTTCAAAAGCCTTTACTTCAGAAGAAAATACCAGCCGGTTTTGTTGGGTAGAATAGTATAAAGGCTTGATTCCTGATGGATCGCGAACGAGATAAGTGAGCTGTTTGATTTGATCATGGATTGCAAAAGCAAACATTCCATTAAATTTCTGGAAGCTTTTAGTTCCCCAGATCTGGTAGGCGGCAAGGATGACTTCTGTATCACTTTCAGTTTGAAATTGGTAGCCTGATGTTGATAATTCTGCTTTTAACTCGCGGAAATTATAAATTTCACCATTAAAGGTGATGATGGACTCTTTTCCTGGAGTTTGCATGGGCTGATGCCCTCGCGAAGAGAGGTCGATCAATGCTAACCTGCGGTGTCCAAATCTGAGACCAATGGAATCGTCAGCATAAAAGCCTTCATCATCCGGGCCTCCGTGTTGCATGGAATCGCACATTAACTTAATGTCGTTTTCCAATTGTTCCAGATCAGCGTTTTTATCTATAATTCCTGCTATTCTACACATTATTTAACTGGCTGTACAACCACGAATTCAATTCCGCTGACGCTAAGTTTTCCGGAATGTTTTAATTTTTGATTGTCAACTGGTCTGATGGCCGGACGCAGCTTCGCCCCTTCAGTCACATTTCTTTTTTAAAAAATGAACCGATTATTGTTTTAAACATGCTGGTTATCGAATGGACAACTCAGCCTGATGTATTGTTAACAAAGCTAAATAGTTTAAGAACTGTTCAACTTTTGCATTTTAATTTTTATAGGTTACTCAAGGGATTTATGTGCCTTGAGCCATTCTTTAAAAAAGATATTTAACCCCAAAGAATCTGCTACACTTAAATCGGTTCTACAAACGCGACCGAAGTATTGATTTCTATAGAATAACCGATATTATCTAATCGCAATATGATGCGCTGTTTATTTTGTACAGATACCATTTCCGCTATCATATCTTTAAATGGACCTGCTTTTACGAGCACTTTTTGTCCGGGTTTGATATCATAATCAAATACGGCTAATTCTTGCTCGGTTGCTAATAGTAATTTCAGGTGTTCAATTTGCTGCCCGGGCATTGATGCTATGTTCCCTGAAAAATATAAAAATCTGGCAATGCCATTCGTCATGAGTACTTCTGCATATTCTTTGCTTGAAATATACACAAAGAGATATGATTTAAGGAGGGGCTCTTCAATAAATTTTTTGCGATCGCTCCACTGTTTGAGTGTTTTATGAAGGGGAAGGTAAGTGGTAATGCCTTTTCTGTTTAATTCTTCAAAAGCCTTCTTCTCCGCCCGGGAACGGGTATAAACCGGATACCAACGATAACTGTTATCGATCATATTTTTAAATTAATCTCGCTAAAGTTGATTTGGGTAATATCTCAATTACATTATTGATCTTTTTACTAATATAATGGGCATGGCTTTTAAGGCGAGTCATCTTTATAATATAGTTAGCATCTGGGGTACAGGCAAAAATACTTATTTAACTGTGTTCTGGTTTGATTTTTTATGGTTTTTTGTTGAGATAAATCAAAGTGCTTCAATCTGCTTGTCTGCACCTTTGCCATTGAAAGGAAAAGACTTGTGGTCATGATTTTTATGGCAAAAAGATGAAAAGGTGAATGTTTTTTTAAAAAAAAAATATGGAATAAAGCGAAACAATCATTCCGAAATTGTTTTGACTAACGACTAACGACTAACGACTAACGACTAACGACTAACGACTAACGACTAACGACTAACGACTAACAACTATTTCTTTTTCCAAAACATCCACCATTTCCGGTTTTCATCGTCGTAATAACCAGATCCGGAGTAACCACTATAGTCTGAATAATAATAAGTACTGTTGCCTCCTCCGCGGGAATAATCGGTGGTATAATAGTTCGAGTGCAGGGCATCATCACCAAAGGCATTTAAAATAATTGCCAGATTACTTAAGCCGTATTCTCTGGATAGACGTTCGGGAATGTTGGCCGCACGCTGCTGTGAAACGCCCGAACGGATTACAAATAGGTTGATGTCTGCTGATCTGATTAACGGAATTGCATCTGAAACCAGACCCACTGGTGCGGTATCAATTAAAACATAATCATACTGCTGCTGAAGTTTGGACAGCAAATCTTTCATGGCTTCGTTGTGCAGTAATTCTGACGGGTTTGGCGGTACCGGCCCGGCTGGAATGAAATCGATGTGGTGCACTTCATCATGAATCATCACCTGCTCTAAAGTTGACTGTCCGGATAGTAATGAACTGAGGCCTTTTTTATTGTCGCTGCCAAATGCCCTGTGTAATTTCGATTTTCTTAGATCTGCAGCTATTAATATTATTTTCTTTTCAATTAAAGCAAGGGTACTGGCCAGGTTAATGGTAACGAATGATTTTCCTTCTCCTGATACCTCGGAGGTTATACAGATAACTTTACTTTCTTTATGACTGGCGAGGAAACTCAGGTTCGTTCTCACCGATCGGACAGATTCTGCAAATACGGATTTGGGTTTCGATAGTGAAAGTGCTTGTCTGCTATCCTGATCTATATAATCAGAAAATTTACGGATCACACCAATAATAGGGGTGTGGGTTAAACCTTCTACTGTTTCCTTATCGTAGATATAAGGATTGAGGAAGCGAACGAGTAAAATCAATCCAAAGCCTGATGCTAAACCTAACATTAAAGCAGTACTATAGGCTTTGTTTCCGTTTGGAGAAATGGCATAATATGAAGGATAAGCCGGGTTCACAATTGATGCACCAGGCACAATTGCCGCCGCATTCATTTCTGCTTCGAGTTTTTTCTCGGACAGGTAAGAGCGAACCTTATTATTTACTTCGAAATTGGTTTGTAACTTCACAAAGTTTTGTTCCTTTTGTGGAATGGAACTCATGCGCTGTGTAACGCCTGAAATTTGACTATCAATATAGCGGATGGTTTGCTCGTTTTGTCTCAGCATCCCGGCAACAGCGTTTCTAATGCTGGTCTTGATATTTGAAATTTGCTGTTCAATTTGTTTTATGGGTTGCGAATCGCTGTTAAACTGGCTAAGCTTCGCTTCTCTGTTTGCCAGCAGGGAGTTTAGTTTGGTAACCAAAGTTCCCATTCCGGAATTGATGTCTCCTTCCAGGTCTAAACCAATTTCTACTTTCGCCTTATTGCTGTTTACTTGTTCCTGAAGTTGTTTTATGCCCAATTGTTTCAGGTTAAGTTCTGTTTTTTGTTTTTCGAAATCAGCTAGTTTCCCAACAGTCATGGAAGTGGAAGAACTCATGTCTACCATGTTGTTGCGGGTTTTGTAATTGGCTAAGGTATTGCCTGATTTTCCGGCTTCGGTATTGATAAATCCCAGTTGGTTATTAATGAAATCTACCGTTTGGTTGGCTGATCGCCTCCTCTGAATGACGTCGTACTTTACGTATTCTTTCATAATGGCATTGAGGATGTCGGCTGCGAAAACGGCATTTCCATCGGTTTGACTCAGTCCCATTACGTTGGTAAACCTTGCGGCTTCGCCAATGTTTAAGCCACCCATTGCTCTGCCTATAAAATCGTCCTGACTGTTAAATTTAAATTGGTAGGTGCTATTTACCGGAATTCTATCTTTAATCCGGAATGACATGTTACCTGTATTAATCAGTTGTCCGTATTGATAAGTGACTTTCTGATCTTCGTTATCCGCAGGTGCGAGTTCAAAATGTTTATCATCTTTCCCTGTTGCCGAATAGAGCGAACGGCTAAAATTAACACTGTCTTGTTTAGTAATTTCGATTACAAACGGCACATTTGGGTAAAGCTCGGTTGTGCGGACACGGCCTTTTAAATAGTAACTAATTTTGTAATCAAGCGTTTTTACGGCGTTGGCAATTACTTCGTTACTGCGAATGGTAAAACTTTCTGCCTGAATTTTATCGGTGTAGTTATAGTTTTGCATGGCCATTTGGCCGCCGCCGGTTCCGATAGTGGGGTTACTTTCTTCTAATTTTAATGAAGCTCCTGTTTGATAGATAGGAGGGGTATACCACAGGTAAAGCCAGGCACCGCAAAGCGAAATAGTAACCGTTGCCGCCACCCAATACCACCTGCTTAAAAATACCCGGAATATTTTATAAAAATCGATACTCTGGCTAACAGCCTTTTTCTCTTGCACTAACTCTGTCAATGTGTTTTGTTTTTGAAGTTTGGGGAGCAATCATTAATACATAAAGATAAAATCAATTTCTCAAAAGAAATGATATTATTATAAATGTTTTGTACTTAGTGAGATTCGTCAATGGAAAAAGACGAATGAGTTGCTGCAGGTTGATGATATTTTGCAAGTGTTAGCTGTATTTTAACTTATTTGGTTTGGGCTTTAGGGATGAATTTAAATTAAACTTAATGGTAGCGGGTTGTGCAGCAACTGCCGTTAATCTCTATTTGCGCCGATACAGATTTGAAACATTATTGTGAAACAAAAAAAGTTTCGAATAATTTTGTTTCAAAGAGCTGAGGTCCTATCTTCCTGTTGGCACCTTCCCCCTGAAGTGAAACGGCGTGAAATAAAGATTGGGGGATTAGAAAGTAAAATTTTTTAAAAAAGAGTAAATAGAAACCATCATTCCAAAATTGTTTTCACTAACGACTAACGACTAACGACTAACGACTAACGACTAACGACTAACTACCTCGTAACCGTGAAGATGAGCACCGCTAAATTGACTACGACCAGTAATGGTTGCAAAATGTTGTTCAGACTTTGTAATTTATCGCTCGTGGCTGCGCTTTTGGTTGGTTGGAGTACGATGATGTCGTGGTTTTGAAGAATTAATTTTTTGCTGGCTAAACTATTAATGTCGTTTAAATTAACGTAAATTAATTCCGGGTTTGTACGATCACCACGAATGATTTTAAGTGTTTTTGGATCGGCTGTTTTGCTGATTCCGCCTGCTTCACCGATGATATCAATTAACGTGGTGTTGTCACGTTCCAGAAGGAAGTTGCCCTGTTTGCCAAATTCGCCCAATAAAGTAACTTTCAAATTAACTACACTAAGTTCGATAATGGGTTCCTTTAATAACCTGGTTTTATATATATCCTGAATTTTGATGGCTGCTTCCCGTCGGCTTAAGCCCAGCACATCTACCTTTCCGATAGCTGGTAAATTTACTTTCCCATCAAGATCTACCGGGTATGAAAGTACATTTTGAATGCTTCCACCTGGGGTATTTTGGCTGCTGCCAGATGATGAATTGGTATTACTGCCCCCTGCAGTTGCGCCAAATTCGAAATTCTGAACGTTACGAATGGCCAGCTGATCATTCACCTTAATTTTGTAATACGCATCACTAATTCCCTGGTCGTTCACTACATAAACCTGCTTAATTGTATCCGTCACAATGTCTGATGGTGCATTAAATAACGTACGCTCTTTGCGCACACCACAGCTAAATAAGGAAGCGATAATGAGGTTAATAAATAAGAAATTTAGGAGTGCTTTTTGATTTCGCATGATTCTGATCGGGGGGCGTTTATTGTTGGAACGTAATATTAAACAAAAACACAATATAAAATTTTTTAAGTACAAATGGCAAATAAAGTGACATAGGTAATGCTATAGAAAGACATAAAGTTGGTGATGCAAAATGCTATACTTTATGCTATAAACTAGTATTGATTATGTTAGCTTGTTAATATTCGGATTTAAAATAAAAGACGAATGCGTATGACATTTATCAAAAACGCAAAATTCACATGATAATTCTTAAGGGTTATATATTGGCGCTTTGCGACTTTAACGAGATTAAGAGCCTGTTTAAATTTGAATGAAAAATATTTGTAAGTCAGTCTGAGCCTGTTGAAGACCCTATTTATTTGGAAATACTTCGAAGATTAGTCCTAATTTATCTGCAAACTCAGTATAACATAAAAACAGCATAAATATATAGTAAAAGAAAATTTAAACAGTCTCGAAGAAAATAACTTCAAAATCAAACTAAATAACTTCAAATTACAAGATAATAACCTCAAGACAGAAGAAAACAACCTCAAATCAAAGGCTAATAGCATTTAATTAAAAGAGAAAAAGCCTCAAAAGAAAAACTTCCTAATGCATGGCTTAACATTCTTTTTTATTCAATTTAAACAGGCTTTAAATGCTTTGAATTATTTTTTTAATAATTATTCAGGCGTAAGTTGTAATAAATAGCAAGAAGATCATATCAGATTCGTTATGATTGGTTTGTAATCAACCCTAATAAAACTTATTGTAGATAAACGAATTGTTTTTGGAATATTCAGGGCAATTTCTGAGTTCAATGGACTAAGATATATCATGCTTTCGTCTATCCTGATTGAACCAGATAAGTAAGTTTTAATTTATTGTTTCTAAATTTTTACCAGGCTTTCTTCTGTACTGCAGATCGGGCAGGTTATCCAGCTAGAGCCGATTAGCCACCTATCTAACTGCATGAAATTGCAAGCTACCTTTTTGCGAAATTATATTTCTTTTGGATTAGCATAACATCGAACATGTCTCGATCCACTGTTCTTGTTATTTACATCATCCTGTTAGATTACAACTCCACATGATTTTAATGGATTTAGGGGTTTGAAACTCCGAATTTGAATAAAGATAGCATTTAAAAACTCCTTTCATTTTTACTTCAAACTAAGCCTTAAACTAAAGCGTTTTAGCGGTAATTCTACTGGCTATTTTCATAAAAAACACTCAAAAACAATACTAATTTAGGTTGTGAACAGAATGAATAAAGTATAGCATTAAAATTGTTTGTAAAAATATTGTTATTGATTAATGTCATGGCATTAAATGCTATGTCTCAATATAAATCCCCTTATAAAACTTACTTTTGGGCTTCTAAAGGCAGTTTTTGAAAATTATTCTATTTTTCAAGCGTATAGTTTTATCGATTTCTAATCGTGATGACCATTCATTCATTTTGTTCATATTACAATTTTGAATAATTTTGTAGTGTAAGTAATACGAAAAAAATAGTCATATATATACCCATTTATTCCAAATGAATTTCCCCTCAAAGTTTTTAATTTCTTCTATCCTTATTATTCTAGTCGCAATCACTTCAAGTCATGCTCAAACATCTGGTTCAGGATGCAATTTAGATGGGAGAGGCATTTATATCACTTATCTGGGAACTGCACCTTATTACGGCTCTACTGACATGCGGCCTGTTTATTCTAGTTCGACTGCTCCGGGGAGTTTCGTTCCTAGAAATACTATGGGCTATAAAGATAATGGAAACCATTATAACTATATGTGTGGTTATATTAACGAATTCTGGAGTAGCTATGGTCCGTCACAAAAAGAGCTGACGGAAAGATTTCCGGCTGTTAACTGCGAGGTAGCTGCGTCAAAAAATACTCCGTCAGGCGAGGCCGGGCACGGAAGGATTTATGATTTTACCTATAATAATTCTACTTATTGTAGTGGTGCACGGCCGAATAATGCCCCTTTAGACGACTACCTGCCTGCTTTAGTCATCGCGCTGGGGATGGTTGGATTCTTTCTCATCCGCGATCCTTTAAATCCAGTTGTTTCTCTAGTCTAGAATGTCAGTTTATTGCATTATTCTATTTGATGTAGTGCCAAGAGCAGGTGATGTGAGTCTGGCTGCCGGACTTATTGACTTATGCGTTTTGTACGGGTCTTTGCCGGTAGTTACTTTAGGTAATTACGGATAGATTTGATCCGCCTGTTCAATGCGACCTTGATGATTATATGTTACCATTAGCGGCTGTAGCTGTTGCTTTGGGGTTATTGGCATTCAGGAGGCAAAAAAACGTCTAAAATTCTAATCTAATATTAAGCCATGTTTACGTATTTTGTTGAGCATTTGTAGGGTTCTTTCTTGCAGAAAACTCAAATGCTTTGGTTCAATTTTATAATCATCATCATAACGGGCACCCACATAAGCTTGTTGTAATAATTCCAGCCACTTCAGTTCTTTGCTGGCCTTTGTATCGAAAATATTATTGATTTCCGGAAAATAGAAACCTGCATTTTTCTGAAGCAAAGCCAGTTGATGGCTCTTAAAATCTTTTCCATTATACAACTTTATAATGAGCTTTAATACCTGCTCGCAGGTTTGATGGAGCATAAAAGCTGCAAGGTGTAACCTGCCCATAGCAAGATATGCCGTTGCACCTTCAAAAAAATTGTTGGCTTTTTCCAAACCATTGTTTAAAATTGCCATCGAAGATGATTTCATTGCAGCCAGGGTAATATCTGATGATTCGATAAAATCGTAATTAGCAGTGTGTTGATAAATACAGTTAACACGCCTGCAGTAGGTGGCAAAGAATAAATCGCCACGTTGAAGAAGATCATTGATTGTCCCGTAAGAATAGTAAATCAGTTCTACATTAATTTGGCTTAAAGCCAGAAATTTCAGAATATCTTTAGTTTCTTCTGTAGCCTGATAGCGGTGTTGATCTAAAACCAGAATGAGGCTAATGCGGGCAGCATTCGGCGTACACCTGAAGATATAAGCTATCGGAATAATATTGGTAAGAAGTTCCAGCAGGTGATTTAGTTTTTGATCAGGAAGGCTGGAAATGTGGTTTATATTTTCCGTTAAATTTGAGGATACTTGATTGGCAAAGATGTGGTTCATAACTTTAAAATTTAATGTCTTTATACTTACTGGTTATGGGATGTTAAAAAAATTGGGCCGATGTAGTTATTCTAAGGCAATTGATTACCTTACATCGTTACATAACAAATTTAAATTAAATAATACGGAAAACTAAATTAAATTAGCAAACTTACTAACATTATACATGACTGAAATAGATCGTTTAAAATCGGTAATGAATATATTGAGTTTTAGAACTCAGCGGGATTTTGCAGCTGCATTGAATATCAAAGATGGTTCACTTTCAGATATTTTACGGGGAAGGGTTGGGATTTCCAATGGCTTCAAAGATAGGCTTAGCTTTAAGTTCGATGTAAATATAGAATGGCTGGAAACCGGAGTAGGCGAACCTTTACTCAACAAAGGACCTTTTATCTCTGAAAGTAAAGAAGGCGTGCCCTATTTTGATATCAGCCTATCTGATGCAGATACTTTGTATTTGATGGAAGAGAAGGCTGAGTATTTTGTGAATTATAAGCCCTTTAATGATTGCACGGCCTATCTTCCGGTTTATGGCGATAGCATGTATCCGCGATATGCCTCCGGCGAAATCATTGCCGTTCGTGAAGTAACAAATTATGAAGTTTTGCAGTGGGGTGAAGCTTATGTTGTCATGACTGATGAAAAAGCAAACCACATGCGGAGCATCAAAATGATTTTTGAACATGCCGATAAAAGTAAACTGATTCTACGCTCATCTAACCCGAATTTTAAAGGCGATACCATTATTGATAAAACCAGTATTACATCTTTATATATTATTAAAGGTAAAATTACCAGGAATTTGATTTAAATCAAATGGTTAAGCTGTAAGTACGTTTTAATTTGTATGATTAATTGCGATATTTATGATAGTTAATTTAATTATCATGTATGCTAATTTAATCGACGTATTCAAAACTAATATTTCTATGCTACAAAATCAGCCGCTATCGGGTGGTATTGTGGCAAAAAACCTGCGCATCAGCGATAACGGCAGTGGCGAACTTACGCTTTATGGCGATTTTAACATCACCTTAAAGGTGCTTGATCTTACCACAGATGGTGCACCCAGCTTAAATAGCCTAATGACTTTTACCCAGCAGGTAATTACTTCGAAACTAAGGGGCGGTGGATATAAAGGTGGGATATCATATTTTAAATATGATTCATCTAAAAAAGCATTCGATTTGAACAAAAATCAAACTTACTCTATTCGATATAGTTTTAACTTTAGTGTAAATGTGATACAGATTAAGATGTTGAACGAATTAAAAGGGAACGATTTTGTATTGGCTGTAGTAGATAGCATTGGTTATCAATTTACAGATCAGCAAGGAAAACGACATTATTCAGGTGGCCTTACAAATGGAATGGGTGGCCCGGCGGTAATAAGCTATGACGTATGGAAACGGTACAAATACATAGGGGTACATGAGTTTTTTCATACATTAGGTTTAGTTGATATTGAAGATAATAGTAAAAAAAATCGCCTAATGTATCACTTGGGCAATAATACAGGGCATTCCATCTCTGATGCAGAGAGAGGAGATATGATGCAGTTTATCATGAGAAATATAAAGGACATGACAAAAAGTACATACACGAATCTAAATAATAATACAGTAAAATTATTAGGAAATTTTTTAAATAGCCCAACAAATGGTTTCAAATTTAATCAAGCTAAGTTTAGGTAGTTTATTTATTCTTTCAATTTATAGTTGTAAAGGCAAGCCTAAATACGTTAAACCTATTATTGAAAAAAAAGAGAAAAAAGTAATCGATACATGCAGATATTATGCATATGATGCTGGACAAATTATTTCTAATCTGAGTTGCAAATTTTGTCACTTATCTCCTGATGTTGCAGAAAAGGATGATAGGGGTTGGGCGACATTTCGTGGTTTAGCCAGGATGGATAGCTTAAAAATAGTTGACTATACTTTTACCAAAAAACACAAAGGATGGTTTAGTGAAAATGGGCCTTATAAAACAGCTAGAATGGATACGTTAAGTGATTGCGAGATAAGAAATGTCATCCGTTATATCAAAGATTCTGATAGAAATATTCCATTGCCCGGCCAATAACGATAATGGTTTCCAATGCAATAAAAATAACTTTTGGTAGTTTTCTGCTTTTTTCAATTGTTTCTTGTGTAAATGAAACAAAAAACAAACCTGATGTAGTGGTCAAAAAAACAACTACTGATACCTGTAGATATTATGCATATGATGCCAAAAATATTATCTCTAATCTTGGTTGTTATAATTGTCATATTTGGCTGGTAATAGGCTATATGACATATCAACCTTTGAGGAACTCGCTGCAATGGATAGTGTAAAACTGGTTAGCTATGCATTTACCAAAAAGCATAAAGGTTGGTATGGTAAAACCGGAACATTTAAAGACGCAAAAATGGACACTTTAAGTGATTGTGAAATAAAAAGTGCCATCCGCTATATTAAAGATGCCGGCCGAAGTATCGCTATACCTGGCCAATAATAGTCAGGTTTTAAATATAATATAGCTAGCTTTAGGTTAGTTTAATTCTTTATCAAGATGATGAAACAATATGTGCGAGGATTGTTTCCCTAACTCCTAACTCCTAACTCCTAACTCCTAACTCCTAACTCCTAAAATATTTCTATTTAATAAAAAAAAACGCTACATTAGGGTATGATTAATCCACTAGCTTATGAAAAAGTTATGCTTAATCATCCCTATCTGTCTTATCCCAATTTTCGTTTTTGCAGAGTATGGTTGCCTGGTTCCTGGCTATCCGGAATTACTTACTTACCAAACGAATTCACCAGGTGGAATTTTTTCAAACACACCAGGCAATATTTATCCCGCCGCCGGCTGCTTTTGGAAATTAAATGTCATGTTACCCATGTCTGGCTGTGTTGGCCATGGTAGGGCGGGTATAAAAGGAACCTGCTATCAAGAATGCCCTGTTGATGATTTTATCCCGCTATTATTTATCTTTACTACGGGGGCAGCTTTTTTAACATTTTATAGAAAGCCACTGCGATTAAAAAATGAAAATATCCATCATCACGGTAGTTTATAATGGCGAGGCCTATCTGAAAGAATGTATCGAATCGGTTATTAATCAATCGTATCAAAATATGGAGTACATTATTGTTGATGGTGATTCTACAGATGGTACACTTTCCATCATTGAAGAATATCAAACGCACGTTCACCAGCTAATTTCAGAACCCGATCAGGGTTTGTATGATGCCATTAATAAAGGTATTGCCATGGCGTCTGGCGAGATAGTGGGTATTTTAAATGCCGATGATATGCTGGCCGATCAAAATGTGATTGAACAGATTGCAAAAAGCTTTGTTCAGGATTCTTCGATTGATGCTGTTTATGGTGACTTAAATTATATTCACCCCATAAACCATAAAATTTTAAGAGCATGGAAATCAAAGCAGGCAGGTAAAAAAGAAATAGCCCGAGGATGGATGCCGGCGCATCCAACACTCTACATCAGGAAACAGTTATTTGGCAAATATGGTAATTACGCACTCAATTTAGGTACTGCTGCAGATTACGATCTTATTTTAAGGTACTTTTACCAGCATCAGTTGAAGGCATATTATATACCCTTTTTAATGGTGAACATGAGAATGGGCGGTGTAAGTAATAAGAACTTTTCGAGTTTGATGCGGGCTTTCCAAAATGATTACAAAGCTCTAAAAATGAATAATATCCCTTACGCCTTTTCTGTATTACTGAGAAAAAAGCTATCAAAAATAAAACAGTATTGGCAGTAGATAATGCTGTTTAAGTGGTGCTTAAATGCACAGTTCTAAATTTTATTTTTAAGCTGTATAGCTATAGGAAGTTATCTTTATTTCTCCAAATATAGCTAGCCGTATTCATGCATCAGAAAGGAATACCAGATTGATATTTGTCACATTAAAGAAAAAAAAGAACAGCAGAAACCTATCATCAATCGTTATCTTTGTTTAAATAGTTCCCCATTTTGTTCAAAAATCTGTTAACAGCTACTCCAGAAGTATTCTATGGGGCAATATTTATATTGTCACTGTCGCTTGTAATCTTTAGTATTCCTTCCGTAATTCATGCTTCCTTAAAATACAAGCTTTTTGATATTAGCGATTTGCACAGAAAAAATCACGCGGCGAATATATCCCGTTTAGGTGGTTTATCAATTGTGGTAAGTTTTACCATTTGTACTTTACTATTTTCCGCAATTATTAGTTTCGAAGAAGCTAATTTCCTGATCGTTTCCTGCATTATTCTCGCCGGCCTGGGTTTAAAAGATGATGTTTATGGTACAAATACCAGTACCAAATTTCTATTGCAACTGATTGTAGCTGCTATTCTTGTGTTTTTTGGTGACTTTCGGCTTACCAGTCTTTATGGGGTGCTCGGCATTAATGACATAAATTACATCGGTGGCGGCATTTTCTCCATCATTTTAATCATTTTTTTAAACAATGCCTTTAATTTAATTGATGGAATTGACGGTCTGGCGGGTACAATCGGCATCCTGGTAAGTCTGTGTTTTGGAATATGTTTTGCCATGATGGGGCAGGTGCCTTATGCCTTTATCGCTTTTGCCCTTGCGGGTGCTATTGCCGGCTTTTTAAAATACAACTGGTTCCCGGCAAAGATTTTTATGGGAGATACTGGGGCATTAATTATCGGTATAACCACCGCCGCCCTTGCCATTAAGTTTATCGAACTGAATAAATTTACCGGAATGAACAGACCTGCTTTTTATTCCGCACCTGCCATTGCGGTGTCTATTTTGATTGTTCCTATTTTTGATTCGCTTCGAATATTTACAGTAAGGATTTTAACCAGAAGATCCCCGTTTTTGGGCGATAGAAATCACATTCACCATAGATTAGAAGCCCTCGGATATAAGCCCGATAAAATTGTATTCATGACGGTTATTTTAAATTTCGTCATCATCCTCGCTACAATAATCCTGCAAACATTTGGTAATTTCCTCCTGATCTTTTTATTAATCGGCATTTGTATGGTTTTCAATGTGCTAATCTCCTGGCGACTTTCTAAACAATCTGTTAAATAATATGTAAATAAATGCAGACAGAAATTTGCGATAAAGCTATAATCTGGAAATAAACGTTAATTTTGCGCTCTAATTTTAATAAAATGAGGCTGGCGATTAATGGTTTCGGTAGAATAGGCAGGACTTTTTTGCGGTTGGCATTGGCTGAGGGCTTCGAAGTGGTTGCAATTAATGATCTGGCAGATGCCAGGGCCATGGCTCATCTTTTTAAATATGATTCTGTACACGGAGTTTTTAAAGGCGAAGTTGCTGCCAAACCGGATTCTCTTGTAATTGGAAAGCTTTCTATCCCTGTTTTTTCTATTAAAGAAGCTGATGAATTGCCTTGGTCTGCTTTGAGGGTTGATTTGGTAATAGACTGTACCGGCAAAAACCTAACTCTTGATACTGCCGGAAAACACATTACTGCCGGGGCAAAACAGGTTTTAATTTCGGCGCCTGCTGCTGACGATATTCCGATGGTTGTGTTGGGCGTGAATGATGACCGCATAGATTTAAAGAGTGAAATTCTCTCCAACGCAAGTTGCACTACAAATAATATTGCACCGATGATCAAGATCCTCAATGATAACTGGGGGGTAGAAGAAGGCTATATCACCACGATCCACTCGATGACAGGTGATCAGAATCTGCACGATTCAAACCACAAAGACCTGCGCAGGGCGAGAGCTGCATCATCATCAATTATTCCTACAACTACAGGTGCTGCAAAAGCCATTACGCATATTTTTCCGGAGTTGGATGGCTGTTTAGGTGGTGCAGGAATCAGGGTTCCGGTTTTGAATGGATCACTTACCGATTTCACTTGTCTGCTAAAAAAGAAAACAACTATAGAGGAGATTAATGCCGCATTTAAAATGGCTGCCGCAACTGATCTTGCCGGCATTATTGAATACACCGAAGATCCGATCGTATCAGTAGATATTATTGATAACCCACATTCCTGCATTTTTGATTCCCTGCTTACCTCCATTGTTTGCGATATGGTGAAGGTTGTTGGCTGGTACGATAATGAATTCGGATATAGCTCCCGCCTGATTGATATTGTGAAAAAGATAGCGGCTGACAAGGAACCAGAGCAAACAAAATAGTTTATCTCACTACCAGTTTAATCCACTTAACGCAATCTTATACTTTTCTTCATCAAATTTATAAAGGTTTGGCGATTTATAGGCGCCGCCTTTTCGCTGTTCATCAAGTTTAATGAGGATGTCGTAGCGCATTATTTTTCGATAAAAATTTCCCCGGTTTAATTTCTCTCCCAGGATAGCTTCATACAAGGCCTGCAATTCAGGAAGCGTAAAAGTTTCTGGCAGTAAACTATAACCAATTGGCTTATGGCTGATGTGCTCCCTTAAAGTATCAAGTGCTTTTTTAAGGATAATTTCATGATCCATCACCATTTCAGGGATAGGATCAACAGGTACCCATTCACAACGATCTGAGAAGATATCCGGCTGTGGATTTACCTGCGTATGATCTACCAGGGCGTAATAACCAATGGTAATAAAGCGTTGCTTATGCCATAAATCATCCGGGTAATCCTTAAAATATTCTTCAGAACGATTCAGGTTTCCGAAAACACCGAAATTATTCAGGAATATCTTATCGGCACCACTTCTTTCATATAATATTCTTTTTGCCGCATCATCAACTGCCTCATCCTTTTGTAAATATCCGCCAGGTAAAATCCAATTATCATCCTTCTTAATTTTTAATAATAACACATTTAATTGGTTGTTCAGAAAGCCAAATACAACGCTGTCAATAGAAATATGGGGGATTGAGTTGCGCCAATGTGCTGCACTTGCATCTTTAAGTTCCTGAATAATCATCGGTTGAAGTTAGTTTATTTCCAGCCTCCAAAAATAATAATTTGTTTTTCTTAATTAAACACATTAATATTGCTTCATAATGAAGCAATGAGAAAAAGAATTGATTTCGACTGTCAGCTCTTTTAATTATTGAAGCGCTAAATGATCGGTAAAGAATCAGTTAAAAAATGCTTCCAGATTTTTAATCGGATTAAAGCGTTAATATTCAGTGAGCTAACCAGGTAAATAATAATAATATGAAAAAGTATCATGTAAATCAGGCATTGAAGCTTTCGCTGATGGGCGCATTGGTTTTCTCCAGTGTTTCCTGGGAAAATGCAACAGCAAAAAGCCTTGAAAAATCACCGAAAATTACCATTAATGGTTTCACTTTCGAAGATTTAAACAGAAACGGTAAATTGGATAAATACGAAGATTACAGGCTGCCTATGGGCGATCGGATTGATGACCTGATCAGTAAAATGACAGATGAAGAAAAGGCTGCTATGCTTATGGGTACCGGAATGCCGGGATTCGATGGGTTAACGCCAGTTATTGGAGCAATTGAGGGCCGCGTTCCGGGCGCTGCAGGCGGTACTTATAAAATTGAGCGTTTAGGAATTCCGGAAATTATCGTAGCCGATGGTCCTGCCGGATTACGCATTAAACCCATCCGCGAGAACAATAAAAACACCTATTACTGTACCGCTTTTCCAGTAGGAACGGCTTTAGCTTCTACCTGGAATCCGGAGCTTATTCAAAGTGTTGGTAAGGCGATGGGCAATGAAGTGAAAGAATATGGCGTGGATGTGCTTTTAGCTCCTGCACTGAATATCCATAGAAACCCTTTAAACGGTCGCAATTTTGAATACTATTCTGAAGATCCTCTGGTATCCGGTAAAATTGCTGCGGCCATGGTGAACGGTATTCAATCTAATGGTGTGGGCACATCTGTTAAACACTTTGCCGCCAATAACCAGGAAACCAATCGCCTTTCGATTAATGAACACATTACCGAAAGAACCATGCGCGAGCTTTACCTGAAAGGCTTTGAAATTACCGTAAAAGAATCTAACCCATGGACGGTTATGTCGTCTTATAACTTGATCAACGGAACTTATACTTCGGCAAGAAAAGATTTACTAACCAATATTCTTCGTGAGGAGTGGGGGTTTAAAGGAATTGTAATGACTGATTGGTTTGGTGGTTATGCAGGCTTCAGTTCGTTGCAGGCAGGCACCAGCAATGTGGTGGCGCAGCTAGAGGCTGGAAATGATTTGCTCATGCCCGGGCTTCCTGCTCAGAAAACGGCAATTTTAGAAAACATGAAAAATGGTAAACTTTCAAAAGCTGTTGTAAATACCAACATTAAAAGAATTTTGGAACTGGTTTTTAAATCGCCAACTATGGCGAAATACAAATACACCGACAAGCCAAATTTAAAGGGAAATGCCGAAGTTACACGCAATGCAGCTGCTGAGGGAATGATTTTGCTAAAGAATAATGGTGATTTATTGCCCTACCAGGCTAAAGAAAAACTGATTTCTGCTTTTGGCGTAACCTCTTACGATTTTATTGCAGGCGGAACCGGGAGCGGTGATGTAAATGAAGCTTATACAGTTTCATTAATTGAGGGATTAGAAAAAGGTGGCTATAAATTAGATACAGAACTTAAAACACTGTACACACCATTTGCTGCAAAAGAAAAAGCTGCAGAACTGGAAAGTCGTAAAAAGCGTGGAATTCTTGCGCTTCCGGAAAGATTACCAGAACTTGATTTAAGTAAAGACCTGATTGCAAAAAAGGCATCAACAACAGAATTGGCAGTAATCACCATCGGAAGAAATTCTGGTGAAGGTGGCGACAGAACCGTGAATAATGATTTTAATTTGGCAGCCGATGAAGTCAGCTTAATTAATAATGTAACCGAAGCCTTCCATGCAAAAGGTAAAAAGGTAGTAGTAATTTTAAATATTGGGGGAGTAATTGAAACGGCAAGCTGGAAAAATAAAGTAGATGCAATTCTACTCTCATGGCAGCCAGGTCAGGAAGGTGGTAATTCTGTAGCAGATCTTTTCAGTGGAAAAGTTACTCCTTCGGGCAAATTAACCATGACTTTCCCGGTGAAATATGAAGATACGCCATCAGCGAAAAACTGGTTAGGAACGCCTGCCTCGAATCCCGAAAACGTAACTTATGAAGAAGGAATTTATGTGGGCTACCGCTATTTTAATACTTTTAAAGTTAAACCATCTTTTGAATTTGGCTACGGATTATCTTATACCAATTTCGAATACGCCGATCTTAAACTGAGCAGTAAAACCTTCGATGGGAAGTTAACCGCTTCTGTTACTGTTAAAAATACTGGTAAAGTGGCAGGGAAAGAGATTGTACAACTCTATCTTTCTGCACCGCATCAAAATATAGATAAACCTGTATCAGAATTAAAAGCTTTTGCAAAAACTAAATTGTTGAAGCCCGGACAATCAGAAACGCTACAACTTACCTTATTGCCGAAAGACCTGGCTTCATTTATGGAAAGCAGAAGTGCCTGGGTTGCCGAAGCCGGAAATTATAAGGTAGCTATTGGTGCTTCATCTTTAGATATTAAACAATCTACAGCATTTTCTTTAACCAAAGAATTGGAAGTAGAAAAAGTTCACAAGTCTTTTGCGTTAACGGCTCCGGTTAACGAACTTAAAAGCAAGTAATTTATTTAAGCAGCCATAAAATCGCATTGACGGTGATTTTATGGCTGCCTTTTTTTGAGATTATAAAAGGGTTTTCTTTCTGCTCAAGGGGTGAGGTTAGTCTGTTACTTTCTTAAATCAATATTAATATCATCAGGCTTTAGCCAAACTTAAATGCTTTAGCCATCAGTTCTATTTCACTCCGTTTAATTTTAATGGAATTTGCTATTGCTCTCCATGATTGCACAGCATCTTTTACCTGAGAAAGTATTTCTTCCATTTCTTTTTTGTTCAGTCTGAAATATTCGCCAACGCTAAAAGCGATCTCAAAATTCAGCTCTCCGGTATTGCTATCAATTGTGATTGCCAATGCATCTTTATCAATAGATGGATTCAAGTCGTATGCAGGTGAAAGCCGCCAGCCTTTATCTGTGAGGAGAAATCCGTGGTTTCTAAGGTGATCATCTGTGTTAGAAATCGCTATATTAAAAATAATCCGGCGCCATAACTGATGCAGGTCGCGATCTACAAAGGCACCATTCGATTGAATAAATTCGGCAATGTCCAGATATCCTGTTTCTTCATCCACATTGCCATCTACATTCCCTGTCATAGTCATCGCAGAAGAAAAATGTATCCGATGGCTTTTATCTCTATCGAAACGTTTAGTTAAAAAAGTGCTGTATTCTCCTGAAATATGTTTCAAAATAGAATCAGACATTTCTACTCCAGCTTTTAATGCTAATTTATAAGCCAGGTACTCCCATGCAGCTTTATCTATTGTATCATTTTTTGAAGGAAATTTTGCAATCCATAGCTGCATTTTTTCATCTATTATATTTGCTTTTGGCCTTGCGCCGCCCAAAGAAGATCCTGGTGCCATTAGCATTTTTATATCCTCGCGAATGTCATTGCTATCCTCATTTTTCTCAAACTTGTCAGCACTATTTTGCAAATCAATAAGGTGTGCCCATGGTGGGGTGGGGTGATTTTGATCATTGTTTAGAAATGGGCCATTCCTATCCAATTTAAACCGTAAAGCCCCCATTCTGCTTTCATCATTCACACCAAGCAAAAAGTCTATATCATAGAGCGTTGGCACAAGCGTTCCTTGTCTTTTTGCATGATCTGTAGCCTGCCTTTTTAATAGTGTTCTACCCCATGTATCGGGCATGGAGTCCATAAATATGCCAAAGTTTTCTTTTCCTCTTGGGTATTGAGGGCCACTAAAGCGCTCCAGGTCCGGATCCAGTAAAAAGAAATTGGGATGTTTAATCCAGGCTTTATTGTATTCAAAGTTAAATGTTTTTTTTCCTTTTCCCTGAGAAGCAGATAATATCCCAATCTCTATTGGGCCATCAATTCCTTTCCAGTCTGCATAGATGTAAATCTCCGTCTTTCCAGTCATTTTATTTAGTTAATAGGTCTAAATCCTGAAGCTTTCGGCCAAATTCATCATCTGCTGCAATTTTAAGGAAATCGTCTTGTAAGTTCAACGTCCGAAGCACATTAAAATAAGCCCCTATAGAAATATTTGGGCTACCTTTTTCGATACCGGTAATTGTATTTCTGCTTAATCCTGCCCGTTCAGCTACTTGAAGAATAGTTAAAGCCCGCCGCTTCCTGGCTAATTTAATATTCTCTCCAAATGCTTCTAATATTTTTTTATGCTTTGGAAACAGTATTGGCCTCTTAATCTTCATCACTTATTGTTTTATGATCACAAAGATGCGCAAAATATAGTGCATACCAAAACTCATATATTAATTATGCACCTTATTTTGTGCGTTTTATTCATTTATGCACAAAATAAAGTGCATTTTTGATCTATTTAGACTTTTTATTCTATGTGATAAATCGCCCATTACCAATCGGTCACCAAAATTCTTAATCAATTTTAATCAGGTTTCAAATGCTTTGTTAACTTTGCGAACGCACTGAAAACAACACGGTGCCTATCTTGTTGCTATTATCAACCTTTGATTAAGTTAATATGGTTAAATTCATTCTTCACGAAGAAGTTCTTCCACTCAGAAGCTTGATGCTGAGAAATGGTAGGCCGTTGCAAGAATGTATTTTTGACGGAGATGAAGCCTATGATACCTTTCATCTCGGTTACCTGGAAGATGGTGCTATCAGATCTGTAGCCACCTTTATGCGTAACGATTTTTTTCCGGAAGACGGAGAAGGTTATCAACTTCGCGGAATGGCAACCCATCCGGATTTCGGCGGCAGGGGTTATGGAGCGGCATTAATCACCTTCGCTATAGCCTACCTCAAAGAATACAATACAGATTACCTCTGGTGTAATGCCCGGTCTGCGGCGGCACCATTTTATAAAAAGATAGGGTTTATCAATGAATCTCCGGAGTTTGATATTCCTGGTATTGGTTTTCACTATGAAATGCGACTAAAACTAAAATAATATATAAACATGAAAACAATTGATCAGTTAAATTTTAAAGATAAAAAAGCGCTTATCAGAGTAGATTTTAACGTGCCTTTGGATAATGAATTTAAAATTACCGATGATAAAAGAATGCGTGCTGCGCTTCCAACCATTACTAAAATTTTAAATGATGGCGGTTCTGTAGTCTTAATGTCCCATTTGGGTAGACCAAAGGATGGTCCGACTGATAAATATTCGCTAAAACATATTCTAGGCGATTTATCCCGTATGCTTGATCTTGAAGTAAAATTCGCTGATGATTGTATTGGTGAAGATGCTGCTGACCAGGCGAAAAATCTTTTCCCAGGTGAAGTTTTATTATTGGAAAACCTACGTTTTTATAAAGAAGAAGAAAAAGGTGATGTAGCCTTCGCCGAAAAATTATCTAAACTGGGTAATGTTTATGTAAATGATGCTTTTGGTACAGCTCACCGTGCACATGCATCTACTTCAGTTATTGCACAATTTTTTCCTGATGCAAAATATTTCGGTTATTTAATGGCTTCTGAAGTAGAAAATGCAGAGAAAATCCTGAACCATGCAGAGCGTCCTTTTACTGCCATTATGGGTGGTGCGAAAGTTTCTGATAAAATCTTATTGATCGAAAAGTTATTGGATAAAGTTGATAATTTGATTATTGGCGGCGGTATGGCTTATACTTTTGCAAAAGCACAAGGTGGCGAAATCGGTACCTCGCTTTTGGAAGCAGATAAACAAGAACTTTCATTAGAATTAATTGAGAAAGCGAAAGCAAAAGGAGTGAATTTAATTTTGCCTGTTGATACGGTAATTGCAGATAAATTTGCAAATGATGCAGATAAGAAAGATGTAGATTCAGGTCAGATTCCAGCTGACTGGATGGGATTAGATATCGGTCCAAAATCTGTTGCTTTATTTCAGGAGGTGATTAAAAATTCTAAAACCTTATTGTGGAATGGTCCGATGGGTGTTTTTGAAATGGAAAACTTCCAGGCAGGAACTAAAGCAGTGGCTGATGCTGTTGTGGCGGCAACTACCGAGAACGGTGCCTTTTCATTAATTGGTGGCGGAGATTCTGCTGCTGCAATTGCAAAATTCGGTATGGAAGATAAAGTAAGCTACGTATCTACTGGTGGTGGTGCTTTATTAGAATATATGGAAGGTAAAGAATTGCCAGGCGTTAAAGCGATTAACGAATAGTATTTCAGTCATCGGATGAATAACGTGTACCGTGTCGATATTCATCCGATGACTATTCATATTTATCGATTTAGTGATCGGATGAATAATATGCACCATGTCGATATTCATCCGATGACTATTTTTTAAGGTTTCCATTCATTCCGTTTAAAATTTAACATAGCTTCACTCTCTTCAATAAAGTCATCTTTGCTGATTCCGCTAAGTGCAAAAAATAACTCCTGATTACACAGCGTTCCATTTCTTAAACCCAGCAAAACCAGGTATGATGAAAATTGCCATTGATTTAAACTCTTTGTCAAACCAGCCCTGACTGGATTTTGATGGATGTAATGAGCGCAAATTGCCAGATAGCTCACAGCATTGTTATCGTTCATATCTATTAATTCTTTTGCTTTTGTCTTCTGCTGAAATAGCGAGCCGGTTCGTTTTTCCTGAAGATTAATGGCCCGGGTATAAGACCTGAGTAGAACTCCCATAGCGTTATTTAAATCATTGGCCTTAAAATCTGCACGGGTAAGTACCATAAAATGAAAATGGTTAGGCATTAAGCAATAACAAAGAATATCAGCATGGGAAATCAATTCCTTCCTGATTTTTTTTAAAAAAAAGAAATAATTAGCTTCTGTGAAAAATATTTCTGACTATTATTTCCTCTGTTATAAATATGATAAGCGGTATCGGTCTCGAATTTCATTATTAAATATAATAATTTTGCTACACATCATTTAGTTAGCATTATAAATACATAGAGGTGCCTGCCGGCAATGCCGTTTTAAAAAAATCTCTGTAACCCGTCGATGGTAATCAGACTAGCCAAGCTACTTTGTGGCTTTATTCATGCATTTAGCTATTAATTGGTTTAGATTTGTATGTGCTTAAAAAGTTGGGCGAGTTTCCCACTTTTTCAAATTTAAAGATATAAGTCATTGATTGTTAATAATAAATGGTCTTAGCATTGATGAGTTAAGTTGCGATTTGATGCGCTAAGACCATTTTATTGTAACAAAAAAGATGTTGAAAACTTTTTTGTGGTAAAAAGTGGTAAAAAGTGGTAGAACTATTTACTTTTACACTAGATAAAAAGTGTAGATACCACTATGACCCAACTTTTAGGAGAATTCGATTGTAAACTTGACGCAAAGGGACGCCTTATGGTACCTGCTGCGCTTAAGAAACAATTGCCTAATTCCGAAAATGACGGACTCATCATTAACCGTGGTTTCGAAAAAAATCTGGTCATCTATCCTAAAAATGTTTGGGATGCAGTAGTAGCAGATCTCGCTAAGCTGAATATTTATGATCAGGAAAATCGTGCTTTTGTAAGGGCTTTCACCCGTGGCGCAACTGAGCTTTCGCTTGATGCTGCTGGTCGCGTATTGCTGCCAAAATCTTTGGTTGAGTATGCAGGGATTGGAAGCGACCTTGTTTTAGCTTGTCAGTTAGATCGTATTGAGGTTTGGGATAAAAAATCTTATGAAGATATTTTTGATGATGTGCCTGCGAACTTCGCAGATCTGGCTCAAAAAGTAATGGGTAATAAGAAAGGAGGCGTTGATGGAGAATAATTATCACGTTCCGGTAATGTTGCAGCCTTGTATAGACGGACTTAATATCAATCCTGATGGGGTTTATGTTGATGTAACCTTTGGTGGTGGAGGCCATTCAAGAGAGATCTTAAAATACCTAAGTGCGAAAGGGAAATTAATTGCTTTTGATCAGGATCCTGATGCGCAACAAAATATTCCCAATGATGACCGATTGGTGTTCATCGATCAAAATTTTGGTTTTCTGAAAAATAACCTTCGTTTAAATGGGGTAAGGCAGGTTGATGGTATTCTGGCTGATTTAGGTGTTTCCTCCCATCAATTTGATGTTCCGCAACGGGGTTTTTCGATCCGTCATAATGCAGATTTAGATATGCGCATGGATCAGCACCGCAATTTAACGGCTGCAGAAGTGCTTAACACCTATTCTGAAGATAAATTACATAAGCTTTTTGGTATTTATGGCGAAGTGAAAAATGCGAAATCACTTGCGCGTGCCATTGTTACTTCGCGTTTGGAATTGCCATTCACGGATATTGATAGTTTGAAAGCCGCTATCGCATCTTACATCCCGAAAGCAAAAGAAAATAAATACCTGGCGCAGGTTTTTCAAGCCCTGCGTATTGAGGTAAATGCGGAGATACAGGTGCTGGAAGATTTTTTACTGCAGGCAGCTGATGTATTGAAACCCGGAGGTCGCCTGGTGGTGATGTCTTATCATTCATTGGAAGATCGGCCTGTTAAAAATTTCATGGCAAAAGGAAAGTTCCAGGGTGAGGTAGAAAAAGATTTCTTTGGAAATCAGCAGAAGCCTTTCCATGTAATTACAAGGAAAGCTGTGGTAGCTACCGAAGAAGAAATTGCACAAAACAATCGTGCCCGCAGTGCGAAATTAAGAATTGCAGAGAAGATATGAATAAGTTCAGGGAGGATATAGAAGAGGAGGAAATTGGTCCTGAACCAGAGTTAAAGGCCGTGCCTAAAAAACCAAAAACTGCTGAAGAGAAAATGGATAGTAATTCATTTATCAGTAAGCTTTTTAATGATGGATTGGTATCCAAAGAGGCGGCAACAGAAGCTTTGCCTTATTTGTGTTTTTTAGCCCTTTTAGGGATGGTATATATCGCTAACAGCCACTTTGCGGTAAACAATGTTCGCCGGATTGATAAATTAAATAAAGAAGTAAAAGAATTAAGATGGGAGTATAAATCGTTAAAAGCTGACTTAATGTTTAAGAGCAAACTGACAGAAGTAGCCAAAACAGTAGATACCCTTGGAATAAAAGAATTGATTGAACCACCAAAAAAAATAATTGTTAAAAGCGATGAATATTAGAGCAAACATCTTGCTTCGTGTATATCTGGCATTTGGCTTAATTGTGCTTTTTGCTTTCGCAGTGTTTATGCGCCTCGGTCAGGTGCAGTTTGTGCAGGGCAAAAAGTGGAAAGCGATGGCAGATAGCCTGTCAACACGTTATGTAAATGTAGAAGCTACCCGTGGAAATATCTATTCTAACGATGGCAGTTTGCTGGCCACTTCAGTGCCTGAATATGAGTTGCGGATGGATATGTTTGCCGGTGGCATTGCAGAACAGAAAGTCTTTTATGAAAAGGTAGACTCACTGGGTATTAAACTGGCGCAGATTTTTCAGGATAAAACAGCAAAAGAGTATGCCAGGATGTTGCGCAAAGGGCGGCAGGATAGTGCCCGGTACTTACTCATTCACCGGAAAGTAGGTTATGCAGATTTGAAAACCATCCGGACTTTTCCGCTCTATAACATTGGTAAATTTAGTGGTGGGTTAATCGCTGTTCAGCAGAACAAGCGAATTCTTCCGTTTCAGGCGCTTGCTGCCCGTACCATTGGTTATAAAAATGAAAATGTAAAGAATGGCGTTGGTTTAGAAGGGGCTTATAACGAATATATTAACGGTGAAACCGGGAAAAGACTAATGCAGCGCATTGCAGGAGGTGTTTATATTCCTGTTAATGAAGAAGCCGAGGTTGCGCCGAAAGATGGTGCTGATATCATCTCAACGATAGATATCAATATGCAGGATTTAACGCAGAATGCACTCGAAAAGCAATTGAAGCTGATGGACGCAGATCACGGAACGGCTATTTTAATGGAAGTGGCAACAGGTGAAGTAAGGGCAGTGGCAAATTTTTCTAAAATAGAGGAAGGCGTTTATAAGGAAAAATTCAATTATGCCATTGCAGGTAATCAGGATCCAGGCTCGACGTTCAAGCTGGCTTCATACATAGCTTTGCTTGAAGATAAACTGGTCGATACCAATACCATGATCGGAACGGGGTATTATCAGATTCCGGGGAAATTAATTACAGATTCACACCCGAAAATTGAAACCGTTACCGTAAAAAAGGCCTTTGAAGAATCATCCAATGCGGCAATTGCAAAATTGATTAATACCCATTATGGTAATGACCCGATCAAATTTACCGATCATTTGTACGATTGGCACCTAAATGAGAAAATGGGTTTGCAGATTCCCGGTGAAGCAATGCCAGTGGTTAAAAATCCAAAAACAAATAAAAGCTGGAATAGGAATATGACGTTGCCTCAAATGGCTTATGGTTATGAAATGCAGTTAACGCCACTTAAAATGTTATCGTTTTACAATGCAGTTGCAAACGATGGAAAATATGTAGCACCGATTTTTGTAAAGGAAATTAGAAGACTAGGCAACCCGGTTGAGCAGTTTAAAGCCAGGGTTATTAATGATAAGATTTGCTCTGACGTAACACTGAGTAAAATTAAGGCAATGCTTGAAGGCGTTGTAACAGAGGGAAGTGGAAAAAAAATCGTTTACAATCCACTTTATAAAATTGCAGGTAAAACCGGTACTGCGCAGGTGGCTGATGCCAATAAAGGGTATAAGGCGAACAAGCAATATCAGGCATCTTTTGTAGGGTATTTTCCTGCAGATAAGCCTAAATATTCATTAATCGTGGTGATTAACGATCCGAAAGGAGCTTATTATGGCGCCACAGTTTCCGGACCTGTGTTCAGGGAAATTGCAGATCGGATATATGCCAGCGATATGCAAATGTACAATGATATGCCGACTAAATTGGTAGGTAATACAGGCAATCCGCCAACAAAGGCAGGCCAAAGTAAAGCTACCCAAAAAGTATATAAGGCATTTGGTTTTAAGCCACTGTTTGCTTCAAAATCTGAATATTACAATATCGTCGACACGAGTGCCGGTACTGTTTTTCAGGAAAATAATGAGCGAAGAGGTGTAATGCCAAACGTAGCCGGAATGGGATTAAAAGATGCGCTTTACCTTTTAGGCAATGCAGGATTAAAAACGAAGGTGTATGGATCGGGTAAAGTGATTGCGCAATCCATAGCAGCTGGAACCAAAGTTGGAAAAGGATTAGGCGTACAAATAGAGTTGAATTAAAATAAATGATAAAATGAGAGAATTTTGAATGAGTGAATGTTACAGGCTATAGCCACATTCTACATTCTCTGATTCAATCATTCAATAATTAATAGGATGCAATTACAAGATTTACTTTATGGCGTAACGATTAAAGAATTGGTTGGAAAAACCGATAGGGAAATCAATGCGCTTAACTTTGATTCACGCAAGGTTGGTAAAGATGATGTATTCTTTGCTATTTCCGGAACCGTTACAGATGGCCACCAGTTTATTGAGCAGACTATCGCGCAAGGCGCAACGGTTATCATTTGTGAAAACCTGCCGGAAGTACATGATTTTACCATCACCTATATTAAGGTAGATAATACAGCGGCGGCTTTAGGGATCATGGCAGGGCACTATTTTGGTAATCCCTCTGTAGATTTGAAGTTAATTGGCATCACCGGTACCAATGGTAAAACAACCATTGCAACCTTATTATTTAAGTTATTTAAAGATTTAGGATATAAAACGGGTTTAATTTCTACCGTTGAGAATTATATTCATGATACCGTAATTGCCGCGACACATACCACGCCAAATCCAATTGCATTAAACCAGTTGTTGAAAGATATGGTAGATGCGGGTTGCGATTACTGTTTCATGGAAGTGAGTTCGCATGCCGTTTCGCAGCACAGAATTGAAGGACTAACTTTCTCTGGTGGTGTTTTTTCAAACCTTACGCATGATCACTTAGATTTTCACAAAACCTTCGATAGCTATTTAAAAGCGAAGAAGGCCTTTTTTGATATGCTTCCTAAAACAGCATTTGCATTAACCAACATCGATGATAAGAATGGGAATGTAATGTTGCAAAATACGAAGGCACATAAAAAAACTTATGCGCTGAAACAACTGGCAGATTTTAAAGCGAAGATTATTGAAAACGGTTTTAGTGGCCTGCATCTGGATATTGATAATGAAGATGTTTACTTCAAGCTGATCGGTTCATTTAATGCCTATAATCTATTGGCTGTGTACGGAACAGCTATTCTTTTGGAGCAGGATAGACTAAAAGTATTGACTTCTTTGAGTCGCTTAACTGGTGCTGAAGGACGTTTTGATTATATCGTTTCGGAAAACAAAGTAATTGGGATTGTTGATTACGCACATACGCCAGATGCTGTTCAGAATGTTTTGGGAACGATTGCAGATATCCGTAAGGGAACAGAACAGGTAATTACTGTACTGGGTTGTGGTGGCGATCGGGATAAAACCAAACGGCCGATTATGGCGCAGGTGGCTTGTGATTGGAGTGATAAAGTAATTTTAACTTCTGATAATCCTAGAACAGAAGATCCGCAAACCATTATTACAGACATGGAAGCAGGCGTTTCGCCAACGAACAAACGCAAAACATTATCCATTTTGGATAGGAGAGAAGCCATTAAAACGGCTTGCCACCTGGCTCAACATGGAGACATTATTTTAATTGCAGGGAAAGGACATGAAAAATACCAGGAAATAAATGGCGTAAGAAACCATTTCGACGACAAAGAAATTTTACTAGAACAATTAAACCCGAACAGCTAATGTTATATTTATTATTCGAATACTTGCATAAGCATTATGACATTCCTGGTTTAAGGTTGTTTCAGTACATCACTTTCCGTGCGTCTATTTCCATTATTTTATCATTGGTAATTACGACTGTATATGGCCGCAGGTTAATAGATTATCTCCATAAAAAACAGGTTGGCGAAATTGTAAGAAATCTTGGCCTGGAAGGGCAGATGCAGAAGCAAGGTACACCTACCATGGGTGGAATTATTATTTTGCTCGGTATCCTGATTCCAACATTGTTGTTTGCCAACATTTCAAATATCTATGTAATTCTGATGATCATTACCACCGTTTGGATGGGTGCAGTTGGTTTTCTGGATGATTATATTAAAGTTTTTAAAAAGAATAAAGAAGGTTTAGCGGGCAAGTTCAAGGTTGTCGGGCAAGTAGGTTTAGGTTTGATTGTAGGAACGACGATGTATTTTCACCCGAATATTGTGGTGAGGGAAACCGTTCAGGATGATGTTAAAAACACCTCTCCTGCACCAATGGTTTTACGTCAGAAAGGCGAAACTTTTTACTATACGCAAGATGTAAAGTCGACTAAAACGAACATGCCTTTCTATAAAAATAATGAGTTCGATTATGCAAAGGTTTTAAAGTTTTTGGGTGGCGATTACCAGAAGTTTGCCTTCATCATCTTTTTGCTCATTACTGTTTTCATCATCACGGCAGTATCAAACGGTGCAAATATAACAGATGGGATAGATGGTTTAGCAACAGGAACCTCGGCCGTAATTGGAATAACGCTGGGAATTTTAGCTTATGTTTCCGGTAACACGGTCATGGCCGATTACCTCAACATCATGTACATTCCAAACTCAGCAGAGCTGATGATTTTTGCCGGAGCGTTTGTAGGATCTTGTGTAGGCTTCCTTTGGTATAATTCATATCCGGCACAGATATTTATGGGTGATACCGGAAGCTTAGCCATCGGCGGGATCATTGCTTCATTCGCCTTGATGATCCGCAAGGAACTGTTGATTCCAATTCTGTGTGGGGTTTTTCTGGTGGAGCTGGTATCCGTAATTATGCAGGTTTCTTACTTCAAATATAGCAAGAAACGCTTTGGCGAAGGCCGAAGAATCTTCCTGATGTCTCCTTTACATCACCATTATCAGAAAAAGGGATATCACGAAGCGAAGATTGTAACACGCTTCTGGATTATCGGAATCATGTTGGCGATTATTACAATAGTAACATTGAAATTGAGATAGATAGGTTATTCGTTCAAAGCGAGTAAACACGAAAAACGAGTAACGAACTACGAAAGACGAACCACGAAAGACGATTAAATAATGAACACAAATCAAAATAATAGATCAGGTAATCCTCAGTCAGCAATGGCAGGGCAGGGCCGTGTCGTTATTTTGGGCGCAGGCGAAAGTGGTGTTGGTGCAGCAAAGCTTGCACAGGCGAAAGGTTTCGATGTTTTTGTTTCCGACTTCGGTATAATTGCCGATAAATATAAATCAGCTTTAGAGAAGCTAAATGTGCCTTTCGAATCAGCGCAACATACCGAAGCGCTGATTTTAAATGCAACAGAGGTAATTAAAAGTCCGGGTATCCCATCTACTGCACCAATCGTTAAAAAATTAGTGGCACAGGGTACACCTGTAATTTCAGAGATTGAATTTGCAAAAAGATATACCACAGCAAAAACAATTTGCATTACAGGTTCAAACGGTAAATCGACTACTAGTCTGCTTACCTACCATATCCTTAAAAATGCAGGTTTGAATGTTGGTCTTGCGGGTAATATCGGCCATAGTTTTGCGGCCCAGGTTGCTGAAGAAAACTATGATTATTATGTGTTGGAAATTTCCAGCTTTATGCTTGATGATATGTTTGAATTCAAAGCAGACATCGCCGTGCTGTTGAATATCACGCCAGATCATTTAGATCGCTACGATTACAAAATGGAAAACTATGTTGCATCAAAAATGCGCATTGTTCAAAATCAAACGGCAGATGATGTTTTTATCTATTGCGCAGATGATGAAGAAAGCATTAAAGCCGTAGCCGCTTTTCAGCCGGTAGCCAAAACATTTCCGTTCTCCATTACAAGAAAAATTGAACCAGGTGCTTATTTAGAAGCACAAACGATAACGATCCTTTTGGAACCAAATAAAGAACTAACCATGTCTATTCTTTCAGATTTAGCCTTACAAGGCAAGCACAACATTTACAACTCTATGGCTTCGGGCATTGTTGCGAAGGTTTTAGAGTTGAGAAATGAGACCATTCGCGAGAGTATGGGTAATTTCAAAAATATTGAGCACAGGTTAGAACATGTGGCAAAAATTTCTGGAATCGATTTCATTAACGATAGTAAAGCAACAAACGTAAACTCTACCTGGTATGCTTTGGAAAGCATGACTGCCGATGTAGTTTTGATTATGGGCGGCGTTGATAAAGGCAACGATTACAACATGCTTAAAGATTTGGTTAAAAGCAAAGTGAAAGCCATCGTTTGTTTAGGAAAGGATAATAAACGCATTCACGATGCCTTTGAAGATGATGTAGAGATTATTGTAAACACGTTTTCTGCTGATGAAGCAACGCAAATTGCTTTTCATTTGGCTAAACGTGGCGATGCCGTTTTACTTTCACCTGCATGCGCCAGTTTCGATTTATTTAAAAGTTATGAAGACCGCGGTAATCAGTTTAAGGCGGCAGTTAGAGAATTATAAATAGGAGGTTTAAATAGATGTTCCAAGCATTACTTGATAAAACAAAAGGCGATAGATGGATCTGGTTGATCATCATCCTGCTTTCGCTTATATCTGTTATGGCAGTTTACAGTGCAACCGGAACTTTGGCTTACAAAAAGGGCGAGACTGTAGAGAAATTGCTTTTAACCAAACACCTCATATTCGTGTTAATGGGGATTGGCATGATCTATATTGCACATTTGCTTGATTACCGCTATTATGCCGGAATCTCAAAGATTCTAATGATTGTGACCGTTCCGTTGCTGGTTTATACCTTAATATTCGGAACGAATTTAAATGATGCATCCCGTTGGGTAAAAATTCCGGTAATTGGATTAACCTTTCAAACTTCCGATTTAGCAAAACTGGCTTTAATTACCTTTTTAGCCCGAATGCTGACGAAGAAGCAGGAAAATATTAAAGATGTAAAAGAATCTTTTTTACCGATTATGGGCTCTGTTTGTGTGGTATTTGTATTAATTGCACTAGCCAATTTATCTACGGCACTTATGCTTTTTGGTGTAAGTATTTTGCTGTTGATTATCGGGCGGATTAGTATCAAGCAAATTGCCATTGTTTGTGCCGGCGGTTTCGTACTGTTGTTATTTGTGTTTTTCCTCGGGCCCAGGCGCAAAACCTACATGTCGAGGATTAACACGTTCCTGCATCCGGAGATGCAGCATTCTGATAAAACTTTCCAGGCAGATCAGGCAAAAATTGCCTTGGCAACTGGTGGTGTTTTTGGTAAAGGACCAGGTAATAGTACGCAGCGCAACTTCCTGCCACACCCGTATTCCGATTTTATTTTCGCCATTATTATTGAAGAATGGGGAACATTGGGAGGAGTTGTCATTATGGTGCTTTACCTGGTGCTTTTATACCGGTGTATAAAGATAGTTACCAAGGCCCCGAAGGCATTCGGGGCGCTATTGGCGGCAGGGTTAAGCTTTAGTCTAACTATTCAGGCTTTCGCAAACATGGCAGTTGCAGTCGGTTTAGGTCCGGTAACCGGGGTGCCTTTGCCACTGGTAAGTATGGGTGGAACCTCAATGATTTTCACTAGTGTGGCTTTTGGAATCATCCTTAGTGTAAGCAGAGATATAGAAGAAAACGCAGGCGCACTAGCTAAAGAAGATAAAGAAAAGGTAAAAAATAAAGTTATTGTTGGAGAGATTCCGGCGATGGCCTAAGAAAATTTTGAGTGAGAGAATTTTGAATGAGAGAATTGTGAATGGTAAAATGGAAATAATATAGCACACGAATAAATAATGAAGTAAAGTCTGATCTATTCAATAGTCAACATCCCAAAGTTTAATAATTATGAATTAATAAATAATGGAAAATGTAACTAAAGTTGATTTTGTGACAGCCATAAAGGCACGAACAAAGCAGTTTGTTTTGGATTCAATAAAATTCTATCAGACTTTACCTAAATCTGAAGAAGGAAAAATAATAGGTAGGCAATTTATACGATCAGCATCGTCAGTCGGCGCAAATTACAGGGCCGCATGTAGAAGTCGATCTAGAGCAGAATTTTTTGCTAAGCTTAGTATTGTTGTTGAAGAGGCTGATGAAACTGCCTTTTGGATTGAGATACTGACCGAATCAAAAATTACAAATTCAATAGAAGCTCAGCCATTATTGAAAGAGGTAAATGAAATTTTAGCAATCGTAGCAAAAGCAAGAAAAACAGTAAGTAATAATAAATAAAGGATTAAATGAGAGAATGATTGAATTATGGAATGTAATAGTTGCAAGTAAACATTTGGTCATTCAAAATTCATTCATTCAATAATTAAATAAACATGAATAATTCCCCAAAAATTATCATATCAGGTGGTGGCACCGGCGGGCATATATTTCCTGCCGTAGCCATAGCCAATGCGCTAAAACGCTTGGTGCCTTCTTGTGAGATTTTATTTGTGGGCGCAAACGGACGCATGGAAATGGAAAAAGTTCCTGCTGCCGGCTATAAAATTATTGGCTTAAATATTAGTGGCATGCAAAGGGGTTCGATTTTAAAAAATCTTGCCTTGCCATTTAAAGTGATTGGAAGCGTAAGGCGGGCTTTGGAAATCATTAAAGATTTTAAGCCAGATGTAGTCGTGGGGGTTGGAGGTTACGCCTCCGGACCGATATTATACGCCGCTTCGTTAAAAGGGATACCCTATTTAATTCAGGAGCAAAATTCATATGCCGGGGTTACAAACAAATGGTTGGGTAAAAAAGCATCTAAAATTTGTGTCGCTTTTGATGAAATGGAACAATTTTTCCCTGCTGGTAAAATATTAAAAACTGGTAATCCCGTTAGGAAAGAGGTAGTGGATATTAAAGGTAAACACTATGCGGGTGCTGAATTGCTGAAACTCGATCCATTAAAAAAAACAATCATGGTTACTGGTGGGAGCTTAGGGGCCGGAACATTGAATAAAGCCATTGAAAAACATTTACCGGAAATACTGGCGCAGGATGTTCAGGTGGTATGGCAAACCGGGAAGTTTTACTACAAAGGAATTATAGAACGATTAGGCTTAGAATATCATCCTAATGTGCGTATTCTGGAATTCCTAAATAAGATGGATTTGGCCTATGCTGCTGCAGATGTAATTATCTCAAGAGCAGGAGCAGGTACCATTGCAGAACTTTGCCTGATTAAGAAGCCGGTGATTCTGGTCCCTTCGCCAAACGTTGCCGAAGACCATCAAACGAAAAATGCGATGGCACTGGTTAAGAATGGCGCAGCATTATTAATTAATGATCGCGCTGCAGAAGACACATTAGTGAAGGCGGCATTGGAATTATTAGTAAACCAGGGGCAATGTCAGAAGCTGGCTGAAAATATTGGGAAAATGGCCCTTCCGGCCGCAGATGAAATTATTGCAAGGGAAGTATTGGAATTGATTAGATAGGGAATAGGAAGAGGGAAAATAGGAAAAGAGAAAAAGCTTTAAGCTTTGGACCTTACACAGTAGAAAGGCAGCTTTAAGCTTAAATCTTTCTGCTTTTAACTAATTAAAAATGGAATTAAGTAAAATAAACAGGGTATTTTTCGTTGGTGTCGGTGGTATCGGCATGAGTGCACTTGCCCGTTATTTTGCTAAACGGGGGCAGCTGGTTTGTGGCTATGATAAAACCAGGACCAGGCTTACTGAAACATTAGAAAACGAAGGAATCTTAATCACTTACATAGATGAGGTTTCGTCATTGCCCGAAGCATTTTTAAGCCCTCGGGAGGATACATTGGTGGTTTACACACCTGCTATTCCGAAAGATGCTGAATTGTTAAACCATTTCAGAGATCTGGGTTTCACATTGAAAAAAAGGTCTGAAGTATTAGGCATCATCAGTAAAGGAATGTATTGTATCGGCATTGCTGGTACGCATGGTAAAACAACCACATCCTCTATTGTTGCGCATATTCTTACCGATACAGGTTATGGCTGTACTGCCTTTTTAGGTGGCATCGCCAGCAATTATAACAGTAATGTGCTTTACGGAAACAACAATGTAGTGGTGGTAGAAGCCGATGAATATGACCGCTCGTTTTTGACTTTACATCCTGATGTGGCGGTAATTACCTCCATGGATGCAGATCACCTGGATATCTATGGTGATAAAAGTCAACTGGAAGAGTCGTTCAGGCTATATGCCAGTCAGTTGAAACCTAATGGTAAACTATATGTGCATGAAGGTTTGTCTTTAGAAAACAGTACAACTTACGCAGCAAGTGCCACAGCTAATGCCAAAGCCTTAAACCTAAGGGTAGAAGGTGCTAAATTTGTTTTTGATTATGAAGACGATAATCAGAAGATAAACGACATTAGCCTGATGCTGCCTGGAAAGCACAATGTGGAAAACACAACGGTGGCCATTGCCATTGCATTGCAATTGGGAATCGATCCGGAGAAAGTTAAACAGGCGGTAGCTAATTTTAAAGGGGTTAAACGTCGCTTTGAGTATATTGTAAATAACGGATCGCAGATATATATTGATGATTATGCGCATCATCCGGAAGAATTGAAAGCTTGTTTTAATGCCGTACGTCAGTTATATCCGGATAAAAAACTTACAGTGATTTTTCAACCGCATCTGTTTACGCGAACACGTGATTTTGCAGATGAATTTGCCAGTGTGTTAGGTACTGCAGATGACCTGTTACTGCTCGATATTTATCCCGCCAGGGAATTGCCACTGGAAGGAATAGATGCACCGTTTCTCTTAAATAAGATTACCCTTTCGAATAAGCGTATCCTGACAAAAGATGCGGTTATTCAATACGTAAAAGATGAAAAACCTGAATTGATTTTAACAGTAGGTGCCGGAGATATTGATACGATTATCGAACCACTTAAAAATATATTAACCAATGCTTAAACGATTTGACTGGGGCGCAATTTTTACTGGCTTTGCCTGGCTGATTAGCCTGGCGGGTGTGGTGGTGCTTTTAAGTTTCATCAACGTGAAAAAGCAAACAGTAAAATGTACAGATGTAAAAATCCTGATTCCGGGTGCTGATAATTTCATTGAAAGAGAAGAAATTGATGCGATCCTGAAAGAAGATCAGGGCGTGCTTTTAGGTCGGAATCTAGAAAAAATTAACATTCATCAGATAGAAAAAAAGTTGCAATCCAACCCGTACATCGCATTTGCGAAAGTTTATGTAGATATGGATGGTGTTTTACACATTGAGGTAAAACAAAGACAGCCCATTGTGCGTATATTAAACGAAACCGGACAAGACTTTTATATTGACAACGATGGATTAAAAATGCCGATCTCTTCTAATTTCACCGCAAATGTGCTGGTGGCTACCGGTCATATTTCTGAGGTTTTCGGCAGTCGTGTAGATACACTCCATACCAAGTTGGCCCGCGACCTTTATCAAACCGCTCAATACATTAAAAAGGATACCCTTTGGGATGCTCAAATTGAACAGATCGTGGTTGATGAGCAGAACGATATGGAACTTATTCCAAGGGTTGGCAATCAACGGATTATTTTGGGAAATGCAGATTCGCTCGAAAAGAAGATGAATAACCTGTTAATTTTCTATAAAAAAGCAATGCCTCAGGTAGGATGGGAAGCCTATAAAACAATTAATGTAAAGTATACCAATCAGATTGTTTGCGAGAGACGCGATTCTACTGAGATTGCAAGAAACCTGAAACGGCTATCAAAAATGGACAGTATTCGCGTTCATCAAAAGGTATCAGATTCATTAATCACCAATGTCATCGCGGCAGCAATTAAAGAAAAACCAGTGGAGAGGATGGTAGTAGCACTGCCTCAAAAGGTAGAGCAAAAAAAAGTGGAGGTTAAAAAAACTGAAACGAAAAAGGTAGAGACCAAAAAACCAGAGGTAAAAAAAACTGAGGTTAAAAAAGTAGAAAAAAAGGTTGAACCAAAAAAGGCAGTAACAACAGCCGTGAAACCAAAAGAAACGAAAACAGAAGAGAAGAAGGATAAGCCAAAAGTGACAGCAAAGGCGAAACCAGCGTTAAGTGCAGCGGCACTTAAAAAACAAAAAGAAGCAAGAGATAAGGAAATCAGAGCCCTAGAAAAACAATATAAAACTCAGCAAAATTAACAAATATGGACAAGGCAAAATTTACCAGTCAGTCGCCCATTGTAGTAGGATTGGATATCGGTACTACAAAAATATGTGTTATCGTTGGTCGCAGGACACAGCACGGTAAGATAGAAATCTTAGGAATAGGCAAGGCAGAATCGGCGGGGGTGACACGTGGCGTAGTTTCTAACATTCAAAAAACGGTGCAGGGCATTGTGCAGGCAGTTGAGGTTGCCAGCGGACAATCCAATGTAGAAATACAGGTGGTAAATGTGGGAATTGCAGGTCAGCATATTAAGAGCTTGCAACATAGAGGAATTTTAACCAGAAGAGAATTAAACAACGAAATTGGTAAAAAAGATATCGATAAGCTGATAGATGATATGTTTAAACTGGTAATGCCTCCAGGAGAAGAAATTATCCATGTATTGCCACAAGAATTTACCATTGATAACGAGCCGGGAATTAAAGATCCGATTGGTATGGCTGGTGTGCGCCTTGAAGCCAACTTCCACATCATTTCTGGTCAGGTTACGGCAGTGAAAAATATTATTAAATGTGTAAACAATGCAGGGTTACAAACTCAGGATCTGATTCTTGAGCCATTGGCGTCTTCAGAATCGGTGTTGAGCGAGGAAGAGAAAGAAGCGGGTATTGCATTGGTAGATATTGGTGGTGGTACAACTGATATTGCAATTTTCCATGAAGGCATTATCCGCCATACGGCTGTAATTCCATTTGGTGGAAATAGTGTTACTGAAGATATCAGAGAGGGCTGCTCTGTTATGCGTAATCAAGCTGAGTTATTGAAAACACGTTTCGGTTCTGCACTTGCTGAGGAGAACAAAGAAAACGAAATCATTTGCGTACCAGGTTTACGTGGTCGCGAACCGAAAGAAATTTCTGTTAAAAACCTTGCTTACGTTATTCAGGCCAGGATGGAAGAAATAATCGAGCACGTTTACTATGAAATCAAATCTTCGGGCTACGAGAAAAAATTAATCGGTGGTATCGTTATAACCGGTGGTGGTGCTTTGCTTAAGCACTTATCTCAGGCAGTAGAATATGTAACTGGTTTGGATTGCAGAATTGGTTATCCGAATGAGCATTTATCTAAATATGAAGATATGCCTAAAACCATTTATGATGATCTTAAAAGCCCCATGTATGCAACCAGTGTTGGCTTGTTAATAAAAGGAATTCAAAAGGCAGAAGAGCTGATTGAAGAAATGAAACAACCAGGTGTCTTTGTAGAAAAACCAAAAACCATCAAAGAGAAAGAGAAACGCGGACCAGGTTTGTTTGATAAATTATTAGCAAAAACAAAGACTTTCATTCAGGATGATATGAATGTGAGCGATGAAGATTACTTGAAAAGCTAAAACTTTTCAACAAAAAGAGAGTTTTCCACATTCTTAACAATTGTGGAAAACGTATGTTGAAAAAGTGTTAATATTACATTGAGTAATGAACAGATTTAAAAATTTTTAAACAACTGATTCATAAAGATATGCAGTTCGAAATGTTAAAAGATAAGTCTTCAATTATCAAGGTAATTGGTGTTGGAGGCGGTGGCGGCAACGCAGTAAACCATATGTACCTGTCGGGTATTACTGGTGTGGATTTTATTATTTGTAATACAGATGCCCAGGCTTTGGAATCTAGTCCTATACCTAACAAGGTACAATTAGGCGCTAGTTTAACCGAAGGAATGGGAGCTGGTTCTATTCCTGAGGTTGGTAAAAACTCGGCGATAGAAAATATAGATGATATTAAGGCTATGTTAGGTAGCACAACCAAAATGCTTTTCATTACAGCAGGAATGGGTGGTGGTACTGGTACAGGTGCGTCTCCTATTATCGCTAAAGCTGCAAAAGAACTCGATATCTTAACCGTTGCCATTATCACCACTCCATTTTCTTTTGAAGGTAAAAGGCGTCGCCTGCAGGCTGATGAGGGAATGGAAGAACTTAAGAAATATGTAGATTCTTACCTGGTGATCTCAAATGACAGGTTACGTGAGATCTTCGGAAACTTAACATTAGGTTCTGCATTTGGTCAGGCCGATGATATCTTAACCACCGCTGCAAAAGGTATCGCAGAGATTATTACCGTTCCGGGATATATCAACGTGGATTTTAAAGATGTGCGTACGGTAATGAAAGATAGCGGTGTAGCCATCATGGGGAGTCATTCCGCTGATGGGGAAGATCGTGCATTGGAAGCTGTTGAGGGTGCTTTAGCCTCTCCGTTATTAAAAGACAATGAAATTGAAGGAGCCCGTTATATTTTATTAAACATCAGCTCTGGTCTTCGTGAAGTAACCATGGATGAGGTTTCTATCATTACGGATTACATTCAGGATAAAGCAGGTTTATCTGCAGATTTAATCTGGGGTAACTGTACAGACGAATCTTTGGAAGATAAACTATCGGTAACTATTATTGCTACAGGTTTCCAGACTTCTGAAGAACGTGTTCATGAAGAAAAAAATAAAAAGAAAATCTCACTATTGACGCCGGAAGAGGCACCATTGGTTCGTGCGATTGAGCCGGTAAACTCTTTTATTCAGCCTAAAGTTGATCCGTCTTATGAGCCGGTTTTAAAAGCTAAAGAAGAGGTTTCTCAGGCAGATCTTTTCGGCGGGATGTTCAATAAACCAGAGCATCAACGCCTTCAGGAGCCAGAAACTCATATCGTTCGCCATACACTAATTGAGGAAGAACCTCAGGTAGAAGAACCGAAAGAAACCGGATTTGAATTTGAGGTGAAGTTAGCTGAACCAAATTACGTTTTCGAAACACCTGTTGCGGAAGCAATTCCAGAACCAGAAACCCCGGTGGTAGGTTTGGATGACGACAAAAGCGATGAGTCTATGGAAGAGCAGTTGAAAAAATCTAAGGAGCGTATTTTACGCCTGAAAGATTTGAGTATGAAACTGCGTACAACCAATGGCCTTCAGGAATTAGAAAATGAGCCTGCTTATAAACGTAAACAGATGCAGTTACAACAAGTTCAGCACTCTTCAGAATCACAGGTAAGTCGTTTTACATTAAGTAACGATCAGGATGGTGGTACGGAGATCAGACCGAACAATTCTTTTTTACATGATAACGTTGACTAAGTCAAACCAAATATAGTTTTAGAGCCCCCGATTTTAAAATCGGGGGCTTTTTTAACATCATGGCTACCCGTTAAAAGTATTGCACCTTTATAAATCTTACTTCCTGGCTGATTAAATAAAGTTAATTGACAAGCAAAGGACTAATACTGTTGATTTTAAGCCGAATAAATCGTAAATTCGCAACAATTTCAGTATAATAAAAAACACAATACATTGGATATATTTGATAAAATAGCAAAGCACATGGGGCCACTTGGTCAACACCAGAAATGGTCTCATGGGTATTTCTCATTTCCAAAATTAGAGGGAGAAATTGCACCGCACATGCAATTTAAAGGAAAAGAGCATTTGGTTTGGAGCTTAAATAACTATTTAGGTTTAGCAAATCATCCAGAAGTTAGAAAGGCAGATGCAGAAGCAGCAGCAGAATTCGGTATGGCTTACCCAATGGGCGCCAGAATGATGAGTGGCAACTCTAAGTATCACGAACAATTGGAGCAGGAACTTGCTGAGTTTGTAGGAAAACCGGATGCATTTTTATTAAATTATGGCTATCAGGGGATGGTATCGATTATTGATACTTTAGTTGATAGAAACGATGTAATTGTTTATGATGCAGAATCACACGCTTGTATTATCGATGGTTTGCGCTTGCATATGGGTAAAAGATTTGTGTATCAACACAATGATATCGATAGTGCCCGTAAACAACTGGAGCGTGCGACCAAGCTGACTAAAGAATCTGGAGGTGGTATCCTTTTAATTACGGAAGGTGTTTTCGGAATGAGTGGGGCACAAGGGAAATTAAAGGAAATTGTTGATCTTAAGAACGACTTTGAATTCCGTATCCTGGTTGATGATGCTCATGGTTTTGGAACTATGGGTAAAACTGGTGCAGGCACTCACGAAGCGCAAGATTGTATTGAAGGTATCGATGTTTACTTCGGAACTTTTGCAAAATCAATGGCTGGTATCGGTGCATTCGTAGCTTCTACAGAAGAGATTACCAATTTCTTAAGATACAACATGCGTTCGCAGACTTTTGCTAAAGCATTGCCAATGCCAATGGTGAAAGGTTTGATTAAACGTTTAGAATTATTAAAAAATCAACCAGAGTTAAAGGATAAATTGTGGGAAATTGCAACTACTTTACAAAAAGGCTTACGTGAAAGAGGTTTTGATTTAGGTGTAACCAATTCTGTTGTAACACCAGTTTTCTTAAAAGGAGAGCTAACTGATGCAACCGCAATCACTTTCGATTTACGTCAAAACTATAGTATTTTCTGTTCAATTGTGGTTTATCCGGTAATTCCAAAAGGAATGATTGAATTGCGTTTAATTCCGACAGCAGTACATACGCTGGAAGATGTTCAACGTACATTAGATGCCTTTAGTGAGGTTTATGAAAAGCTGCAAAACGGTTATTACAAAGAGAATCAGTTTGCTATCGCATAGATAGCAAATTCAAATAATTAAGGCCAATCATTTTCATGATTGGCTTTTTTTTGATTTAACATTTCGTGGTTCAATAAGAAACAAGCACTATCGTATTATCATTCTATTTATGGAGCGTGTTAAAGTCTGCAGAAACGCTTATTCATAAGTAATATCCCGTAAGCTAAATCGATTTCTTTTACATTAGTCAGGGCTTTTTAATATCTTGGGTATAGTATTTTTTAAGGAAAAAATGCCCTGATCTAATCCTCCACAAAAAGGTTACATAAGGCGGGATGTTGCATTTTTGAACACCCAATGGCATGTTTTTTTAAATTCACATGTAAAAAGTACCTTGAGGCAGATAGATGCAGCATTTTGTTGCGATTTTTCTTAATTTATATTTTTGTTTGTGCACTAAACCGTTTAAATTAGAGTTAGGTAATTAAAAATCAAACCTTTAAAATTATAGGAGTACTAAGAAATGAAAAAATTTGAAGAAGTGAAAAATTTAGTTGCAGCTTTAGAAGCTGACGCGGATAAGTTTTATACAAAAGGCAACAGCGCTGCCGGAACCCGTGTGCGTAAAGGCATGCAGGATTTAAAAAACTTAGCCCAGGCCATCCGTTTGGAAGTACAGGAAGCAAAGAATAAAGATTAGACTACGTTTAAATATTTGTAAAAGGGCCCCTTCAATTCATTTTGAAGTGGCCCTTTTTATTTACCTGATAAATAATAGGCACTTTAATAAGTAAAATTATTAGATGTTAATTTTTTTGCTCTTTCGGTGTCTCAATGGTAACTGTAGACTTATTAAAGTAATGAGTTTTCTTTTCAAACTTAAAAAGCTTGTTTCCTGCAAAATGATAGAAATCAGAATCAGTAAATACATCATTTGCAGCTTTAGACACTTCATAACTGCTTGTGTCGCGCGCCAGGTAAACTAAGCTGGCACGGGGATAGGCTAATTTAAAATCTTCGATGTTCATTCCTACTACAGGATCTGGCACCTGATGTCTGTTTGGAGAAAATACGGCGCAGCCACTGGCACATACCGCCAGAAGGGCAATTGATAGTAATTTTTTCATGTGTGTGTTTAATTTGTGTGTATGCAGGCACGATCAAATTCTATGCCTGCATAGTATTCTTAATGGGAATATTTCTATAAAGGATCGTTTATAAAAGAATGGCTGTATAAGTGATTAATTTGCAGTAAAATAGGACTTGTAATATTTTAAATACGCATAAAAAAACAGGTTAACTCTATTGCTTAATAATGCAAAAGAAATAACCTGTTTCTTATTTAATACATGCGCTGTTTAAAACATGTGTATATTATTGATTATGCCACTTGCACCAGCTTTTCAATTTCATTAATGATAGAATGTTCTAATGCAGAAGAAGCTTTAATTAATGGTAACCTAACGGTATCACCACAAACACCTAAATGTTTTAATGCTGCTTTAATACCAGCCGGATTTCCTTCGGCAAAAGCCAAACGCGTAAACTCAACCAGGCTCAGGTGAGCAGGAACAGCACCTTTGAAATCGTTGGCTAAACATTGTCTTACCATATCAGAGAATTGTTTTGGTAAAGCATTGGCAACAACGGATATAATTCCAGATGCGCCTAAAGCAATCATTGGTAAGGTAATTGGATCATCACCAGAAATTAATAAAAAGTCTTCTGGTTTATCTCTCATAATCTGGTTAAACTGATCAAAACTTCCTGAAGCTTCTTTGGTAGCAATGATGTTTTTAAAATCATTTGCCAGTCTGCAAGTTGTTTCCGGGGTCATGTTGCTCATGGTACGTCCCGGCACATTATAAAGGATAAGGTCTAGGGGAGAAACTTCTGCCAGATACTTGTAATGCTGATAAATGCCCTCTTGTGTAGGTTTGTTATAATAAGGACTTACAGATAAAATAGCACTATAGCCCGTCGCATCAAAAGCTTTAATGTCTTCTGCAACGGCAAGCGTATTATTGCCACCAATTCCGGCAACTAAAGGTAATCTATTGTTGTTAATTTCAGCAGTATAAGCCCACACCTTCTTCTTCTCTTCCTTGGTCATTGTAGCGGTTTCGCCTGTTGTACCTAAAGAAACGAGGTAGTCTATCCCTCCGTCGATCAAATGATTAATCAGGTTTTTTAAACCGTTATAATCAACAGATCCATCTGCATTAAAAGGTGTAACCAATGCTACACCAGTACCCTGAAATTTGTTCATTATATATGTAATTATTGAATTTTGCATGAGTGAATGATAGAATGTAGCCTACATTCTATCATTCACTCATTCAAACACTCATTCATTTTATTTTATCATTTCCAAAAGCATTTCATCGGTGATGATGGGAACCTTTAATTTGGTTGCCTTTTCCAGTTTGGATGGCCCCATGTTATCGCCGGCAACCAGGTAGTTTAGCTTGCCAGATATTCCACTCAATATTTTACCCCCGTTGGCCTCAATTATATCTTTGAGTTCATCGCGATTATAGTTTTCAAAAACGCCCGAAATTACGAATGTTTTTCCAATAAGTTTATCACTTGCCAGCTCAATTAGCTTTTCTTCAATTTCGAAGTGCAATTTTGCCAATTTTAATAATTCTATTTGAGCCAAATGCTCTTTTTTTGCGAAGTACTCAACAATACTCTCTGCAATCCGTTGTCCAATCTCATCAATGGCAATCAGTTCTTCCACAGTAGCTGTAGACAGGTTGTCTATATTTTTTACTCCGGCTGCTAATTTCTTTGCTACAGTTTCGCCCACATAGCGGATGCCTAAACCGAAAAGAACTTTTTCGAAAGGCATTTCTTTCGATTTTTCAATCCCCATCAGCATGTTTTCGATAGAACGTTCGCCAAAGCGGTCAAGGTCTTTTAACTGATCCGCTTTTTGATATAAGGTATATAAATCACTGATGTGATTTACCAAACCATGTTTATAAAAGGTTTCAATGGTTTCATCGCCCAGGCCATCAATATTCATCGCTTTGCGGGAAATGAAATGTTGTATTTTTCCCACAATCTGCGGCGGGCAGCCCTCATCGTTTGTACAGTAGTGAACGGCTTCGCCTTCTTTTCTAATCAACTCTGTTCCACACTCCGGGCAGTTATGCAAATAATGCACTTTTTTAGCACCCGGTAAACGTTTCTCCAGGTTTACCCTGATAATTTTGGGAATAATTTCGCCACCCTTTTCTACAAAAACAGCATCACCTTCGTGCAAATCCAGTCTTTCAATTTCGTTGGCATTGTGTAAGGTAGCTCTCTTTACTGTTGTGCCCGCCAGTAGCACCGGTTTGAGGTTTGCAACAGGTGTTACTGCGCCTGTTCGGCCAACCTGATAGGTTACCTTATCCAGAATAGTTTCTACCTCAGCCGCTTTGTATTTGTAAGAGATTGCCCAGCGTGGAGATTTAGCGGTAAAGCCCAATTCCTGCTGCTGCGCATAGCTGTTTACCTTGATTACAATTCCGTCAATATCGTAACTTAATTTAAAGCGTTCGTTTTCCCAGTGATGAATAAATGCGAGCACCTCATCAATATTCGATACCAAACGGTTGTGTTCACAAACATGAAAACCCCAATTCTTTACAGCTTCCAGACTATCCCAGTGATTTTTAAATTCATTTTTATCGGTATAAAGAAAATAAATAAATCCATCCAGCGGACGTTTAGCTACTTCTCTACTGTCCTGCATTTTGATGGTTCCCGAAGCAAAGTTCCGTGGGTTTGCATAAGGGATTTCGCCAAGTTCTTCACGCGCAGCATTTAAACGTAGAAAAGCAGCTTTATGCATGAAGATTTCTCCACGGATTTCAAAATGTTCTGGTGCCTGATCGGTTTTTATTTGATGAGGGATCGTGTGGATCGTTTTCACATTATTAGTTACATCATCACCTTTGGTGCCATCACCACGGGTTACTGCCCTAACCAACTTTCCATTTTCATAAGTTAAACTCATCGATAAACCATCGAACTTTAACTCACAAACGTATTCAAAGTTATCGCCTATGGCTTTGCGAATGCGTTCGTCGAAGTCTCGGAGATCTTCCTCATTGTAAGTATTGCCCAGCGAGAGCATGGGATATTTATGCTGAACGGTAATGAAATTCTTGGTAATATCGCCTCCAACACGTTGCGTAGGGGAATTCGGATCAGCAAAATTTGGATTTGCCAACTCGAGTTCTGTTAAGTGCTTTAATTTCTTGTCGAATTCAAAATCACCAATCGTTGGCATGGCCAACACGTAATAATTGTAATTGTGCTGGTTAAGTTCGGCAACCAGCGCATCCATTTCCTCTTTAATTCTAAACAGCGACATAGCACAAAGATAAAAAAAGGTTAACTCGCTTTTATGCTTTGAAGAACAAAAACCTGGCAAGAATGAATGATCTTATCTACAGGTATAGATTCGGGCAGCGGTTGCTATACTGGTTATTGATACAATAAGTTAGTTACACAGCTAAGCCGGGTCCTGCTCGGTGTTTTTGCTTAATAGCTGGAGAAACTCAATCAGGCCAATGGCTTCCGTATGGTTTGGAAGCGGGTATCTTTCCGTGCCGGAATAAACAACAAATTTTTCTGTTGCACCAATATCTGCACAGGCAATATGAAAGCCTTTTGTAATTTTCGGTGAGGCAGATCTTTTCACCTCAATTGCCCAGATTTTATGATTTGGACCTTCCAAAACAAGATCGATCTCGGTTTGTGTAGCCGATCTATAATAGCTGTACTGCCATTTACTTGATAATTGGCTGATGATGTTTTCTACCACAAAGCCTTCCCAACTCGATCCTAATGCAGGGTGCCCTAATAAATCGTCCAGACTAGAGATGTTGAGTAACTTATGAAGAATACCGGTATCTCGAATATAGATTTTTGGAGATTTAACTAATCTTTTTTTTGTATTCCCTGCCCATGGCTGCAATTGCCTCACCATGTAAAAGTCGGTTAATACATCCAGGTATAGTTTAACCGTTGGGTGGCTTACTTCCAGGCTTTTGGCTAAATCGGTATAAATTACCTGCTGTCCGTTAAAATGCGCCAACATAGACCAAAATCTTTTTAACCGGTTGGCCGGGATGTTTGGTCCCATTAACGGAATATCGCGTTCCACATATGTTGAGATAAAGTCGTTTAGCCATTCCCAGCTTTCCTCGGCATCTATGGCGAGAAAACTTCCGGGAAACCCACCCCTGAACCAGAGTTTTTCTACACTAAAGCTCAGCGGATCATCATTGTAGATTTCCAGTGCATTAAAAGGTGTAAGTTCAATATACCTGATTCTTCCGGCTAATGTTTCAGATGAAAGTTGCAGCAGGTCTCTCGATGCTGAACCTAAAAGGAGAAAATGACCAGCTTGCTCACCTGCCCGCCTCCTAAGGTCTACAATTCCCCGTAAGTTGGGGAATAGATCTGGCTTCCGCTGAACTTCATCAATAATCAGAATTACATTTTCAAATCTTTTAAGATAGCTTTCAGAATCCTGAAGTTTATTGATATCAGTATCCAATTCCAGATCTAAATAGCTTGTTTTCTTGTCTGAAAATTCACCAGAGATTTGAAATGCGAGTGTTGTTTTGCCCACTTGCCTTGGCCCTAAAAGCGCAACAATAGGAACACTTTTTAAACCTTTAATTATTTTTTGCTTTATTAACCTTTCAATCATAACCTTTCAATTTGAAACCTTTGCTTTCAAATTGCAATAAATATACTATTAAACCTTGTAATTTGAAAGTTAAACTTTCAAATTACAAGGTTGGTAAAGAAAATATATAATTATTTAAATGAGCTTGATTTCAATTTCATCAAAAATCTTCATAAAGTCTTCTTCCAAAATCGGTTTAAAAATTCCCAATTGAAAGGTTAGTTCTTGTAACTGCAGCTCATTTAAAGTTTCGGGCCAAAGGCGCATGCAGATTCTGTTTAAAGCATAACTGATGTTTTCCAGTTTTTGGTAGCTCAGTAAATATTTGCTACTGATAAAACTTTCAAGGAATTTGTTAAAAACAGCCTGGTTTTTAAGGCCGCAATGCTCCAGAAAATCAGCTAATGAATTGCGGTCTACCGCAATTAACTTATCATAAAAATGATTAACCTGAATCAGGTTATGTTCAATCAGCAAATGATCTAATAACAATTCTAAGCCAATATGCGCCAAAAATGACGGCCGAACCGGTGTATTAATAACTACTGGTTTAATCAGCTCCTTTAATACCGCCGTTTTCTCTAAAAAGAAAACTGAAGAATGGAAATATAAGTCAACTGCCAGGTGTCTTTTCCAGCCTTTAAGCAAATTTTCCTCATCAGGATTGCCTTTAAAAAGAAATTCATTTTTCTGAGGATATAGATTAGCTTCTTTAGATGCATTTTTAATCAGATCGGGCAAAACAGTTCCCATTACCACATTGGCATCCTGTGTTAATTTATCAAAATAATAATGGGATAGAAAGTTCATGTTGCAAGGTAATGTTTTCTTCAGTTATGCAAAATATCTGGCAGAAAAGGTATCATTAAAATCTTATTATTTTGTAATTTGTTGTACTACAGAATTACCATAAAGATGATGCAAACTCTTAAACCTTATCGAATCCTCGCATTAGATGGCGGCGGTACCTGGGCCCTTACGCAAGTAAAGTGTCTGCGAAAACTCTTCGCCGAAACCTTTAACAATCCCGATGCTTCCGGGCATGAGGTGTTAAGTTACTTTGATTTGGTTGCGGCCAATAGCGGAGGCAGTTTAGTTGCTGCTGCGCTGGCTGAAAATCTTCGTTTATCTGAAATAGAAAAGATTTTTGATGATGAGAAAATAAGAAGCAAAGTATTTTCGAAACTGGGTTTCTGGGAAAAAAGTTTACTTTCCAGCATCGCCAGAATTTTTAAAATTGGTGCAAAATATGCCACTAAAAGAAAGCATGCCGCATTAAAAGAAATTTTGCCTGGCATCGCTGCAATAGATTTAACAAAAGTGCCATCGCATGTTGCAGTTAATGGCAAAGTGAAAACTCAATTCCTGATCATTGGTTATGACTATTACAGAAATCGGGCGGAGATGTTCCGGTCGGATGTTAACAGTCTTGCATCTACTGCTGGCATAGCGCAGAAACTGAATGGTTCGAATGCGAAAGCGGGAGAAGCCGGAGAGAAGCTTACTCTGGTTGATGCCATTCATGCATCAAGTACTGCACCCGTAAATTATTTTAATGAGCCCGCCATGTTTAAGGTGAATAATAAAATGAAATACTACTGGGATGGCGGCGTAACCGGGAACAATAATCCGGTGCTTGCTGCAGTTACCGAAGTGCTTTGCAATCGCGATCAGTATCACATTGGGCCGATTCAGGTTTTATCCATTGGTACAGGTTCGGTTTCACAACTGCAATATGATGAAGATAGTCCGGTTAAATACACCGAACTTAAAGCAAAGTATGAAGAGCCAGGGCTGATCAGGGATATTCAAAAAATGAGTACCAGCATTTTGAACGATCCGCCAGATACAGCTGCTTTTGTGGCTTATATGATTTTGAACCCTGCCATGCCAGCGAAACCAATAGATTTTATCAGAATGAATCCTGTTCTCCGGCCAATATTAGTGAATGGGCCAAGCGGTAAACACTGGGATTTACCTGCGGGAATTACTAAGGAAGAATATGCTGCTTTAAACGCCATAGACATGGATGCGGTTGAAGAGGAGGAGCTATCACTCCTGAAAAAAATGTGTGATAACTGGTTAAATAATTCAGGGATACCAAATCAGTCGATTCGAAGCGATGCGGCATTGAACTGCCTGATTGGCCATGCGGATTTTAATGCTGCGAAAACTGATTTCAAAAGCTGGTTTGCCGCACCAACTAATTTGCATTAAAGTAAGTGAAAATTTTATCTTTGCACGCACGAGAATTAAATTGCTTATACAATGACGAATTTTGTTGAAGAGTTAAGGTGGCGCGGCATGCTGCATGATATTATGCCGAATACTGAAGAAAAGTTAAATGAAGGCATGACTTCCGGTTATATCGGTTTTGATCCTACGGCTGATTCACTTCATGTTGGTCACCTCACACAAATCATGACATTAATTCATTTCCAAAATGCAGGGCATAAACCTTTTGCCCTGGTAGGCGGTGCTACTGGTATGGTTGGTGATCCTTCTGGTAAATCAGATGAACGGAACCTCCAAACGCCTGAAATGATTGAGCATAACCTGAAAGGGATGAAAGCGCAACTTTCCAAATTCCTGAAATTTGAAGAGGGTGGGAATGGTGCGGTGATGGTGAATAATGCTGATTGGTTTAAAGATATGAATCTTTTCACTTTCATCAGAGATGTTGGGAAACACATCACAGTCAACTACATGATGGCAAAAGATAGCGTAAAAAGACGTTTGGAAGGTGATTCTGGCTTGTCATTTACTGAGTTTTGCTACCAGTTAATTCAGGGATACGATTTTTATCATTTATGGAAAAATGAAAACTGCCTGGTTCAAATGGGTGGATCAGATCAATGGGGGAATATTGTAACTGGTACCGAACTCATCAGAAGAAAAGATGCCGGAACTGCTTATGCGATTACTACACAGTTAATTAAAAAAGCAGACGGAACCAAATTCGGTAAAACAGAAAGTGGAGCGGTGTGGTTAGATCCGGCGAAAACATCGCCATTTAAATTCTACCAGTTTTGGTTAAATGCATCAGATGATGATGTGAAAAAATGGATCCGTATTTTTACGCTAAAAACGCAGCAGGAAATTGAAGCATTAGAAGCAGAGCACAACGCTGCACCTCACTTGCGCATTTTGCAAAAAGCTTTAGCTGAAGATATTACCATTAAAACACACGCTGCAGAGGCCTTGGAAACGGCTATTAAAACATCTGAATTTTTATTCGGAAACGGATCATTGGCATTTTTAAGTGGTTTGACAGCAGATCAGGTTTTGGATATTTTTGAAGGAATTCCACAGTATCAGATCGCTGCAGCAGAGTTAAATGCCGGCATTGATGCTGCAAGCCTGCTGGCAGAAAAGTCGGCTATTTTTCCATCAAAAGGAGAAGCAAAGAAAACCATTCAGGGTGGGGGTGTATCTGTAAATAAAGAAAAAGTAGCAGATATGAGCCAAATTTTCAACAGCGATCATTTAATAAACGATAAGTTCATCGTGGTACAAAAAGGAAAGAAAAACTACTTCCTGTTAATTGCAGAATAGATCATATTAAAAAATAAAAGGCTCAATTACTATTTGGCCTTTTATTTTTAATCATAATAATCAACTAATGGCTTCTTTACTGTGATTTTCTAATGTTTGGCATCAGCCGGAGCATTAGTAGTTGAATCTGCATAAAGTTTTGATTTTGTGGTGTCTAGTGATGCCGAATCTATTTTATTGGTATCTGAATATTTATAAGTGCTATCTGCATTTTCCTGATCTGCCTGTTTTCCGTTGCATGAGGCTACAAATAAACCGGTAACCGTTAATGCTGCTAAAAAGAAATTTTTCATAGTTTAAGTTTTGTCTTAAATAATCGTTTTTAGCAGAGAATTGTTTTGGTAAATTTTATTTGGTGCTTGACTGGAAAGAATAACCGGCCTTAAATACTTAATTATTTCCTGCCTGAAAAGCTTAAATGCCCAATAATTTTTGTGATCTTTTAATGGTATTTATTGCACAAGCAAATTACATCCCCTGATATCTGCGTTGTCAAACCTTCCCAAGACCTCGAAATTACCCTCCGTATTTATCCTGCCAAGATCCTGAGTAGCAATGAACGCACACGAGTTGATGTTCGCAAGGTCTATTACGTTAATTCCTCCGGTTTTCCCTTGAGGGATCAGTGTTAACGGATCATTGGTATCGCGAATCAATATCTTCATCCAGCCCGGGCATTTGAAAATCCCTTCTCCCAAAGAATAAGCCTGAGAAAGCAACTCTGTCATGCCGTATTCGCTGTGGATAGCTGGCACTCCAAACCCCCTGGTAAGTTGTTCATGAAGCTCTTCGCGAACCATTTCCTTCCGCTTTCCTTTCATTCCGCCTGTTTCCATTACAATAAGCCCTGGAAAATTGAGATCGAAGTTTTCGATAAAATCGAGCAAGGCATAAGTAACGCCGATTAAAACGGTTGGCTGTTGCCTCTTTTTAAGGTCGGTTAAGGTTTGTAAAAGATCATTATGGTTATACAAAAAATATCCGCTTTGCGGATGGCCACTTTTCTCAATCAAATCGTTAACCATATAAATTAAAGAAGAGCCAGACCGCTGTTGGTAGGAGGGAAGTAAAGCAAGAAAACAGTAATCTGATACCCGACCATAAAACTGTTCGAAAGCACGCAGATAACTCTGTTCGTACAGGCCAACATCAGTTACATGATGACTGCTTTGAACCATTCCTGTTGTACCGGAACTGCTAAAAGTGATTTCAATTGGCTCCTGGCTACTTAATACCGAATGGGTTTTAAAAAAACCAATAGGAAGGAAAGGAATCTGTTGAATATTAAATACCTGGTTTACATCGATTTTCAAATGATGGATATATTCCTTATAAACCTGGCAGTGCGCTGCCTGATGTTTAAAAGTAGCTAAAGCCTGCGCCTGAAATGCCTTTTCATCAGCGATTGAAAAGATATTTTTTGATATTAAATTCACGCCCCAAAAGTACGAAGCCTTATGCTATTTTATCGTCAGTTTTTTTCGCAAGCATTGCCATTCTAAACTGGTAACCGCAATAGCCACTAATTCCGGCAACCAGGCCACTGATTAATCCGGTAACCAGCAATAAAATCCACCAGAGTTTTACGCCCGTCATTACCGCAACGCGACCAGCGAGCAGGTTATCATTTGGTAAACTTTTAAATAAGGAGTAGCCAATCCACAATAAGAAGATTGCAAAGAAAGATTGCCAGAAGGCAATTTTACCTGTTTTGCCAATAATGCCGCAGGTAGCAAAAGCTACTACAATGATTACCCACCAGGGCGCAATCATTTGAAGGAAGAAACAGATTATAGCGATGACGATGAAAACCATTTTAATTATTTAGAAATTTTTAAACGAGAGATAATTTTACCAGATTCATCATCTGGCGTTTGCATATAAAACAAGTCGTAAAGCTGGCCACTCGCCCAGGTATCGATCATGTTATCATAAAATTTACTTCCAGGGTTTCCGGATTGGCCACCAGGATAAACCCCATGGCCTTTTGGGTTTTTGCCGAGTTCAATCACCATTCGCCACGAAGGTCCGTTCGTTTCACTAATCGCATTGATGGTACTTTTTGCACCTCCAATCTGCAATACCTTCGAGCCAAAACCAGGTATTTTCGCCAAATGCGGAACATTGGTTTGTTTCACGTTAGACCACCGCCAATCTTTGTTAATGGGTCCGAATCTACGTTCCAAACTGTCGCAGCTATATTTAAAAGCTTCATTAACTAAATCTGAAAGTGTCTCTTTCTGGCTGGTATTGATATTGTCATACCATTTTGCTGTTGGTTCTTTCAAAATCATTTCAACCGTACGATCTCTCGATGGGTAGCGCATCGGAACGCCTTTTACCATAAACTCATCATCCCAGATATCAAAAGCCAGGCGCTTCGTCCAGATTTCAAAAACACTTGCTCCGATTTCCTGGGCATCATAACGTTTGTTCCATTTACTTAAATAACTCAAAGCTTCTTTTTGGGTAGCATTTAAATGATCAGCATTCAGCATCGGAATGACAGCCGGAAGCAGATTCTGAGCCAGAATGCTATAATTGTCAGTCTGCATGAGTCTGATGCTATCCATCGTTGCCTTATTCATGGCGCCGAGGCGATCATTGATTCTCTTCCCTCTTTCGTAGGACGTAAACTCCCAATTCAGGTAATAAGGGTAAGTTTGATCAGTGGAAGATTGGTTTGCAGAACTTACAAAACCTCTTGGTGGATTCTTTACCGTAGGATTTTGAGCCGCCGGAATCCAGCCTTGCCAGTCGTATGCGGGGTCTGTTCCATCTAAAATAAATTTTCCCTGGTTTTTCCATTTCAGTGGAAACTTGCCATTTGGGGTAATTGCGATATCATTATCTACACTCGCAAACACAAAATTTTGGGCGGGAGCTGTGTAATGAGTTAATGCTTTTCTATAGTCATCATAGTTTTTGCCACGATTCAGGTAGTAAAAGGTCATGAGTTCATTGGATTCATCGTGGGCAATCCAACGGAGTGCATCGCCTACGGGCACATTCCCGGCTTTTGCAAAGTTGGGCTTTTGCAGATAAACAACCGGGCCCTGGTGTGTGTAATATACGGTATCGATCAAGTCTTTACTTCCGCGGATTTTAATAACCTCAATGCGTTTAGTGGTTTTATTCCATTTATTGTTATACCAGTATTCATTGTGCGAACTATCCTTAAATTTCACCTGGTAAAAATCAAGTACATCGGCAGCAACATTGGTTACGCCCCAGGCAATTTTTTGGTTAAAGCCAATAATAATTCCCGGTGCGCCAGGAAGGGAAACTCCATAGGTATTTACGCCTGGCGCATGGAGCTGAATCTGATACCAGATGGATGGCAGGCTTAACTCTAAATGAGGATCGTTGGCCAGAATCGGAAATCCAGATGCTGTTTTGCTTCCTGATAATGCCCAGTTATTGCTCCCTATACCTTCTACTTTTTCTTTTGTCCGAACGGCTCCGGTTTGAGATGCGGTAAAGCTTTCCGGCGTTTTTGGAACTGGCAGTGGTGAGAAATTCCATTTGGTTCCAACCGGGATAATCGGATCTTCTCTATATGGATAATCTGGAAACAAATCTTTGGTAATTTCAGGGCCAAACTTTTTTAAGATGTTGGTCATGTAAAATTCGTCAGAACCCATGGCCAAAACAGCCGACATTTGTTTCAATAACAAAGCGCATTTTAACGGTGTCCAGTTTTCTGGCTTAAAATCCAGTATTTTGTATTCAATGGGATAGTTGGAATGGGATAATGTTTTAATATAGGCATTAATACCTTCGGTATAAGCCAGAATCATTTCTTTTGATTTCGGATCGATCATCATGCCTTTCAACGATTTTTCTGCGCCGTAAACCATGCCCATTCTCCGCTGATAGCGATCACTTTCCCGTGCAGGTTCTGAAACCACTACTTCGCTGATTCTACCCGCTGCAAAACGTGTTTGAAAATCCATTTGCCAAAGGCGATGCATGGCAGTGACATAGCCTTGTGCCAAATAAAGATCGTGATCATTCTGAGCAAAAATATGGGGGATCATCCGGTCGTCGAAAACAATTTCAATATTATCAATTGCTCCCTTAATTTTCACTTTATGGTTAAACATGAAGTGGTTATTTTCGGCATTTTGCCAAAAACCTATAAATGGATTTAAAAATTTAAGAACCGGCGGAGCACTTCCAATTTTAGTATTGAAAAGGAAAGCCAGGCCTATCGGTATAATAATGCAGAATAGCGCTTTTAATTTGTTCATCATGGTTAGCAGAAATCTCAGAATTACGCTGTTAAAGTAACTGATGATTTATAATGATTGCAAAATACAACAAACTGAATGTCAATCAAAATTATAAATCCAATACTGAATTATTATGCATACATAATTTGTTTTATTCGAAAAAAGAGTTTAAGTTTAGGTAACTAATAATACAAACAACCAAATTAATAATCGTTTATGAGCAGAATTTATACACAGGTCTTCTATGTGTTATTATTTGTATGCGCCATTCATTCAGCGGTACAGGCACAAAGCATTACGGTAAGTGGAACCGTTAAAGACAGGCAATCAAAAGAGGGACTGGCTGGAGTAAGCCTTATCATTAAAGGACAATCAGGCGGAACTGCCTCTGCCGCTAATGGTTCATTTAGTTTTTCTACTACCGCAAAGCTACCCTTCACATTAGTTGCATCTTATGTGGGCTATGGTTCGGTAGAACAACAAATTACATCTAATACCTCCGGGATAATTCTGGAACTCGAAACGGTGGTCGTTTTAGGGGGTGATGTGGTAGTTTCTGCATCCAGAACGCCAGAACGTATTTTGGAATCTCCGGTTTCCATTGAGCGAATGAGTGCCGCATCCATCAGAGATATTGCCGCACCGTCTTTTTACGATGCGTTAAACAATATGAAAGGGGTGGAAAGCAGCATGCAAAGTTTAACTTTCAAATCGATCAATACACGCGGTTTCAACTCCAACGGAAACACCCGCTTTAATCAATATATCGATGGTATGGATAATCAGGCACCAGGGCTGAACTTTTCTGTAGGTAACATTGTAGGCATCACAGAATTGGATATAGATAATGTTGAGCTTTTACCTGGTGCATCTTCTGCATTATACGGCGCCGGTGGTATTAACGGAACATTATTAATGACCTCCAAAGACCCTTTTAAATATCAGGGTCCGAGTTTTCAATTTAAAACTGGTATTAATCATGTTAACGATGATAATAGCAGTGTGCAGCAGTTTAATCAGCTCGATGTTCGGGTAGCTAAATCATGGAATAATAAATTTGGGGTAAAAGCAGCATTCTCCTTTTTACAGGCCAAAGACTGGATAGGAAACAATTTTTCTAATTTCGATCGTAACTCCAGAACGGCAAAAAGTGGCGATCGAAACAGTGACACTAATTATGATGGCATCAATTCTTATGGCGATGAGGTTAGTCAGAATATGCGCAACGTGGCCCTGAGTGTTCAAAATGCAACTATTGCAGGTATAAATGCAGGCTCAGGTGGTGCCATTCCGAATATTAAGGCCTTAATGGATGGTGCTTTTGGAGCCGCAATTCCAAATACTGTACAACAAGCTGGATTTTTAGCCGGATTGCCTGCTGCATTGCGGCCCGCTGTGCAAAATTATCTTCCTTTTTATGTAGGTTTAAAAGCAAACCTGATCCCAGACCAAAATGTATCCAGAACGGGCTACAACGAAGAAAGCCTGGTAGATTACAATACTAAATCACTCAAAGCATCAGGAGCAGTTTATTATAATTTTACCAACACCATTCAGGCTGTAGCACAAGCCAATTGGGGAACAGGTACTTCAGTTTATACGGGATCGGATCGCTATTCGCTGCGGAACTTTAACATCGGCCAATACAAGGTAGAATTAAAAGGTCAGGATTTTTACTTAAAAGGCTATACCACGCAGGAGCGTTCTGGTGATTCCTATATTTCGTCCATCCTGGGAAGTTATATTAATGAAGTTTCAAAGCCATCAACCACCTGGTTTCCGCAGTATATTGGTAATTATGTAGGAGCAAGGGCAGCTGGACAAACGGATGCCGCAGCACATGTACTGGCGAGGGGCGTAGCCAATCAGGGCCGTTTAATTCCAGGTACACCTCAATTTGAGAACGCCAAAAATGCAATTTTAAATAACACCATTAGTTCGACAGCTATCAATGCACAGGATCCGACAAAAAGTGTTTATGGGGCGAAATTTGACGATAAATCTAACCTTTATCACTACGAAGGAATGTACAATTTTACCAATGCCTTTAATAATGTGGTAGAGTTTCAGGTGGGTGCCTCCTATCGTTTATATGATCTTAATTCTGCCGGAACAATCTTTAATGATTTATATGAATCGATTGATATTGATGAGTATGGTGCATTCGCCCAAATAGGCAAGAAACTGTTTAACGATAAAGTTAAAATTACTTTTGCAGGGAGATATGATAAAAGCCAGAACTTTGAGGGGCGTTTTACACCAAGGATTACCGGAGTTTTTACGGTGGCGAAGAACAATAATATCAGGGCATCTTACCAAACAGGTTATCGTAATCCAACTACTCAAAATCAATATATAGATCTTTCCGTTGGCGGCGGATCTCAACGTTTAATTGGTGGTTTGCCTGAAATCATTTTTGGCAAATATAAACTAGATACCAACAGGCCATTCACCGATGTAAGTTATCGTGCCTTCCTCGCATCAGCAGCTACCGGCACACCAAATCCTGCATTATTACAACAATACACCTTAGATAGCAGAGGTGTTCGCCCGGAAAGTGTTCAGTCTTATGAATTGGGATATAAAGGTTTGATCATGCCTAACCTATTGATTGATGCTTATGGTTATTACAATATTTATAAAGATTTTATCACCGCCGTTGATGTTTATCAGAATGTAGGTACGCCTGCCAGTCCAACTTTTGTTAAATTTGGTATTCCGGTTAATGCAACAGGAGAAGTAACTTCTTATGGCGCAGCTTTAGGACTTGATTATTTGATAAATAAATGGACCATGAGCGGAAATCTTTCTTACAATCAGATCGGCGATTTGCCTGTAAATTATATTAATGACTTCAATACGCCAAAAATTCGATTTAATTTGGGTTTGGGCAACAGGGAAATTATTAAAAATTTTGGCTTCAATGTAAACTATCGCTGGCAGGATAAATTCTATTGGAACTCGTCATTTGCCTCTGGAGATGTTCCGGCATACAGTTCATTAGATGCGCAGGTGAGCCTGCAAATCCCTTCTGTAAAATCATCTATTAAACTAGGCGGATCCAATGTGATGAACAAATATTACATTACCTCGTATGGTAATCCGGCTGCCGGCGCAATTTATTATATCGCGTATTCTTTCAACCCATAGTACACCTATTCGGTTGTGATAACCCTCACTGCCTTTGAAAAGCATTGAGGGTTTTTTATGTCCTTTGGATTTTGAAATCAAAGCATTATTTTTGACTGTAGTTTGTAATTCTATCCAACTCAATTAACCGGTAACTAAGCAAAATGAAAAAAGTATTGACCGTTTTAGCCATCTGTTTGGCATTGGCCGCATGTAATAGTAAGCAGAAAAATGATAACGCTGAAAGTGAGCAAGATACCAGTATGGCTTCTGGCGAACGATCTGTAGAACACAATCCTGCAGTAGCGGCAGATACGATTGTGTGGGCAAAGGTGCCGGAACTTAAAAATATAGGTGCGTTTCCGTTTTTTGTGCCAACAGGTGAATTAGCCGCTATTGATGCAAAAGATGGAGTTTCAGAGTTAATTGACTATGCAAAACTCAATAATTACACCGGAACCGGGATTTACACTACAAAAGGTAAACTTGGGCTACTGTCTTTTCAGGAGCAAAATGGTAAGCCGTTTAATAAGCTTTTATTTGATGATACTTTTGATGGTTGGGTTGAAAAATTGGGTGCATTACTGATTTATGAAGGTCCTTTCCCATCAAATGAGGGCGACAAAAATAAATTAAAGGAAAACCTTTATAATGGCAAAAAAAGAACTTATGGTTTAGGTGATGATGAGCCTTTTGCCGTATATGCCTTTAAAAACGAGGGCAAAAAATATGTAATTAATGTGCAATCAAACTCAGCAGAAGGAAAGGTATATATAATGGAGCTTAAATAGTTAAACAAACTTTTTAATAGGTTGATTGCCTGCCTTGCGAAGAATAAATTAAGCGTGTCTAATCCAAATAGGCACGCTTTTTTATGAGCAGAATTTTTCGAACTAAAAAACATGAATTTGTATTCAGAAATTGCTTCTGGACCGGTTATTTTCATCAGCCATGCTTGCGCTTTTAAACAATAAAGCATCTTTATGTGTAAAAAAAGGTGCTTACCTTTTTTATGATTTACTACGGGCCTTCTCTAAAATATTTGTATAATAGTACTTTCTTAAGCACATCCCAAGTTTAAGAGTAAAAACAAATAAATTTTGAATAAGTAAAGGATGGAAGAGCAAAACGATACGCCAAATGAGGTAAATGACCTGATCGATAAGGAGCAGGAAATACAGCATTTAAATAATCCAGTAGATATATCGGTTAAGCCAATTGTTAAGCAATATCTGGGTGCCGTAAAGAAGGTAAAAAAAGAAGGAAACCGTTTTTATTTCTCAGACGGAGATGCGCGGGTAGAAGTCAGGGTAGTGAGCGATGATATTATCAGGGTTCGGCTTGCACCACATGGCGTTTTTCTGGATGACTTTTCTTATGCTGTACCGGAGGTAGATCAAAAGGTTTCTGTTTTTAAAATGCAGGAGCATGAAGATCACTATACTATATCCACACATTCAGTTACCTGTAAAATTGAAAAAGAAAACTTTCATATATCCTTTTCTGATAACATTACCAATTTAGTAATGGTAGATGAAGCCAATTCTATGCATTGGGAAGAGAATGTAGATTTTGGTGGCTACTATATTTATGCAACAAAAAAATGCCATCCGGAAGAAAATTTCTTTGGGTTAGGCGATAAATCCGGAAACTTCAACCTTCGTGGTCGTCGTTTCGAAAACTGGAATACCGATGCTTATTCTTTTGGCTGGAATCAGGACCCCCTTTATAGAACTATTCCGTTTTATATCGGATTACACAATCAGGCTGCCTACGGTATTTTCTTTGATAATACCTTTAAATCTTATTTCGATTTCGGTGGCGAAGATGTAAATAAAACCAGTTTCTGGGCAGATGGTGGCGAACTACAATATTATTATATCCATGGTCCGCACATTATGGATGTGGTAAAACGATATGCGAGCCTTACAGGAACACACCCTATGCCCCCAAAGTGGACGCTGGGTTATCAGCAATGCCGCTGGAGTTATTATCCGGAAAGCAAAGTAAAAGAAATTGCGAAGCAATTCAGAGATCGTAAAATACCTTGTGATGCCATCTATCTCGATATCGATTACATGGATGGTTACCGTTGCTTTACCTGGAATAAAAAATATTTCCCGGATCCACGCAGAATGATCAAAGAGCTTGCTGCTGACGGTTTTAAAACCGTGGTAATGATCGACCCGGGAATTAAAGTGGACGATGATTATTGGGTATTTAAAGAAGGAAAAGACAATAAATACTTCTGTAGAAGAAGTGATGATTACTTTATGGAAGGCCATGTGTGGCCGGGCAGATGCCAGTTCCCGGATTTCACGAATCCAAAAGTAAGAAAGTGGTGGGGTAAATTATATGAAGAACTGGTAGATATGGGCGTTGCAGGCTTCTGGAACGACATGAACGAACCAGCTGTTTTTGGTTCGGGCACTTTCCCGAATGATGTTCGCCATAATTATGACGGTTACCGTGGGTCTCACCGTAAAGCACACAATGTTTACGGCATGCAAATGGTTCGCTCAACTTACGAGGGGTTAAAAAAACTGATGCGCAATAAACGCCCCTTCACCATTACCAGAGCCGGTTATTCTGGAATGCAGCGTTATGCGAGCGTTTGGACTGGTGATAATATCGCCACCTGGGAACACCTTAAAATAGGAAACATTCAGTGCCAACGTTTGTCTGTTTCTGGCGTGCCTTTCTGCGGAACAGATATTGGCGGATTTAGTGGCGAACCAGATGGTGAATTATTCACCCGCTGGATTCAGCTGGGCACTTTCTCTCCTTTTATGCGTGCACACTCCGCCGGTGATACTGCCGAGCGTGAACCCTGGAGTTTTGGAGAATTTTTTGAAGATATTAACCGCAAATTTATTGAATTAAGATATCGCCTGATGCCTTATCTGTATTCCGTTTTCTGGGAACACCACCGTTACGGTTTCCCGATCTTAAGGCCGTTGGTCATGCTCGAGCAGGAAAATATCAGCAACAGTTTCCGTCAGGATGAATTCTGCTATGGCGATAAATTGCTAATCTGCCCTGTTCTTGAGCAGGGGGCAATTTCAAGAAAAGTTTATCTTCCGAAAGGAACCTGGTATAACTTCTGGACAAATGAGGTATTAGAAGGTGGAAATGAATATGAAATAGAAGCAAAAATTGATAGTATGCCAATTTTTGTGAGAGCAGGCTCCGTTATTCCGGAATATCCGGTAATGCAATATGTTGATGAAAAAGCAATTACCGAGGTTGCACTTAATATTTACAGTAGCGATTACGAAGTAAATTCGTACATGTATGAAGATCATGGCGATACCTTTGCATTTGAGCAGGACATTTACCTGGAGAAAAAATTTACGGTAAAAACAGATGCGCTCGGGTTAAAGGTACATCAACGAATAGAAGGACTTTATACACCGAATTATGAGTTTTATGCCTGCCAGGTAATGGGATTAAAATCTCAGGTGAAAAAGATTATTGTAAATGATAAGGAAATAACCGATTATCTGTTAGATGATAAAAACGTGCTTCATTTTAAATGCCTTAAAAACTTCAGCGATATACAGATTTTAAGTCTGTAAATCTTTTAGCTCCGAATGCTGTTTAGTGTTTGGGGCTAATATATCTAGTCTAATTACTATGCCAGCAAAAAGAGTTTCGAAAAAAAATATAGCCGTGCCTCCAATAGATACCAGTAAGCCAGTTTGGGTATACAGCCTTTTTACAGATTATGATATAGATCTTTTCTCCGTTGGAAAGCATTTTAGGTTATATGAAAAAATGGGTTCCCACCTCCTTGCTATTAATAATACGGATGGAACATATTTTTCGGTATGGGCGCCAAATGCGCAAAAAGTTGGCGTAGTAGGTAATTTCAATGATTGGAATACTGCCACTCATCCACTTTATAAAAGGGAAGACAAGTCTGGAATCTGGGAAGGATTTATACCCGAAATTGCTAAAGGAGAAGTATATAAATATTTTGTTAAGGGCTACGATGATTCGGAACATTTAAAAGGCGATCCTTATGCCAGGAAATGGGAACATCCACCTCAAACAGCCAGTGTGGTTTGGGATACAAACTATAACTGGACAGATAAATCCTGGCTAGCAAAAAGAGCAAAAATTAATGCCCTTAACCAGCCGATTTCTGTTTACGAACTGCATTTGGGCTCATGGGAGCGTGATCCGGAAAATCCTGAACGCGTACTAAATGCACGCGAAGTGGCCGAAAGATTAGTGCCTTATGTAAAGGAAATGGGTTTTACTCATGTAGAATTAATGCCGGTAATGGAATTTCCTTACTTTCCAAGCTGGGGCTATCAGATTACAGGATATTTTGGTGCCAGCTCCCGTTATGGATCACCACAGGATTTAATGTTTCTGATTGATGCCCTGCATAAGGCCGATATTGCGGTGATTTTAGACTGGGTACCTTCACATTTTCCGGGCGACAGACATGGGCTTTATGAGTTCGATGGAACGCACTTATATGAACATGCAGACATGCGGAAAGGCTTTCATCCGGATTGGAAATCGTATATCTTCAACTACGATCGGAACGAAGTCCGTTCATTTTTAATCAGTAATGCACTTTTCTGGCTGGATCAATACCATGCCGATGGATTGCGGGTGGATGCCGTAGCCTCAATGTTGTACTTTAATTTCTCCAGAGCGGACGGAGATGCTGCAACAAATGAATATGGAGGCAGCGAAAATTTGGGTGCCATTCAGTTTCTGCAAGATCTAAATGTAGCTGTGTATGGTAATTTCGACGGTGTGCAAACCATTGCCGAAGAAAGCAGTACTTATCCAGGCGTTACGCATCCCGTACATGCTGGTGGCCTGGGCTTTGGTATGAAATGGATGATGGGTTGGATGAATGATACTTTGAAGTATTTTAAAATCGATACACTTGCCAGGAAACACCACCATCATCAGTTAAGCTTTAGCATGACATATGCTTTCACCGAGAATTTTATGCTCCCTTTCTCTCATGATGAAGTGGTACATGGAAAATCGCCAATGTTATACAAAATGCCAGGTGATGACTGGCAGAAATTTGCCAACCTAAGGGCACTTTACGGTTATATGTTTACGCACCCGGGTGCTAAACTACTGTTTATGGGCAATGAGTTTGGCGATACCAGTGAGTGGAACTTTACCCAGTCATTAGACTGGCACTTGCTTCAGTATCCTGGTCATAAAGGGATGCAGGAAACTGTAAAGGCACTAAATTTTTTGTATAGAAAAGAACCGGCACTTTATCATTTTAATTTTAGTCACGAAGGTTTTGAGTGGCTTGACGCGGATAACGCAAATGAATCTGTTTATGTGTTCATGAGGAAAGGCCCGAAAGCAAAAGATACTTTGGTAATTGCAATCAACTTAACCCCGGTTGTCCGGGAGCATTACCGCATTGGTGTGCCATTTAAAACCAAATGGAAAGAAATTTTTAATACCGATGATATTGTTTACTATGGAAGTGGAATCAACAACAAAGGGGAAATTGTGACTCATAAAGAAGGTTACGGTAATCAGGAATATGCTATCGATATTACATTGCCACCATTGGCTGTAGTCATATTCAAAAGCAAATAACTCTAAATAAGAAAAGCCTTCCATTGCTGGAAGGCTTTCTTAAACTCTGGAGTGGAAGCTTCCAGAGAGGGTGCAAAGATACAATAATAGTTTTCTTGTGCAACAGTTATTTTTTTTAAATAAGCAGTAATATTTTTAAAGCTTCAATTTAATTCCACCATTAAAGGTTCTGCCCTCTGTATGTGTCCAAATATCATCAAATGTTGGATTCAAATGCGAACCATTTACCACACTCTTATAACGACTTTGCCTGGTATCCGTAAAGTTTTCTGCGTTGATAAATACAGAAATCTTGCCAAATACCTTTTCTGCCATGAAACCGAATTCCCAGAAAGAGTTGGTTTGTAAATTGTTATAGAGGTATTGGCGATCGGTAAAATAGCCCTCGAGACCTAGTTTAAAATTGCTTTCTTTTTCATAAAGCAACGCGAGGTTGACTTTGTTTTTGGGCAAAAGCCTGATGGTTTGAATCACAGGAAGATAATTCGCCTTCGCATCCGTAAAAGTATAACCTGCAAAAAGCTTAAAATATTCTTTAAAAATAATTTTTGCATTTGTTTCAAAACCCAAACTTCTTACCGGCTCTTTGGTGTTTTCAAAATGAAACGTCCCCAATTGATCCTGAATCAGAATAGTTGAATTGTTTATTTTAGTATAGAAGAACATTTGATTAAAGCTGATTAACCAATCTTCGCCGATGGCCGTTTTATAATTTATATCTGCAGTACCTCCATAACTATGCTCTGCTTTTACATTGTTTAGTGGCAGCAGGTTTTGATATTGAAAGGTTTCAGTTTGTTCGGTAAAAAGTGTAGGCGTTTTATAACCTAAACCACCACCAATTCTAGAGCTCCAGTGATCATTAATTTTATAAAGGGCAGAGATTCTTGGGAGCACGAAGGCCTCATTCTTGCGGTAGAAAGCATTGAAATAATTAACCAGATCTAACCTTATACCACTTTCTAATTTAAAACGATCAGATATATCCCAGGTTTGCTGCGCATAAAGGCCGGCAGTTCTGGTGGTAAAGTTCTTTGCCAGGCCAGGTATTTGATTCTGCTCTGCAAACTTATCGTAAACAATGTTTAACCCAAAAATTAAACTTTGGTTACTAATGTTTTTAAGGTAGCTAATGTCCGTATAGGCATTATAATTAATCCCGTTAAAAGTGTAATCCGGAATCGCGATATCCCGCTTAAAGTAATTGAAACTGGTTTTAACTTTCAGTAAATCTGATTCATTTACTTTATAACCGAAATCTAAGGTAGACGTATTACGGATGCTCTTATTGCTTTCAAAGTATCTGTGATTTCCATCTGCTTCATCATTTACAACAAATATATCTCCACCTGTCCGGTTACTTTTAGTAAAAGCGTTGCCGATAATCAAGGTAGTTTTTTCATTTGGATAGTAAAATAACTTCGGATGGAGGGTGAAATCATCCGTTTTAGGAAGTTCGGTAAAATCATCCTTATCCACGTCGTAAGCTTTTTGGAAATTGGTTAGTGCCAAAATACTGTAGCCCAATTTTCCCTTTCGTTGCATGCTAAATGCACCAATATTGGTTTGCCCAACGTTTGATTGATTGAGGATGAAATTAAAATCAGCTTTTTCTCGTGGCGTTCTTGAAATGAAGTTGACCACTCCGGCAATCGCGCCTGCACCATAAAGTGTTGATGACGGACCTTTAATAATTTCTACCTGTGCGAGGTCTAGCGGAGGAATTTCAAGAATACTCAGCCCGCTGGCGAAATTCCCAAAGCTTGCATAGCCGTCTTTCAGCAGTTGCGTATATCGTCCGTCAAGTCCTTGAATTCTGATACTAGCATTGGCACTTGTTGCAGAAGTCTGCTGAACGGCAATACCAGTACTCTCATGCAGAATCATGGAAACATTTGCAGGTCGCATGTTGCTTTTCTCATTAATCTCTTCCAGCTCGATGGTTTCGACTCTGGTGGGGGTATTTTGAATTGTTCTGCTGGTTCGGGTAGATGAAACGATCACTTCCTCAAGTTCATCTGAAGCTGGAGTCAATATGACCTCATAAATTTTATCCTGGGTTAATGGAAAAGTTAAATTTAAATGTTGTTCCTCAAAGCCTACGTTTCTGATGATAATGGTTTGGTTACCATTTGGAACATTGGAAAAACCTGCAGTACCATCTGCTGCTGTCTTTGTGATGAGGTTTGAGCCTTTAATCATGATGGTTACATTACTAAGTACCGTTTGATCTGCCTGATTTTTAACTAATATTTTTAAACTGTTTTGTGCGTAGGTAGTGGCTACACACAAGAAAGTGCATAGCAATAATGTTATTTTTTGCATCTGAATGTTATGAATTGAATAAATAGACCAAAATCCTGGTCACTGTTAATTTCGGTTACCCGATATTCCCGGTATTCAATTTTGGCGGTTGCCAGATGTTTCGGCTAAATTCGGTTACGTTTCTACTTTGGTAGCCAGATTTAAGGTTATCAGAAGAAATTAGTTTGAGAAAAGAGCTTGCCGTGTTGTTGTTGATGCTGACTACAGGCTGCCCGCAACAGTTGCAGGTGCAAAGTGGAGAACAGTTATCATTATCTGGCGCAGCTTTAGTTTTAGAAACCTTAACCACCGCTAACTTTAAACCTTCAGTCTGAGCAATATCCAAACGATCTTCGCAAGTAATGCAAGACAATAGTAAAATGGAAAAACTCAAAAAGTAGACTAAAATTTTCATGTTCAAGGCAAATGTACGAAACAAGATCGAATCTTTTACGGCCAATCAATGTGGCGGAAGTAGAGAATTAATGGTTGATCGATGTTCATTTGGATATATTTAAATGGGTCTACTTCTTAAATCATCTCGTATTCCGGCTGGTTGTTCGATATATCGCTATAGGAAAGAACAAATGCAACTTTCTAGGTGTTAAGGCTTTATACTGATCAGAAATGCAATTTTCATTTAACGGGTTAAAACAACAAGAAGGAGGTTCGGGCCGAAGTATTTGGTTATCAGATCAGGAAATCTTTTTTGAAAGCTTAAGGGGGCACGATCCGGAGGCATTTAGATTATTATATAAAAAGTATGCCGCGGCACTGTTTGGTTTGGTACTGAGGGAAGTTGGAGATGAACCAACAGCAGAAATTATTCTTGAGAAAATATTTCTTGAAGTATGGACTTCAATTACTTTTTTTGATGAAACGAAACTGAAAATCTTCTCCTGGTTAAATCAAATCGCAATTAATCAAATCAACCGCTATTATTTGAATGCATAATGAGTCGGATCAGTCAATCAGTCAAAACACCTTCTCAATATTTCACATAATTATACGTATAAGGAACAAGTTAAACCGGCCCGTTGGTAAAAGTAGGTCAATGCTGTAACTTTAACCCAAGTTAGAATTGAAACTTGGGACGGTTTAGATTAAAACTAAAAAGCTTTTCGTAAGAAAGGCTTTTTTTGTTTCATCATTTTTAAGGGAATCAAAAGATCATATTTCTGCATGATTATTTCAAAACTATTCGTAAAAAGAAAAAGGAGACCTCATCCAAGCGTCTCCTTTTTTTCTAACCAAATATAAACCTGTTATGAGCCAGGCTTTGTCTTTAATCCTCCATCTAAATGCTATTTTTCAGGAGAATGATTTATCTTTTTTATTTGAATAAACATCTTTGCGTTTATTACTCTACAAATATAGTAAAAAAAAATGATAGTGTAAAAAATACACTATGAAATTTTTATATATTTTTTTTGTCATTTTTTATCCGGAGTAAGTTTTATGCTGAAATCTATTACTAAAACTACCACGCAGCGAATATACAGTGAAAATATGTTAAGTAAATGTTAAATTTTTATAAAAAATGCCTACATAAGTTCATTTTTTATGTAAAAAAAGGTTTTTGATGTCAATTATTTAGTTTTTGAGTCTTTTTTAATTGATTTATATAGGTAAATGGTTATTTATGATGAAAAGTATAAGTATTATTTGATTTTTGTGATAAAATAAAAAACATTTTTATTAGTGAAATAGATCTTTAAAAAGAAAAGCGACAAATGCCAATGGCATTGTCGCTTTTAAACTACTTTATTTAGCTTTATGGCTTTTTTCTACTATAAACTTGCGTAGTATTCTACGAATTTAGCAAGTGCAGATGAATATCCCCACTCATTGTCATACCATGAAACAACTTTTACAAAGTTATCATTTAATGAAATACCTGCTTTTGCATCGAAAATAGAAGCGTGATCATCTCCAATGAAATCAGAAGAAACAACTTCGTCTTCAGTGTAAGCCAATACACCTTTTAATTCACCTTCAGAAGCAGCTTTCATTGCAGCTTTAATTTCTTCGTAAGTTGCAGCTTTTTCTAAACGAACGGTTAAATCTACAACAGAAACGTCAGCTACAGGAACGCGGAAAGACATACCAGTTAACTTACCTTTTAATTCAGGTAATACCATACCTACTGCTTTTGCAGCACCAGTTGATGAAGGAATGATGTTAGAGAAACCACCACGTCCGCCTCTCCAGTCTTTAGCCGAAGGACCATCTACTGTTTTTTGAGTTGCAGTTACCGCGTGAATAGTACTCATTAAACCCTCAACAATACCGAAGTTATCGTTTAATACTTTAGCAATTGGCGCTAAACAGTTTGTAGTACATGATGCATTAGAAACGATAGTTTGATCTGCCGTTAATTTATCGTGGTTAACACCCATTACATAAGTAGGGATGTCGCTATCTTTAGCCGGAGCAGAGAAAACAACTTTTTTAGCACCAGCAGCGATGTGTTTTTCAGCATCAGCACGGGTTAAAAATAAACCGGTAGATTCAATTACTACTTCAACACCAACTGCATCCCATTTTAAATCAGCAGGGTTTCTTTCAGCAGTTACACGAATTGTTTTGCCATTAACAACTAAGTTACCATCAACAACTTCAATTGTGCCATCAAATTTACCGTGTGTTGTATCATATTTTAACATATAAGCCATGTAATCTGGCTCGATCAAATCGTTAATTGCTACAATATCTAATCCTCTTTTTAATGCGGCTCTGAAAACCAGTCTGCCGATACGGCCAAAGCCGTTTATTCCAATTTTGCTCATTGTTTTGTTAATTAGTGTAATGTTTTAATAAATTTAATATGGGTTCTTTAATAATTGTTTTTATCTTCAATTGATGCCTTTCTGCGGCCAGTTGCAATCTATCTTCTAATTCTGCCGCTACTTTACCAACGAAGTGTAAATCCTCATGATGGTGTTCTGCAACCATAGGTAATATGTATGTTTGAAAATATTTTTCAAATCCCTCATCAATTAACCTAAGGATGTACTCATGTTTAATGTTTTGGGTAAAAAAATCAAAGAAAGAAGTTAAAAAAATATTCGCCTGTGGCTTATTATAAATTCTTTCTAAAATTTGAGGGCGATCCAGGTTGAAGTTTCTAACAAATTTAACTTCCAGTTCTTCCGGCAACTGCTTACTTAAAAAACTTTTAAGCAGCATCTTTCCGAAATAATTTGAAGATCCTTCATCACCCAGGATATATCCAAGGCCAAAGTTATTATCCATCAATTTTTTGCCATCGAAATACGCAACGTTGGAACCACTTCCCAACATGCCTACTATGCCCGGCTGATCGTAACAGGCAGCCTTTGCCGCGCCGAACAGATCATTTTCTACCAAAACTTTGCTATATCTGAAAAAAGATGATAAAGTTTCTGCAAGTTCATCTTTCCGGTCTGCAGAAGAAGCTCCGGCAGCAAAAAAATAAATCTTTTTAATATTTTCGGCATTGTTTACCAGAACAACTTTTTTGTTCAGAATCTGAAGAATCATTTTCGGATCTACAAAAGTGGGATTAATCCCTGTAGTATTGCAATGTGCTACTACCTGTCCATTTTGTGTTAATTTCCAAAATGCGGTTCTCGATCCACTGTAAACAACTGCTATCATATAATTATATAGATAAAACTTCCGTCATTTCCATTAAATCTGGTTCGAGTTTAAAGCTGTGTGCTGTTAATGCCTCTGTAATACTGGTAAGCTTAATCGCATTACCCTGTAAACCAACCATCTGTTCCGTTTCGCCAGCAATTAATGCATTTACTGCTGCAAAGCCCAGTCTGCTACCTAAAATACGATCGAAACTACTCGGGCTTCCCCCTCTTTGCAAGTGCCCGAGGATGGTTACTTTAGTATCATAATGATCAAAAGTTTCTTTTACCTTTTTAGCAATATCATAAGCGCCGCCTTGTTTATGCCCTTCTGCAACAATTACAATGCTGGATGACTTTTTAGTTGCAGCACCTAATGCCAGTTTGGTAATTAATTCATTTACACTGGTTGCCCGCTCTGGTAATAAAACAGCTTCTGCGCCACTTGCAATAGAACTTCTAAGTGCAATACAGCCAGAATCTCTTCCCATTACTTCAATAAAAAATAAGCGATCATGTGCATCTGCGGTATCTCTGATTTTATCAATCGCTTCAATTACGGTATTGATAGCGGTATCGTAACCTAAGGTAAAGTCAGATCCAACCAGGTCATTATCAATCGTTCCCGGAATTCCAATTACTTTAACGCCAAAAGTTTCTGAAAACCTTTTTGCCCCGGTAAAAGTTCCATCTCCGCCGATCACTACTAAACCATCAATGTTATTTTTCTTTAGATTCTGATAGGCAGTTTGCTGGCCTTCATCTGTTTTAAATTCTAAACAACGTGCAGTTTTTAATATGGTTCCCCCTAAGTGTAAAATATTACTTACAGACCGGGCATCCATTGGTTTTATATTATCTGTGATCAATCCCTGGTAACCTTGCATTACACCAAACATGTTGATGCCATGGTAAATTCCGGTACGAACAACAGCTCTGATTGCGGCATTCATTCCTGGGGCATCGCCACCAGAAGTAAGTACAGCTATATTTTTAATATTTGGCTCCATCTATGATACGAATATAGTGTGTAATTTTTACACTAAGTAATTTTTTTTATTTTTTTTACTTAATATTGAAAGTCATACCTTTATCTGCTTAAAATAACTAAATTTTACCTTGGAACAAATTTTACCTCATTTAGATTCAGTATTCTCGATAGATTGCGTTTTGTTTGGATTTGATGGTAAGGAACTAAAAATCTTACTCATCGAAAGAAATGAAGAACCATTTAAAGACTGGTGGGCTTTGCCCGGTAACATTGTTGGTGCAGATGAAAGCCTGGACCAATCAGCCTCCCGTATCCTATATGAACTAACGGGTTTACGGGGTATTTACATGGAGCAATATTATGCTTTTGGAGATCCGGGAAGGCACCCGCAGGGTAGGGTAATTACGCTGGCATATTATGCTTTAATTCGTTTGGGAGGTGATAAGGAACTTCGTCCGATTAGTACTTATGCTAAACGAGCGAACTGGTTACCCATTACCGATTTGCCAAAACTCGCTTTCGATCACCAGAAAATCTACGATAAAGGGTTAGAAAAAATCAAACGGAGAATTAAGCATCAGCCAATTGCTTTTGAGTTACTGCCCGAGAAATTTACCCTCACCCAGTTGCAACATGTATATGAGCTGATTCTTGGTAAAAAACTTGATAAGCGAAATTTTAGGAAAAAAATCGTCAGCTTTGGTGTGTTGAAGGAGCTGGATGAAAAACAGAAAGGTGTTTCTTACCGCGCAGCAACACTCTATCGTTTTGATAAACGCAGATACGCCAAGTTATTTGGCAAAGAAATTTCTTTTTAAAAGGAACAAGGAATAAAGAGCAAGGAACAAGGATTAAGAAATAAAGAGCAGGGATCGAGGAGCAAAGACTAAACACTAAATAAATATATTACCAAAAAGGTCCCGATTGAATTTTCAATCGGGACCTTTTTGGTATAACGTCTGAAGACTAATGACTCCGGACTAAATGCTAAAAACTAAACTTTTTTAGCAGCTTCTAAATGGTAGTGAACCAAATCATCTATAGGTGAGCGGATGATTTTACCAACACCCATTTCGTAACGGTCTGCCACAATGCTCAAAATATCACGGAAGCTATAGCCTACAGAACCTACACAGTTTAATTTATGGTCTTTGTAGTTTGGATAATGAATAACCAATGCTTCGAAGAATGAAGTAAAAGCATAATCTATCGTGCTGAATGCATAATCTTCATAGTTGTCTTTAAAATCGTATAAGAATTTACTGAAACTCGCGCAGAAACGGTTAGGTAATGGCTTGTTGTAAATGTTATCGAAAATATCTTCGTTGGTTAATGCGTAATTGTCGTAAAAAGCCTCACGTAAACCCTTCGGCATGTAACCTTTCATGTAATCACTTAAAATGCGTTTTCCGATGTAAGAACCGCTACCTTCATCACCCAGGAAGTACCCTAAAGAATCGATATTTAACGTAATGTCGTTTCCATCGTACAAACAGGAGTTGGTACCTGTTCCAAGGATAGCAGCAAATCCTGGCTCGTTTCCAAGAAGCGCCCTGCAAGAGGCAAGTAGATCATGACCAACAAAGATTTCCGCATTTGTAAAAATCTGTTTCATGGCATCAGCCACAATTTTTACATTACCTGGAGTAGAACATCCAGCGCCATAATAATAAACAGCAGTTAGTTTTTCTCTTTCCAAGTGGTCTGGAAGAGTTTCGTTTAAAGATTTTACAATGTATTCTCCTTTTGAAAAATATGGATTGTAACCCTCGGTGTTAAAGTAAATTTTTCTGCCGGCCTCGTTAATCAGACACCAGTTTGTTTTGGTCGATCCACCGTCTGCAATTACTATCATTTTATTTATTTTTGGTTTTAGCACGATAAAAGTATAAAAACTCTTATATTTTGTATCCTTTTTTTTAATAATTTTTTAACAATTTATTGTTGTTGAAATTTAAGTGTGTAAAAAATACACTATATACGGGCTTTAATCGCCTCAAAACCCTAATATTATACTCGAAAGGGCATTGGTCTTTTTTTTTAACATTAAGAATATTTTACAATTTTAATGCAAATGAATAACAACTTTTTAGATTTTAGGAGCGATACAGTAACCAGACCAACCGCTGGTATGCTCGATGCCATGATGAGTGCGAAGGTGGGCGATGACGTTTTTGGGGAGGATGAAACGGTGGTTACGCTGGAAGAAAAACTTGCTAACACCTTCAATATGGAAGCTGGTTTATTTTGTCCTTCGGGGACGATGACCAACCAAATTGCCATTAAGTGTTTTACACAGCCAATGGATGAAGTAATTTGCGACCAAACGGCCCATGTATACCGTTATGAGATTGGTGGAATTGCCTTCCACTCCGGCGCATCGGTGAGGTTGCTTCATGGTGAAAGAGGAATTTTAACACCCGAACTGATCGAGCCTGAAATTAATGAAGACAATATTCACTACCCAAATTCCAGCCTGGTGGTGCTGGAAAATACGGTGAATAAAGGGGGCGGGAAATGTTATGACCTGACTCAAATTGCACCTATTCATCACTTATGTAATATTAAAGGTTTGAAACTTCATTTGGATGGTGCAAGAATATTCAATGCACTGGCTACAACTGGTGATCAGGCACAGGATTATGGAAAATATTTTGATGGCATCTCTGTTTGTTTATCTAAAGGACTCGGTGCGCCCGTTGGATCTGTACTTTTGGGAAGTAAAGATATGATCCAAAAAGCCCGTAAACTCCGGAAAGCATTTGGCGGAGGAATGCGCCAGGCCGGATTTTTAGCGGCTGCTGGTATTTATGCACTGGATAATCATGTAGAACGGCTGAAGGAAGATCATCAACATGCCCACGCCCTGGCAGAAGCGTTGCTAAGCACAAAGTACGTGGTTTCTGTATTGCCTGTGGAAACCAATATTGTTATTTTTGAGGTAGCAATGGGAACGGCCGAAAAAGTTGTTCAGCAATTAAAAGAAAAAGGCTTATACTGCGGTACAACAAGTGCCAGCACGGTAAGATTGGTAACGCATCTGGATCTTAGCCCTGAGATGATTGATCGTGCGATTGAAATAATATTACATTTGTAATGAAGTCGGTAGTCTTTAAGTCCGAAGTCCGGCGTCTGAAACTATTAATTTACATTGTTTAAATAAAAAGTAAATAGCCAAATGCCAGAAAACTCCAATCTCCATACCCCAATCTCCAAAATCTTAATTGCTAACCGGGGCGAAATTGCATTGCGCATTATGCGCTCTGCCAAGGAAATGGGAATTAAAACTGTTGCTGTATTTTCTGAAGCAGATCGAAATGCGTTGCATGTGCGGTACGCTGATGAAGCGATATATATTGGCCCTTCACCATCCAACCAGAGTTACCTGGTTGGAGAAAAAATTATCGATGCATGCAAAATAACCGGCGCCGAAGCCATTCATCCCGGCTATGGCTTTTTATCAGAAAATGCGGCCTTTGCAAAGACGGTTGCTGATGCAGGATTAATTTTGATCGGACCATCTCCCGGGGCAATGGAAATCATGGGAAATAAATTATCAGCAAAAGCTGCGGCTTTAAGATATCATATTCCAATGGTTCCCGGAACGGAAGAGGCGATTACAGATCTGGATGAAGCAAAAGAAAGGGCGATTGAAGTTGGCTTTCCAATCCTGATTAAAGCTGCGGCAGGTGGTGGCGGAAAAGGCATGAGGATTGTAGAAAATGTTAATGACTTTGAAGAGCAAATGGACCTGGCGGTGAGCGAAGCAACTTCCGCCTTTGGCGATGGTGCGGTATTTATTGAACGTTATGTAACCTCCCCAAGGCATATTGAAATACAGGTTTTGGGTGATAATTACGGAAATATTGTTCACCTCTTTGAAAGAGAATGCTCAGTACAACGCCGCCATCAAAAAGTGGTAGAAGAAGCTCCTTCATCTGTGCTTACGCCAGAAATCAGGGCAAAAATGGGAAAATGTGCCGTCGATGTTGCGCGTTCTGTTAATTATACTGGTGCCGGAACAGTAGAGTTTATTTTGGATGAAAATCTGGATTTTTTCTTCCTGGAGATGAATACGCGCTTGCAGGTAGAACATCCGGTAACTGAACTCATCACGGGCATCGATTTAGTCAAAGAACAAATTAAAATCGCAGCAGGCGGCGAATTAAATTTCCGTCAGGAAGATTTGAAAATTAGCGGACATGCTGTTGAACTTCGGGTTTATGCTGAAGATCCCAATAATAATTTTCTGCCGGACATTGGCATTCTAGAAACTTATAAAACCCCGAAAGGAAATGGTGTGCGGGTAGATGACGGCTTTGAACAGGGAATGGAAATTCCGATCTATTATGATCCTATGATCGCCAAACTGATTACTTATGGGAAGGATAGAGCTGAGGCCATTGCCAGAATGGTTAGGGCAATAGAAGAATATGAGATTACGGGGATAGAAACTACTCTTGCTTTTGGTAAGTTTGTAATGCAACATGAAGCTTTTAAATCTGGAAATTTCGACACTCATTTTGTGTCTAATTATTTTAAACAAGATCAAGTAAAGCCTTTAAATGGTGACGAAGCGTTAATTGCTGCCATTGTTGCTGCGAAGTTTTTTCAGAAGGAAGTTTTTAAAGCAGGACAGGAGCAGGTTACCCTACAAACATCCAACTGGAGAAAAAATAGATTAAAGTATTAATACTGGTTTCTTAATTTCTCTAATATTGAGAATTTTGAGCCAAAACCTCAATAATTATAAATCATGTTTACTGGAATTATAGAAACGCTGGGCGAGGTTACCGCCATCAAAAATGATCATACCAACATTCACTTCACCATTTCATCGGCCATTAGCCATGAATTAAAGATCGATCAAAGTGTAGCGCATAACGGGGTTTGCCTTACCGTTGTATCTTTAACAGATCAATCGCACACAGTTACAGCCATTGATGAAACCTTAAATAAAACAAGTTTAGGGAATTTAAAAGTTGGAAGCCGGGTAAATCTGGAACGTTGCATGCAAATGAATGCCCGTTTGGATGGGCATATTGTTCAAGGGCACGTAGATCAAACAGCAGTTTGTGTTAAAAGAGAAGAATTAGATGGCAGTTGGGAATACCGTTTCAAATACGATAGCACTTCCGGAAATGTAACAGTAGAAAAGGGTTCAGCCTGCGTAAATGGCATCAGCTTAACAGTTGTTCATTCTACAGCGGATGAGTTTTCTGTCTTCATTATTCCTTATACATATGAACATACCAATTTACATGAAGTGCACGTAGGCGATACCGTAAACCTGGAATTTGATATCATCGGGAAATACGTTGCCAGATTGATGAATAAATAGGTGATTTAATCATAAACGTATGATGTAAATCTTTAGTAGGCAGCGTTTAATGGAAGACCAATAGCAATCAATTACATATTGCTATTGGTCGTTTGTTATCTGAGTAATCTTAAGTTATCTGTATTTCTAAAAGACGTGGTATGATTTTTTATTTTGCCTTTCGGATATAAACATATTCAACCGTGTGTGTAATATTATTGATTTGATGAGTAGCAATATTTCTCAATTCGTTATTTACGAGGTTGAAGATTGATGTAGAACTTCCATTTTTCAGCGATATTTCGTTGCCTGTTCTCGAATATGTTTGTTCTGATGAGTTCCAGTAATCGCAAGCTGGTCCGCCCGCAAAAAAACGGTAGGTGCCATCGTTTAAAAAGGTAAATTTCACTTCAGCGCCTATACAACCACTTTGCACTATCCTGTAATTGGTTTCAGCTTTTCCGTTTATAACTACTGCCGGAGTTATTGTGGCTGTTGATAATGACCAATCGTAATCAGTGAGATCGTTGTTAGCCGCATTGTTTTTTTTACATGCAAAGGCGAAGAAGATTGCGAAAATAAAGAGTAGTTTTTTCATTGTTTGATTTTTTCTATAAAACGAATTAAAGATTAATATCGCTACAGGCGTTCAGTTAATTATTATTTTTAAGATAGTAACCCGTTTAAAGGATATGACATTTGTTTTCGACTTTCATAAATGGTTTTTAAGCTTGCGATTACTATCATTTTGAATATAAGGATTAATGCTTTAATATTGCAGCTTTTGGTAGTTGAGGCTCCTTTGGCCTGAGTTTTATTGCGAATTACAAATTTAGATGTACAGTAAAGATGAAGCCGCCAGGTTAAGGCAGCAGTTTTGGATTAGTTTCGGACAATACATGAAGCCTGTTCCTTCGGCAAGTGGAAGCACCGTACACTGGATTAATTATAAAACGGGCGTAAAAAATATCTTCTTTAAAATGGATGTCGATAACAAAAAAGCAAGTATCGCTATCCAGCTGAGCCACTCCGATTCGGATATTCGTCACTTGATTTTTGATCAGTTTGAGGAGTTTAAGCTTATGTTCTCTAATACTGTAGGCGAAGAATGGGACTGGACAAGAGATTTTACCGATGAATATGGCAAAACGATTAGCCAAATTTCACTCACGCTCACAGGCGTTAGCATCCTTAACCAAAAACATTGGCCTGAACTGATTTCATTCTTTAAACCCAGAATGATCGCCCTTGATGATTTTTGGGATAATGTTAAACCAGTTTTCGAAGACCTGGTTTAATCAGTCAGATTCAATTGTGCAATTCGATCTTTGGTGAATTTAATTTCTGATTTATCATTTTCAGCATCGGGTTTGCTCCTTAAATATTGATTATAATAATGGAGTGCAGCCTTCGGTTCTTTGAGTTTCGTATCATAAAGGGTGGCCAGTCGGTAATAAATAGTTGGACTGACTTTAAATTGCAGCCCCTTTTTATAAGCTGAGTTGGCTAATGCAAACTGACTATTCTCTTCATATACCAAACCCAATAAGGCATAATAACTGGATGTATTCGGAGAAATCGCTTCATCAATTGTTTTTTTAGTATAAAAGGCAGCCATTTTATAGTTTTTTAACGCACGGTAACTCAGGCTTGTGAAATATAAGGTATTCTCATTCTGCATCAAAAGAGTTTCAAGTTTCGAAAAAAGCTTAATAGCCTTTTCATACTTTTTAGTGTAGTAATATGCTTTAGCTACATCTTTGATTACACCTGCATCTGTACCGTCTTTCATTAATATCTCTCCGGAGGTGATCACTTCCGGGTATTTTTTCAATTGATTAGCAATTGGAAGTTTCGCCCGCTGTAATACTAGGTTCTCACGATCAGCCCTGATTGCAATATCCAGTACCTCATAAGCTTTATCGTAATTTTGATTAACAGCATGCACTTCGGCCAGGTCATCGGCAACGTCTCCTTCATTTGGATTAATTTGGTTCGCTTTGAGCAGGTAAACAAATCTTAAAGAATCTTTAGCAGATGGGTATAGGTTGGTAAGTAGTTTATAAACGTTGAAGTTATTACTGTCGATTTTCACAATTTCACCATAATACTTCTTTGCCTTATCGTTGTTGCCGCGTTTGGTACTGATGTTGCCTAAACTAAAAAGGATAGACAAACTTTGAGGCTGAATCTGGTAGGCCTTGCTATAATATTTTTCGGCCTCAACATTATTTCCTGCCATTAAAAAGCAATAACCAATCTGTGTTAAGGCTTTTAGATCCTGAGTATCATCACCCAAAACATTTTTAAGGTATACCGCTGCATCCGCATACCGCTGGCTTTGGTATAAATCAAATAGCTTATCTTTATCTAAAACCGGAGCATTTTGTGCATAACACCATATTGAAAATAAACTAAAGAGCAGGAGTGTGGAAAGCTTTTTCATAACCTTAAAAGTTTTAACTAATTTATTAGTTGTTTGTGGTTATTCCAAATTTGTATCGAACATTTATGTAAATAAAACAAATTGAAGGCGGGCGGGTTTATAAAGTGAACAGTATAAAAATTTAAAATCAGAATCTATGAATACCTTAAAAAAATTCGAATTGATGGAAAAAATTGTGCGTGAGTTAGAGGATTTACAGAACTCGCAAACGGCACTTATCCAAAAGATTGGTAAAATCGAAGTTGACAATATCGAACTAGGCGATGGCAGGCTGGAAAAAGATTTACCAGATATTCACCAAAATTTAGCTGATAACTTAGATACTATCTCAGGAATTTTAGATTACTTTGCAGGTAAAACACAAAATTTTGGCGATAAAAACAATGTTGATGCCTTGAAAGAACAAGAAGCAATCGACAATGCAACAAGCTAATTAACTTAACTCTATTGTTTATGAAATCTTTATCTCTTACTATTGCCTGTTTATTTGTATGCTTTTTTGCAAGTGCACAGTTATTACCAACTTTCCAGCTAGGTCTTAAGGCCGGAGCCAATTTTTCGAAATTTGATAGCGATAACACTTTTAGCAGTGATAACCGCGCAGGTTTTTACGGTGGCTTATGGGCAAGGATTGGTGGCGCAGGTGTTCATTTCCAGCCAGAACTTTACATTTCTGGTAAGAAAGCGAATTTAGTTAGTGATGCAACCGGACAGGTTAACAAAGTAAGTTTTACCAGTTTAGATGTTCCTTTATTAGTTGGAACTAAAATAGGTGCTTTAGGTGTTGGTGTGAGGTTAAATACAGGACCAATGGTTTCCTTTATCTTAGATGAAAAGCAAAGTTTTGGTCAGGCTACCGGAAATGTTTTTAATGGTAACTTTAAAAACCAGGCTTTTGCCTGGCAGTTTGGTGCAGCACTTGATATTAAAAAATTAAGTATTGATGCACGTTACGAGTTGGGTTTATCTAAATTGAACAAAGATGGTTATCCGGGAACAAAATTAAATTTGTTTACTGTAGGTTTAGGATATAGAATTTTTTAATCAGATCAACAGTTATCCAGATATTGAAAAGAGCGGACATTGCATCCGCTCTTTTTTTATGGGGTTTTTTCAGTGTCGATTTCGGTTAACTCATAAGCATATGATCCATTCTTCGGGATGATAGGTGTTTCCCTTCCGATGCTTAAAGCCTTTATATATGATGCGCCAAAGTAAAAGATCAGTGAAGAATAAAATACGAAAAGCATAATTACAATAATAGACCCGGCTGACCCATATATATTGCTGATGTTGCTTAATGGCAATAGAATTCTTAAAATGTATTTTCCGGCAGTAAATAAACAACCCGTGAGTAAGCCACCAGAAAATGCAGCTTTCCAGGTTGGTCTGCCATTGGTCAAAAACCTGAATAGCATAGTAAACCAAGTAGTCACAATAATTACGAAAACGATCTGGTTGAGTATCGACGTAAGAATTAAGCTGAAAGATGGTGAATTGGTTTTTAAATAAGCGCCAATGATGGCCTGCACACTATCGGCCAGTAAGCCGATAAAAAACAAAATTCCGGCAAATAAAATAATAGTCATAGATATTGCCCGTGATTTCAAAGTGGCTAATATTCCTTTTTTATCTTTCTGCCCAATGTTCCATATTTGTTCCAACGAATTTTTAATCACATTAAAGAGGGTAGTGGCTACAAAAAGAAAAAAGATGAAACTGAACAAGGTAACATACCACGGCTGATCAATGCCTCTGATGTTTCGCAGTGTTAACTTGATTTGTTTAATGCTATTCTCATCAAGGATATTCGCCAGCCGCTGAAAAATATTGGTGAATAAGGTGCGCCGATCTGTAAAAATCCCGAATAAGCGGATCAGGATAATCAGTATTGGGGGTAATGCAAAGTTGGTAAAAAATGCAGTAGCTCCTGCTAAACGTAACGGATCATTTTGTTGAAATAAAACAAAAGCATTTTTCCCGGTTAGGAAAAAAAAGCGTAATTCATCCGTGAGTTTTGACAGCATGTTAGATTAATAAAAGGTCGAAATTACTTAAATTACTTTATTTCATTCCATTTGTATATAGATTGTTATTAATCAATTTTTTTAAATACAAGTAGTTTTTCGTTTCCTTTCAGTAGTTGAAGTTCTTTATCCATTATTTTGGCGCCGGTTACCTGATTAATGGCTTGCATGTAAGCCCGCTCTGCAGCGTCTGTTTCCTGGCAAAACATTCTGGTGCTGATAACTTCTTTCAATACAATTTTCTGGTCTGCAATTTCGGCCTTGCCGCCATAACTATTGCAAAAGGATTTACCACTTATCTTCAAGCTGTCGCCAAAAACCAGCGTTGCTTTAGCACTTGCAGGGAGTGTTAAGCCAGGCAGTTCTGATAACTCCCATTTCGTATTTGTTAATTTCTTTGGGTCATTCTTTTCTAAACAGGCACTAAAAAGACCCAGGATTATGGCAAGAGTAAATAGATTTTTCATAATTGTTATTTTCACTGTTGTAACAATAATTAATCCAATAATTTGCTTTTGGTAATAGATTCTTTTTTATTAAAAATCTTGTAGCATTTTCAGATAAGTTTTAGCATTCTTTTTAAGTAATTAACTTCAGATTGTAATATGTTAACCGGCTATAGGCTTTAAAAAATCTCCATCAATAATCAATAACTTTACGCCTTCGGCAGATATAGACCTGTGGGTACTTAAATCGTCTGATACAACATAGGTCATACCTTTTGATAAGCTAAAGGTGGTTCCATCTTTCATTTCGCTTATAAAACTTCCCTCAAGGCATTGCACAATATGGCCTTTTAAACACCAGTGATCGGCAAGATAATCGGGAGAGTATTCCACAATTCTAATTCTTAAACCACCTAAATTCAAGGTTTGCCAGGTAGCTGTTCCCCGGGTGCCGGCATGTGCTGTTTTTTCAACCTGGGTCCAATTAATCTGGGTAAAAGGAATGTTATACATATTATTTTGAGTGAATAATCGTTTTGTTTCTACACAATTTAGACTAAATTATATAAAAGTGAAATTTTAATCGGAGGAAAGAAATAAAGGTAATAAATTAGCAAAAAAAGCTACAATCTCCATTCTATGAAAACTACCGTATTAGCCCTTGTTCTTTCTATTTGCTTATTTGGATGCAAACCGGGCAAATTAGAAATTGTTTACACCCCGAAAGCTTACGCAAATGATGATTTTAATGAGTTTCCAACCGTTAAAAACCAAACTTTAAACATTGTAACTACCGAGCCCGAAACTCCTGAAGGTAAAGAAAGTTATGAAATAAAGTTTAAGGATACCACTGTGGCTGTTCAGGATAATCCGAAACCTGTGGCTAACAAGTTTAAGGAAGCAAGATTTATCAACACCCAAAAAACAGCTGCATTGGTACAAGTGGAAGATGGTACGGGTTTGGTTTCTCCGTTTTACGTGGTTTCACTAACAGATGGAAAAGTGAGTGTTACCAGTTTGTACAGGGAATCGAACGGTAAAAACGATAAAAAATATACAAAAGGCATACAGGAAATGAGCCTCAGCAATATTATTGTGAACAATGATTTCGCTATTGCACTGGTAAATGGAAAGATCTATCCGATAAAGAGACAGCATGATAGCGAACGTATTCAAGGCGAATTCTTGTTCAATTCTTCAGATAAAAAGACGCTCGTCTTCGTTACCGGAAATTCTCTTTATCAGGTCAATTATCGTACTGGTGAAACTAATAACCTCACACTCCCGGCAAAAGTGGCTCAGTCTGCAAATGTAGCTGATGAGATCAGACGAGGTTACAGCTGGGCTACCAACGGCAAAGGAACATCATTCTTAAAGCAAAATCCAGATGAAGACCGTATTGTTGATATCAGTGAATTTAAAAAGTAGTTAATTATTTTGTAACCATTGATCGAAAGGTTAGGTTTATCCGTGGAGTAAAAACCTTTTTTGTTGGGGGTAAGCGATGCAACCAGTTCGTTTGTATGGCATCTTTCATCTCCAGCAAACTTCCATTTTCTAAAATCATGCCTATAGTTTCTTTGGAGACTTTGTGTTTAAAAAGAAATTTTCTTTCTGCACCAAAACTCATAGATGCAATGCTGGTATTTTTACCTAATGCTTTTTCATCGTCGCTATGGTAAGCCATGCCTTCATCACCATTGTGATAAAGATTTAAGAGGCAGGAATTATATTTAGCTCCGGTATTTTCTTCGGCGGTGTGTTTGAGTTCCAGAAGCTCTTTTGTCCAGGGGAGGGCATGTTTTGTGGTCTTAGAATAGGTATATGCATACTCCCGGTCACCGTACCAGGCCACTTTTCTTTTTGTAATGATGTGTTTCCCCATAATAAAAGCCTCATCGTTTTTCCAATCGATGGTATTTAACAGTACTTCGAAATAGGCGTTTGCTTCTTCCACAGTAAATAACTGACCGGAATACCGCACCGTTCCATCATAAGGAAGGAGATTTTTATTTAAGTTTATTGTTGAACTGAACAAATCCATTTTTTATATGTAGTGAATAAACAGTGTGCACAGGGTCTGAAACCTGCATCAATCGCGTCCTGTTCTGATTTAAAAAATACCCGGTTTTCCCTTTTCATGCTCTTGCCGGATTTACATTGAAGGCTTCCATAGATTTTTAGTTTTATATTTCCGCCAAAGCAAATTTCTTTATTTTTTATCTTTCCGGCTAGATTTGCAGCAGATAGTTCATGGTGATTGATCATTCTATTAATAACCTGGTTTCCATCTTTGCTGCTTCCCAACCTATAATGGCCGTTTTGCGATTAAGATCCCATCGATAGCCGCCTAAGGCCCCGCTAGCCTGAATTACCCGGTGGCAGGGAATTAAAAATGCAACAGGGTTATCGCCAATTGCGGTACCTGCAGCTCTGGAAGCTTTCGGTTTCCCAACTTCATTCGCAATACGCCCATAGGTAGATAAGCCACCCATCGGGATTTTTAATAAGGTTTCCCAAATTTTCAACTGAAAGTCTGTGCCCTTTAAATGAAGCTTCACTTGTTTTAGTTTAGTCCAGTCATGCTGAAAAATTGCCAGCGCATTTTGCTGAATAAGATCTGTTTTTGGCGTATAGCTGGCGGCAGGGAATTTGTTTTTCAGCTGCATTAAAGCAACTTCATCATCTTCAGAGAAAACAAGCTGGCAAATTCCTTTTTGTGTTGAAGCCACAATAACAGTTCCGAAAGGTGTTGCTGCAAAACTGTAATTGATAGCTAAGTTTTCACCACCGTTTTTATATTCTCCTGGTGTCATTCCTTCAATATTTACAAATAAATCATGCAATCTGCTGGTGCCTGATAAACCTGTGTCCAATGCCGTTTCAAATAGGGAGGATTGGTTTTCTTTTAAGCACGTTTTTGCATATCCGATGCTAATATATTGCAGAAATCTTTTCGGACTGGTACCGGCCCATTCCGTAAAAAGGCGCTGGAAATGAAAAGGACTTAAATTTGCTTTTTCAGCAATTTCTTCCAGATTTGGCTGCCTTTTGAAATTTAGCTGAATAAAGTTTATCGCTTCTGCAATTCTAGTGAAGTTAATTTCGTCTTGTGCTTTCATTCTTTAATTATTATACACAAAATTACTTCAAGAATGGAAAATATAACACCCGATAATTGCTGTGTTTTGACTTTTTAAAATAGATTTAGGATTATTATTTAGCTTTTGTAATACCAATTCAATGCGAATTGGGCTAATATTGTTATCCCTCTAATGAGCATTTTTTTCAATTCAAGGATGTGCTTCTTTAAATTAAATTTGAATTAGTCAGGTTATAGCAGTTTTTCTTCCCTTTTTACTAGTAAAAGCTCTTCATCGCTCAGCGCTAGATAACCAAATTCATAACAGAAAATATATTTTTTGCCGTTTTGAGTGTAGTAAGTATGCGTATGGTAATCGAAATTAAACCCTGCAGTAAGCATTTTTTTCTTCGATACTTTTATTTTGCCATCTGGATTGAATTGGGCGAGCAATGTGCGATTTTTTTTAAGAATCAAATTAATTCTCTTAAAAAATAGTCCGTTTTCATTTTTCAGATGGTTGTTATAGCTATTTCTACAGTTATCATCACAAAATTTTTTATCGGTTCTGCCTCTTACGGCTTTACCACAGTCTAAACACAGGCGCTCCATAATAAAATTAGATTAAGTATTATGGGATGATGTTTAAAACTAACTAAATTTTAGCTTTAGCCGAAATAAAAATTCCAACTTTCTATTGGCTGATGTTTCAACGATTAGCAAGAAAATGAGAAATGTCGTAACGACCAAAAACCAATATAACGCTCATCACCTCGAAAGATTTTGAAATTCCTTTTTTATTTTTCTCAGTTGAATCGCATTAAAAATTGCATGAAAAGGCGATCTGATCTGATAACGTCCGAGTGTGGTTAGATTTAGAAACATGCGATCGTTGTCAAAGATCACATTGATCTGTTTCCCCCAGGTTAGAAGCCCTGTAGTTTGTGTACACCTGATGATGTGTTGCCCGGAATCATTGATCCTTAAATCCGGATATTTTGATTTTAAGATCTTCACCATTATAGTCCTGTTTATTGTTTGATCTGATCCCTTAATAATTGTTAAGTAGTTAAGAAAATAAAGGCTAACCAACATGAATACCCAGAACGCCAAGATTGAGCAGGCAACAACGAAGGAACCACGATTATTAGGTATTGATAACGGTAAGATCGGTAAGGCCAGACAGATGATCCAAATTAAGTTTTCATAAAGCCTGTTAAAAAACAATTCTGTATTGAAGTGATATATTAGCTGAGATCTTTGAATACTGCGCTGCTTATTAATTTGAGATCTCATGCATAAATGTAGAAATATTCTTCCAGTTAGATGATTATCTGCAGTTCATTGTTCAATTGATTTAGTTTTTGAATCCTTCACCTTTATGATTATCCGTTTTTAAACGTTTATAAACGACTATAAACACTTAACAACCGACTAACGCTTTTTAGTAGTTGCACCTTTGTATTGTCGGTAGCGAGGAGTTTACCGTTCATTAAACAATAAGAAACTTAAATTTAAAAGATCATGGAAAGTGCAATTAACAAAGTAGTATTGAGCGGTTTTGCAGGAGCAGACGCAGAAGTTAAAAATTTATCAGGAAACCAAAGATTAGCCAGGGTAAATCTAGCCGTAAATGAGTATTATAAAAACGCATCAGGCGAAGAGACCAAAAGAACCAACTGGTTTTCGCTGACTTTCTGGAATGATAAGGCTGACCTTGCTTCTGCTCAGATTAAAAAAGGTACCAGATTAACCATAGAAGGCAAACTAATAACAGGATCATACTTAGCAAAAGACGGCACGAAAAAATTTACCACAGACATTGTGGTGAGTGAAGTAGCCATCAAAGAAATTGATTTAGTTAACTAGTTCAATGCCTGATTTATATTGGATAAAGTAATCAAGCTAATTAAAACCTGATTACTTTATTCATCAAAGTTTAATTGATGTGCCGAGGTAATAGTTAATACCGGCAGCAGCATTGTAGTATCTTCCGCCTATAGCATTCAGGTCATTCCCCAAGCTGTAGCTTTTATTCAGAAGATTATTGATCCCGCCAAAAAGTTCAAGTTTGATGTTTTTGATGCGGATGTTGCGCATCCCTGTTTTAAGTTCAACCAAATGATAGTTTTTTGCGAAAACACTGTTGCCATCATTAAGTGGAATACTGGAAGTATAATTATGTTGGGCAAAAAAGTATAGGCCCTTGTTAAATTGGAAATCTAAACTGCTTACCACAACATTTGCCGGAACACCGGTTAACTTGTTGCCGTCGAAACTTACATTGCCCGTTGTAAACTCTTTAAATCTGAAATGACTGTAGGTATAGTTGCTCTTTAATTCAATTGCATTCAAAAATGAAGCACTGTTTCTAATGAGCCAGAACGCAGTTTCCAGCTCAAGTCCCTTCTGTGTAGTTCCGCCTGCGTTGATGAAAAATTCTGAATCATTTGCATTCAATCTCCGAACTATTGCATCATTCAGGTTGAATTGAAATACATTAGCTGCCAAACGGAGGCGATTGTTTTTTAGATGATACCTAAAGCCTGCTTCATAATTCCAGCCAAGTTCTGCCTGAAGATCATTATTAATATTATTGTCTGAAGCCCTTACTTCTGCTATGGTAGGCGGCGAATAACCCTTACTTACCGATGCCCTAACTGATAGCTCGTTGCTAATTAAATATGAAGTTGCTAGTTTCGGCATTAGTTCCGTGTCGAATTTTCTCTCTTTCGATTCAATAGTTGCCGGGAAAAAGCTTTCATATTTGTATTTATAATAGTTTAAACTAGAAGCTAATTCAATTAAAAGCTTATTGCTAATATCGAAGTTTAATCGAAGAAAGGCGAAATTCTGGTTGGCTTTTAAGTGATCAAAAGCCTGCATTGCAGCAGGGGAGCCAGCATTATTGTCGAAATTCTTGATTTCCGTTTTGGTTGCACCGCTTTCCAAGCCCAATTGAGCATTGAATTTTAAAAGGTTATTATTTTGCTGATAATCAACAAATGTTCGCAAGCCTAAAGTACCCTCGTATCGTTTTTCGTAATTGGTGATAAACGGATTTTTGAAGTCGGTATAACTTCCGAACAATGCAATTACGTGTTTAAAGTTCTTACTGATCTGATAGTCATTTGATAAACCACCAAACAGTGTTTTGTTGTAAATGGCTGCTTGTTGAGATGCTGCACCGGGTAGCGTTGCTGTTGCAGGTCTGGCAGCTTTTGGATCGAGTTCAAATTGTGCTAAAGTTAAGCCTCCGGGTGTTTCATAGTTCAGGTCGCTGTAAAAAGCGTAAAGTTTTAAATTTCCCTTATTGTTATAGTTCCATTGATGATTGGTTTGAAAGTATTTTCTTTCCATGGCGCTGTGCGCCCTGAAACCATCGCTTCGCTGGTATCCCTGCATAAAGCTAAAACTGTAATCCTTGTATTTCTGCTGAATGCCAACCGTTTGATGAAATAAGCCATAAGCGCCTGCAGTAACTGATGCTGTGACATTATTTTCATTTACAGGTTGCGGAGAGATTAAAATTGTTCCGCCGGTATTGGCACCAAAAACGCTGGCTTCAGGGCCTTTGTACACTTCAATATTTCCAATAGAAAGAGGATCTAATGCATTTAGATAAGTGTTTCCACCGGCATCAGTTAATGGAAAATCATCAATATAAACTTTAATATTCCTAATTCCAAAAGGGGAGCGGAGCAGGCTTCCTCTCAGTGATAAACGGTAACTTCCAGGAGATCTTTCTTCCATTCGTAAGCCCGGAACGGTGTTTAATGTGCTTACTAATGAAGTGTTTTGTTGGGTTCGGATAAGGTTACTGTCAATCACATTTACAGCCGAAACAGATCTCAACAGCGGTTGATTATTATAATAGCCACGAACAATAACTTCATTCAGTTTTTTCGTAGAATCAGTTTTACTTTGTGCAAATGTAGTAACAGAAAGAAATAAGGAAATCGAAGTAAAAAGTATTTTCAATATTTTAAATTTTAGTAAAAATAATGAGGAGATGTATGCTTCCACCATCTCCTCTTATTTTATTAAATGAATAATTAATTATTTTGCAGCTACCCGCCAAATTACTCCACTTACATCGTCGGCAACTAATAAAGCACCATCCGGAGTAAATGTTACGCCAACAGGTCTGCCATATACATCAGCCTTATCCGCATCAGCAACAAAGCCTGTTAAGAAATCTTCAGGTTTTCCTGTTGGTTTTCCATCTTTAAAAGGTACGAAAACAACTTTATAGCCCGCAATTTTTGAACGGTTCCAAGATCCATGCTGACCTACAAAAGCTCCTCCCTGATATTTAGATGGATATTTAGTTCCTTTATAAAAGGCTAAACCCAACGATGCCGTATGAGATCCGACAGGAACATCTGGTGCAATGGTTTTCTTAACCAATTCCGGGTTTTTACCTTTCATCCGCGGATCTTCATTCTGACCATAATAAGCATATGGCCAACCATAAAATGCGCCTTCTTTTACACTGGTAATGTAATCAGGAACCAAGTCATCGCCTAAACCATCACGCTCGTTAACAGCTGTCCAAAGCATATCAGATCCCGGAGTCCAATCTATCCCGACTGGATTACGTAAACCTGCGGCATAGATTTTTTCACCTGTACCATCGGGATTTATCTCTAAAATATTAGCTCTCCGAACTTCATTTTCCATTCCGTTTTCGCCAACATTACTTCCAGATCCAACGGTAACATAGATTTTGCTTTTATCCGCATTCGCAATGAGGTTTCTGGTCCAGTGGTTATTGTAACCACCCGCAGGTAAGCTCATAATTTTTTTTCCTGTGGATGTGATTTTGGTATCTCCATTTTTATATGGGTATTGCCAAATACCGTCGGTGTTGGCTACGTAAAATGAATTACCTATAATCAGCATGCCATAAGGCTGATTTAAGCCAGTCAGAAACGTAGTCGTTAATTCTGGTTTACCATCTTTATTGGCATCTCTGTAAAGTAAAATGGTATTGGCACTTTGTCCTGCCACTTCCGATTTTGCTTTACCTGTTACGGTATTAGCGATTTTTTCCTTTGTAGTGCGTTCGGAATTTGAAAGCGCAACAAGTACATCACCATTTGGTGCAACAATGGTATTCCGTGGACTTTTAATATTCGTTGCAAATCTCGTTACTACGAAGCCTTCCGGTGCTACCGGCGTTTTATTTTCCGGCCAGCCGATTACTTTGCTGAATTTATTTTTAGAAGCAGTAGTGTCTGGAGCGGGCAAGTTAAGCGATTCACTTTTAGTTGTAATGGTGGTATCTGTACCCTGCGGACCCGATTTAGAGTTGGATTGGCAACTCGCTAGGAAGGCCACAGAGAGCATCGAAGCATAAAAATAATATTGTTTCATTTTCTTCTTTTTTCGTGAATGATAAGATTTCGAAATGATAACATTTTAAATGCTTAGATGTTTTTCAAAATATCTGCTGCTCCAGACGCTAAATAAATATTGATTTGGAATGCTTTACCACAGTTTAACTACTCAAAATCTTCCCTTTTTCAACATCAAATTCTTCCTGGGAAAGAATTCCTATATCCAGCAACTCTTTCAAATCTAATAGCGCTTGTTTTTTAGCTGCCAGGTCTAATTTTGGTTTTTCATCAGTCACTACAGTTTCCACAGGCTTATTATAACTGGCTTGTGTTGTTGGATTATACTGAAGTAACAATACCGTAATTTCGTTAAAGCCCTTGATATTCGCATAATCTATGGCTTTTTGTTCCTTCGCGTTCACTATGGTTCCATCGGCCTGATGCTCCAAAAGCAATTTTACAATGTCTTTCTTACCGTTTGCGGCTGCATAATGCAAGGCGGTATTACCACTTTCATCCTGAATATTGATGTTGGCATCCTTTTCAATTAGTAATTTTACCATGCTTACATTTCCGCTTTTTGCAGCTACATGCAGCAAACTTTCGCCGCCATAGCCATAATCAGTATCCAATGAGAAGGTACTTGCTGCGGATAAATTGGTGGCACTTTCTACCCAATCCAGGTATGAGTACATCGACGTTTCATCACCAGAAACAGGTTTGGAGTAATTTACATCAACGCCGTTATCCAGAAATAATGCCACAATTTCTTTTTGATTGTTTGAGCAAGCATACCAAATTGGTGATTGTCCGTTTTTAGAAGATACGAATACATCGGCACCTTTGTCCATCAATAATTTGATTAGCATCCTGTTGCTATCATAACAAGCTTGCAGCAGGGCACTTTCTCCGTTATGGTTAACGTGGTTGATGTTAGCTCCATTTTCTAAAAGAAGTTCTGTTACCGGAATGTTTTTAGAAGCTACGGCAAAAAGCAAAGGTGAGTTTCCGCTTTTATTAGTCGTGTTTACGTTCGCACCTTTATCCAATAACATTTTAACGATTTCTTTATTCCTCCAGCTGGCCGCTATCAGGAGAGGTGTTTCGGCTTCATTATTTTCGCCATCAACTTCCAATCCTTTCTCCAGTAATTTTTCTAAAACTTCAATCTGGCCATTTTGCGCAGTTAGGTGAAGTAAGCCATTTCCGGCTAAATCTTTAATTTCAGCTTTTGCACCTTCAGATAAGAGATACAATGCCGTTTGTTTCTGTTTTTGTAAACAAGCGAAGTAAAGTGGCGTTTCACCAGCGTGATCTTCGTAGTTTATATCTGCTCCGGCGTTAATTAACAACTGAACAAGATCCAGGTAGCCGCGATGGGCCGCATAATGTAATGCTGTTCTTCCTTTTTCATCAGTATAACCTACTTCAACTTCACCGTTGGCCAATAAAAGCTCGGCTATTTTTCTTTTGCCGCTTTCGCAGGCAATTATAAATGACATCGACATATTTTCTAAAAATCAGATTAAGCGTTTTTCATTAATAGTTCTACCGTTTTTATTTTCAGGTTATCATCAGAAGCCAACATAAGCGGTGTTTTATCTTCATCGTTACTCATAGAAATATCTGCTCCGTTTTCGAGCAATAATTTTACCTTTTTGTAAGTCTCTTTTGCCCGCTCCGCTTCATAGTTTACGTTAAAACCGCAAACTTTATGCAGGAGTGTATTGCCATGATTATCCTGATGGTTAACATCTATGCCTCCTAAATCCAAAACAGTTTGTAAAATCTCAGGTTGTTTTTCTGCAATCAGGTCTAAGGGTGTTTTCTCTTTTCCATAATACATATTGGCCTGGTAAAGATCCGCCCCATCGCTAATCATCGTGCTTAACAGCTCGAGGTTTTTTTCACTTGCGTACATCATCCGCAGATATTCGAAAAAGGTGCTTACCCCAGCCTTATTGATTTTTTCAAAATCCGGACTGCCAAAGTCTTTAAGTTTTAAATAAATATTAAGGTCTTGTTTGTGTGCGACAGCGTAGAAAAATGCAGAATTTTCGTCCTGATCAAGGTCATTTGGATTTGCGCCATTTTGCAATAATATATCCAGGTAATCCGGTTTATTGGATTCCACTGCGGTAATAAGCGGAGTCTTTTTTACAATGTTAGGTGCGTTCACATCTACACCTTCTTTGATCAATAATTCCAGGTAGGAAATAGAAAGCTGCGGTTTCATCAGGTTGGTTTTAATTACCTGATGGATAAGGTTTTCTTCAGCATTGTTAGTGAAATTGATATCACATCCGGCATCGATTAATATTTTAATCTTTTCAATGCTTGCTCCTTTCTCGAGGAAATAATTGATTAGGGTTTTTGCCTCTACCTCATCATTGAGGTTCTCGAATTTAGTTACAAAATCCTGAAAAAAGCTCAGGGCCTTTTCATCATTTTTGAGGTTCCAAACAATCTTACCGAAAACACTTTTATCGAAACTATCAAATTCATAAACATCCGTTTCAATCCACTTGCCGGCAACCAGTTCATTAATGAGTTCATATTGCTCATTACTAAACAACCGCTCCAGAATTTGAGATTTCTGATGTTCGGGAATATTTTTTGATAATTTATCACCTGACTGGATGGAGGATAGTGCTTGTTCAAACTGTCCTTGCAACAATAGTTGTTCTAAATTCTGTTCACTCATAGATATAATTTGTATAGGTTTAATTTCAAGAGCTCTGCGTTGTAGCGCATTTAATGAGGGAGATACGTTCCCCGTCATAGATTGCCCGTTCGATTCGTCTTCCTTCTTAACAAATCCTGAACCAATTCTAAAAAACACCATATCGTTCTACTTTATAGGTGTAATTACAAATAGGGTAAAGGCTTCAGCTATTTGAAAAATAGGCGAATAAATTAATGTTTTATAAAACACAAATAACATTGCGATGTTCCTTAATTGATTCGATTATTTTATCTTTAGGCGATTTTAAGAAAAGGTCGGTTTTCAATTTTAGCCGATTAATTAGTTAAACCTTATAAAGCAAAATCAATATAAACATGTCCAATACATCAAAAATTATCTACACCAAAACCGATGAGGCGCCAATGCTGGCAACTTATTCACTTTTACCAATTGTACAAGCTTTTACCGCATCAGCTGGTATTGATGTAGAAACCAGAGATATTTCTTTATCAGGAAGAATTTTGGCAAACTTTCCTGAGTATTTAAAAGACGATCAAAAAATTGGCGATGCTTTAGCCGAACTTGGTGCACTGGCCACCACACCAGAAGCTAACATCATCAAATTACCAAATATATCTGCATCTATTCCACAGTTGGTTGGTACCATCACCGAGTTACAAGCTCAGGGTTTTGCCATTCCAAACTATCCGGATAATGCACAAACTGAAGAAGAGAAAGCCATTAAAGCCAAGTATGCAAAAGTGCTGGGCTCTGCAGTAAATCCTGTTTTACGTGAAGGTAACTCAGATCGTAGAGCGCCAAAAGCAGTTAAAAATTATGCGAAACAAAATCCACACTCGATGGGAAAATGGTCTTCGGATTCGAAAACCGTAGTTGCCAGCATGACTGAAGGTGATTTCTATGATTCGGAAAAATCTGTAACGGTTGCTGATGCAACTCAATTCAAAATAGAATTTGTTGCTGCTGATGGAAGTGTAACAGAATTAAAAGGTTTATCGCCTTTAAAAGCAGGTGAGGTAATTGATAGTTCTGCCTTAAGTTTATCTGCTTTAAAATCTTTCGTAGCTAAAGAAGTAGAAGCTGCCAAAGCCGCTGGTGTTTTATTATCCGCACACTTAAAAGCAACAATGATGAAAGTGTCTGATCCAATCATTTTTGGTGCCATTGTAGAAGTTTACTTTGCAGATGTTTTTACTAAATATGCCGACCTTTTTAAAGAAATTAATGTAGATACCCGCAATGGTTTAGGGGATGTTTTTGCAAAGATCGCTGGTCGCCCGGAGCAGACTGAAGTTGAAGCTGCTATTGCTGCTGCGATTGAAAATGGCCCTGCATTGGCCATGGTAAATTCTGATAAAGGAATAACAAACCTGCATGTTCCAAGTGATGTGATTGTTGATGCTTCGATGCCAGCAATGATCCGTACTTCGGGTCAGATGTGGAATAAAGATGGAAATGCCGAGGATACTATCGCTTTAATTCCAGATCGTTGTTATGCTGGTGTGTACACTGCAACAATCGATGATTGTAAAGCTCATGGTGCTTTTGATGTAACTACAATTGGCTCGGTTCCAAATGTAGGTTTAATGGCTCAAAAAGCGGAAGAATATGGTTCGCACGATAAAACTTTCCAGGCTACTGCAAACGGAGCAATTCGTGTAACAGATGCTGATGGTAAGGTTTTCTTCGACCAAAAAGTGGAGCAAGGGGATATTTTCCGTATGTGTCAAACTAAGGATGCACCCATTCAGGATTGGGTTAAATTAGCGGTTAACAGGGCTCGTTTATCTGAAACACCAGCCGTTTTCTGGTTGGATGAAAACAGGGCACACGATAGAGAAATCATTGCTAAAGTAAATACTTACTTAAAAGACCACGATACGGAAGGACTAGATATCCGCATTCTTGCACCAATCGAAGCGACTAAATTTACTTTAGAACGTATCCGTAAGGGTGAAGATACCATTTCAGTTACAGGTAACGTATTGCGTGATTATTTAACGGATTTATTCCCAATTTTAGAGTTAGGTACATCGGCAAAAATGTTATCCATCGTTCCATTAATGAATGGTGGTGGTTTATTTGAAACAGGCGCCGGTGGTTCTGCGCCAAAACACATTGAGCAATTTATTGCTGAAGGTTATTTGCGTTGGGATTCATTGGGTGAATTCTTAGCCCTTCAAGCCTCATTAGAACATTTATCCCAAACACAAAATAATGCTAAAGCGCAGGTTTTGGCTGATGCGTTGGATGAAGCAAATGCTAAGTTTTTGGCTGAGGATAAATCTCCGGGCCGAAAATTAGGTACAATTGATAATCGTGGTTCACATTTCTACCTTGCTTTATATTGGGCAGAGGCGCTGGCCGCTCAAAGTAAAGATGCAGACCTTCAGGCAAGGTTTGCACCATTGGCAAAAGTACTAACTGAAAAGGAATCAAAAATTACAGAAGAGTTAATCGCTTCGCAAGGCAAACCACAGAACATTGGTGGTTACTATCATCCAAATGATGAATTGGCAAGCGCAGCAATGCGTCCGAGTGAAACTTTAAATACTGCTTTAGCTTCCTTGTAATTGCTTCAGTTTGTTATATAAAATCTCCAATCGAATGTAGTTTGATTGGAGATTTTTTTTTGCAATATTCAAAAACAGGATAAATCTTCATTCGTTCATGTAGAATTTATCAATATCCCATTTCGCAGGGTTGTTTATGATATAGTTTGAGATATTTTCAAAAGCCCTTCCATCACGAATGATGTGGTCGTAGAAGCGGGTTTGCCATCCAGATTCAAATCCCAGTCGGTTACAATGTTTAGTCACCGCCGATTTGTATGAGCCGATAATAGATGAAACGGTATTTTTCCCCTGATTTTGGAATCGTTGTTGGCCGGGGGATTTTAGAGACAGGGCATGCCCTGTCTCTATATTCAGGCCTGGATCCAAATTAGCAATATCATTCAAAATCAAAATCCCATGTACATGATTAGGCATCACAATAAATTCGCCTAATTCCACGTTTTTGCCGTGATTTTTGATTTCGTACCACATCAAATTAGCAATGACACCAGCATTTGATAACACCATTATTCCATTCTTGACCGCTCCAAAATAATGCCGTCTATCCTTAGTACAAATAGTGATAAAATACGCACCCTCACTGGCATAATCCCAGTTTTGTAAACGCGCAGAAGCGATTCTGTATTTGTTTTGATATTTCTCAATCATGAGCGAAGAATTATTACGCTATATAAATCGTTTGATTATGGTTGATTTATAGGGATGAGTACCTCAATATAAGAAGTATTTGGGAATTAGAAAATTTGGGAAGAAAAAATAAATCCTTTTAAAAAGCATAATCTCCCAAAAACCATCTGCCAAACCATTTGTTGTTATACCAAATAATATAGGAGAAATAATCATGTCAGATAACGAAAATAAAGGATCACAAGATAAAATCCACAGCACAACTGAAAACCCTGAAATCAATAGAGAAAATCTTTCTTACGATAAACATAAAGAAAGTTATGAATTGGATGTAAAAGGAGATAATGAAGATTATGATCACCCTATGGGTTATGAAACGGTAGCTGCAGGCGCGAAAGACGATGACTCTACTTATGATGAAGCAAACCCTTATGTCGGGGATGAATATGCCAGAGATGAAGATATTGCAGACGATAATCTGGAAGAATTAGGTATGCATGTAGATAATGGCGAAAGTGTTAAACTTAATACTGAAGATGAAATCTTAGCCCGTACCCCAGAAGATGACCGCGATGATTTAGATGAAGAAGGTTATCCTATTAATGATGCACCCGAGAAATAGTTTACAGTTTGCAATTTTCAGTTGACCGTTTTATGTTGTCAACTGAAAATTGATTATGGATTAATATCCAGATTGAATCTTTTACGCAAGTCATCAAGCTTAGGATTTTTATTGACCAGATAATCATACTTTTCACGGTTGCCGTATAACCTGTTCTCAATTTTTCGTTCTACGAGCTTAAAGGTAATGTCTACTGCAAAATTATTCAATTGATTTCTCAGATAATTCATTAGTTCAACAGATTCCTGAACCACAAATTGTTCCTGGGTTTTGCTTTCTACGGAAATCTCAATCAATACCGGACTAATCAGCTTTGGTGCGAAATTATTCAGTATGGTAAAAAGATTAATTTTATCAGTACTCTTTAAGATTTGAATATATTTATTCCAGATTTCAAGCAACTGATCATAAGTAAAAGGTTCGCGGGCCTCGCCCGTAGCTTTCTTCGGTCCGCTTTCTTCCTCGCCGTTTGCAAGGCGCTCTAAATCATTTAATGAAGGGATTAAGGTGCCGACATTTTTTTTAGGAATGTTAATGCTGATGGAATTTGCGGAAGAAACAGGGTTGGTTTTTGGAACTTCTTTAAGTTTATTCTCTAATGGGATACTTGCCGGAGCTTTAGGTACAGATAAGCTTTCGGGTGTTTGAGCAGCTTGATCACTTTCCGCTTTTTGCTTAGGGCTTTCAGCTTGTTCAGCTACGACATTAGTTTTTTTTTTATCCTGATCTTGGTCAGTTGCTGTATTACTAGGGCTTAAAGGCTGTTGGGCTAATTGGACGACGGATCGAATGTGACACATTTTAATTAATGCCAATTCTACCTGTAAACGCTGGTTTTTCGAATTTTTATAATTTAAATCGCAATTGTTGGCTAAATTCAAAGCTGTTAACAAGAAGGATAATTCCGTCTGCCTGCATTGATCTAAATATTTTTGTTTAATGTTCTCACTAACTTCTAATAATTTAATTGTTGCGGCATCTTTACCTACCAATAAATTACGAAAATGCGTAGCCAAACCGTTAATGAAGTTATTTCCGTCGAAACCGTTGTTCAAAATCTCATCGAAAAGGAGCAAAGTCTGACTAACTTCTGCAGCCGTTAGATGGGAAGTAAGTTTAAAGAAATAATCGTAATCTAAAATGTTCAGGTTATCAATTACCGCTTTGTAAGTAATGTTCTTGTTTGCGTAACTCGCAATCTGGTCGAACATCGAAAGTGCATCACGTAAACCACCATCTGCTTTTTGGGCAATGATATGTAAGCCATCAGATTCGAAAGCAATATTTTCGCGTTGCGCAATAGTAGCCAGGTGATTTGAAATATCTTCCACCTGAATGCGGTTGAAATCAAAAATCTGACAACGTGATAAAATGGTTGGCAATATTTTATGCTTCTCGGTAGTCGCTAAAATAAAAATTGCGTAAGAAGGTGGTTCTTCTAATGTTTTCAAAAAAGCATTAAATGCACTTTGAGATAACATGTGAACCTCATCAATGATATAGATTTTATATCTGCCAGCCTGTGGCGGGATCCGAACCTGCTCAATTAAACTCCTGATATCATCAACAGAGTTATTTGATGCTGCATCTAATTCGTGAACGTTAAATGAATGTCCGTTTTGGAAAGACAAGCAATTGTCACACGTTCCACAGGCTTCCATTTCTGCTGTAGGGTTAGTACAGTTTATGGTCTTCGCCAAAATCCGGGCACAGGTCGTTTTACCAACGCCTCTCGGACCGCAGAATAAAAAGGCCTGGGCAAGTTGATTGTTTTTGATGGCATTTTTTAAAGTACCGGTAATATGATGTTGCCCAACTACGGTTTCAAACGTGGCCGGACGATATTTACGGGCAGAAACAATAAAATTTTCCATCGGCACGAAAATAGGAAAATTTGTTGAGCTTGAAATGTCAAAATTTCAAATGTGGAAAAGTCGGAAATTGCCTGATTGTGCGTTATTTAATGATCGACTTTAGCTCGTTCCGATATTCTGAAGCACTTTTTCCGGTAAACTCATGGAAGATTTTATTGAAATGGCTAAAATTATTGAACCCGCTTTCATAAGATATAGCGGTAATACCCATGTGTTTTTCCGATAAAAGCTTAGAGGCATGGACCACGCGGTATTCATTTACAAAGCGGGTAAATGTTTTTTTGGTAATTTTTTTAAAGTACCTGCAAAAGGAGGGGACGGTCATGGCAGACATTTCGGCAATGTTTTCCAGGCTAATTTGTTCCTGAAAATGATCTTTAACATAATTAAAAATCATATTAATCCGGTCGTTATCCTGAATTTGTGTTTCTATAGAAAATCCGGAAGCATTCAAAATTTTAAAATCTCTGGTGGCCTCAAGCGATTTAAGTACGCCAAGCAATGTTAATAATTTATTAAAGGGCTGTTGGAACTCCATATCTTCGATTAGCTTGCCCACGTCTTTCTTGGTTTGCTCCCCAAAGGCAATTCCACCCTTGGCTTTATCAAATAATTCTGCAATCCATTTGGCTTCCTGAAGTGTCATAAAAACGCCGCCTAAAAAATCCGGTTTCATTTGAATTACCGTCTCATTTTTGTTTCCAGTGTGCGTGTCGGTAAAACCACAATGTGGAAGGTTGCTGCCGATCAGGATTAAATCGCCATCAGTATAGTAAGAAACGTGACTTCCAATTTGCCGTTTTCCGGCGCCTCCGTTTACAAAAACCATTTCTATTTCCGGATGATAATGCCATAAGTGTGCCTTATTATTCTCGTTTTCCACGTATTTAGAATAATAGAAAGAACTTCCGAAGGATGGTTCTACAACTTCAAAGCTTGGTTTTAAAGTTTTCATGGTTTTTTGCTTAACAAAAATAGTGATAAATATGCTGTATTGATGTTCTGATGACAAAAAAGAATAACAAAGGTTAATATTGCATATATATCGGTGAATATGGTCGCGTTTTGGCTGCTAAATGCGAAGTAATTTTACATCATAAATTAATTGTTCACTCATAAAGCTATTTAATTATGAAAAAGTTCTTACAAATCAGCCTAATCGCAGCGTTATTTTTGACTGCAACCACTACTTTTGCAAAAGATGGTGATTTCACCTTAAAAGTTAAAGGTGAAAATGAAAAGTTTCTCCGTTTTTCTTTCGAAGGAAATGAAAATGTAAACCTATCTTTCATTGGAAGCAATAATGAAGTCCTGTTTCAGGAAAATATCCAGGCAAAAGCTGCTTCAAGCAAACTTTATGATTTAAATGCTTTACCAGAAGGAAAATATACAATCAAAATTGAGTCGGATACTAAACTTGCAAACTATAAAGTGGTAATTTCGAATGGTAAGGCTACAGTTTCTGAACCAGTATTTTCAGATGTTTTCCATCCGTTAATTAAAAAAGAAGGCGACTTCATTATTCTAAATGTTGAGAACGAAGAAGGTAATCCAATTGAAGTGCAGGTGATGAATGAGTATAACGACAGTGTTTATACAGAAGTTTTCAAAAATAAGTCAGCCTTACAAAGGAAGTTTAATATCAGTAAAACTGATTCTCAATCGTTAACATTTGTAATTAACGTTAAAGGGAAACAATTTTCTAAAACGATAGAATTATATTAAGGTTAAATATTGCTAATTGATGGGGAGGTTACTTTAAAAGTAATCTCCCTTTTTTATTTGCATGAATTCTGTATAGTTTTTCTTCCACCAAAGGCATATCGGTTATTAGAAGAGATGTAGGTCAATCAATTAGTTAGTTGAATTATTTATATCTTTCTGCTTTGATCTTTCTGCTTTAAGCTTTAGCCTTTCCGCTCCAGGCATCAAGCTTTTTTTAATTAAAGCTTTGATTTTAAGAAATATATTGTTACTTTTGCATCCCCGTAATATACCTCGGGATTAAAAATTAAAAACATAATTTATAACAATGAATCAGTACGAAACTGTTATCGTTCTAACCCCATTGTTATCTGAAGAGGCTGCAAAAGAGGCATTAGCTAAATTTAAAGCAGTTCTTGTTGATAACGGTGCCGAAATTATCCAAGAGGATAATTGGGGTTTGAGAAAATTAGCGTATCCAATTGAGAAAAAATCAAACGGATTCTTCAACTTAACTGAATACAAAGCTTCAGGTGATTTGATCGCAAAATTAGAGCTTCAATTAAAACGCGATGAGCGTGTGTTACGTTTCTTAACAATCCGTTTAGACAAACACGCTATTGCTTACAATGAGAAAAAGCGTAGTGGTGCTTTTAACAAAAAAACTAAGGAGGTTGCAGCGTAATGGCAAGAGAACAAATTCAATACGTAACTGCCCCTAAAGTAGAGGATAACCGTAAAAAATATTGCCGTTTCAAGAAAAACGGAATTAAATACATCGATTACAAGGATGCAAACTTCTTGTTGAAATTCATTAACGATCAAGGTAAATTATTACCACGCCGTTTAACTGGTACTTCGTTAAAATTCCAACGTAAAGTGGCTCAGGCTGTTAAACGTGCCCGTCACATCGGTTTGTTACCTTTCGTTGCAGATCAATTAAAATAGGAGGCTAGAGATATGGAAATTATTTTAAAACAAGATATTAAAGGCCTTGGTGAGAAAGATGATGTAGTTAATGTAAAGCCAGGTTATGGCCGTAACTATTTAATCCCTCAAGGATTTGGAGCATTAGCTACAGTTTCTGCTAAAAAAGTATTGGCAGAAAACTTAAAGCAGGCTGCTTTTAAACAAGATAAAATTAAGAAAGATGCTGAAGGTATCGCTGAGCGTTTAACTGCTGTTAAACTATCTATCGGTGCTAAAGCTGGTGAAAGCGGAAAAATCTTTGGAGCTGTTAACACTATCCAGATCGCTGAAGCATTAAAAGCGCAAGGTTTTGATGTAGATCGTCGTCGTATCACTTTCGAAACTGAACCTAAATTTGTTGGCGAGTATGTTGCTAACTTAAACTTACACAAAGAAGTGAAAGTTCAGGTTCCTTTCGAAGTAATCGCTGAATAATCTTTTTTATTTAGATATTGAAAATCCCGATGAAAATCGGGATTTTTTTTTGTGCAAGATTTTTTGATATAAACTCAGTCTTCCAGTACATCCATTGATTATCCTTTAGGAGTGGTCGGCCTGATTTCTATCTTACTTGGTAATGTTCTTGCAGGCATGGCCAATAAATCTACAATTAGTTTACCCATATCTTCCGGTTGGATTTTCCAGGCATCATTCTCTGCATCCGGGCTATGGTCGTTAAAATGGCTCGCAACCGAACCTGGCATAATGGTACTTACTTTTACACCGTATTTTCTTAAATCAAGCATTACTGATTGGGTAAAGCCTGTTAAACCAAACTTACTGGCATTATAAGCAGAACCGCCGGCAAAGAAATTGGTTCCGGCCAAACTTGAAATGGTGAAAATATGGCCTTGATTTCTTTTTATCTCTTCTACACTGGCCTTAATGCTATAGAAAACGCCTGTTAAGTTGGTATCGATGATGTCATTCCATGAATCAATATCCATTTCATCTACAGGGGCGAAGGCGCCAACACCTGCATTCGCAATCAGTATATCAAGCTGACCCCATTTTTCAACGATTAAATTAACAGCATCTTGCTGCGACTGGAAATTTTTAACATCGGCCTCGATGGCTAAAACGTCTCCATGCGCTACCAATTGCGATGCTGCCTCATTGGCACTATCTATTGTTCTGCTGGTAATTGCTACTTTATAGCCATTTTTTAAGAGTGATTCGGCTATTCCAAATCCAATTCCTTTGCTTCCGCCTGTAATTAATGCTACTTTCATAAGGTATAAACGTATTCCACTATAAAATGTTTATTTGAGTGTACTAAAGTTTCCTGATAAAGATATCTTTAAAATCAACCGGTTGGCCTTCACTTTGTAAAGCGATGAAACCACTTTTAAGTGCTTTTCCATCAACTTTTATTTTAGGATCGAAGCCATTTGCCACGCCACCTCCAATTTGAGGTTTGCTATACTGTAAAACTGTATCTCCATTAATGATGTGTTTAACAATTGAATCTCCCATCACAATCAATTCAGCAGAAACCCATTGATCACCATCGTAAGTTTTCGATTTTGAATCCAGACAATGGTCCGGATACAATTTTCCCTGATAAAATATTTCCGTTCCTGGAGAGCACATATTCCCTGTAGGTCTTGGTCTTCCATCACTTAAACCACCCAGAAACTGCATCTCTACAGAAATTGGCCAGTCTTGCTCCTTCGGCATGGTGGCAGGATCTTGACTATGATACATCACACCGCTATTTCTTAAAGTATAACCCGGTGCACCTTTTTGCAGTTTGCCAACGAAACGGTATTTTAATTTCAGGTGATAATTTGAAAATGGCATTTTGTAATACAAATGTCCAAACTGATCATTGAAGTCGCCATACTCATCATAATTCACCCTGATCATTCCATCTTCCACCCGAAAAGTATTGCCATAATTTTCATTGTATTCGTGGTGATGGATTTTCACATTCCAGTCTTTTATATCCTTTCCATTAAATAGGGAGGTCCATTCATTTTTTTTCTGCACATTTTTAAGATTTGTGGTGCATCCGAAAAGTGCAGTTAATAAAATAAGGCAGGTTGATTTTTTCATGGTAATCTTTTAATGGCAAAATACAAAAAAGGAAACAAGTGTTTATGCCTTTACGGTCCTTTGGGTATAGAAACAAAATTTATTTCTTATACCTTTGTGCCATGGCTAAAAAACGACCTCCTCAATCAAAATCCAAGAATCCGCTGTTCAAGAAAATTATCAATATTGCAAGTAAGGTTTTCCTGTATTTTTTGTTCGTTTCTGTAATCTGGGTAGTTGCTTATCGCTTCATTAATCCACCTTTAACCCTGCTAATGGCACTTCGGAACATTGAGCGTAAAGCGGATGGAAAATCGTTTAAGACGGAAAAAAAGTGGGTTGATTTCGAAGATATGTCTAACAATATGAAGCGTGCTGCCGTCTCCGCGGAAGATCAACTGTTTTTAAGGCATCTTGGCTTCGATATGAAGGCGATTGAGAAAGCATTTGCCAGCAATGCTAAGGGCAAAAAGGTAAAAGGCGGCAGTACCATCTCTCAACAAACCGCTAAGAATGTGTTTCTATGGCCAGGAAGATCGTGGATTAGAAAAGGTTTTGAAGCCTACTTTACTTTACTGATCGAAATATTTTGGAGCAAAGAACGGATTTTAGAAGTTTACCTGAATGTTATCGAAATGGGGGATGGCATTTATGGTGCAGAAGCAGCTGCCCAGGAATATTATGGCAAATCGTGCGTAAAGTTAACCAAAAGACAAGCTGCCCTGATTGCTGCATGTTTCCCCAATCCCAGAAGGTGGACACCTAAAAATGCAACGCCTTATATTCGCCACCGTCAGTACCTGATCTTAAGAAATATGAATAGGTTAGGGCCGTTGGATTTTTAGTCTTCAGTCATAAGTCTGTAGTCTTTAGTCAAATGTCTAGCCGCACTACTTTAAAACGCTAAGGGGAAAGAATCATGACTCATGACTTACGACTCCGGACTCATGACTTACGACTCTAGACTTACCACTCCGGACTCACGACTCTAATCATGATCCCTATTCCACCTGATTTTTATTCCGCCTTTATCATCATCAATCGCTTTTAAATGTAGCACAATGCCTTTCATCCGTGCTTCACGCTTTTCTCCTTTCGTCAGGTTTTCATCTCCCTTTGGATTTCTGAGCGGAATATCCATTTCAACGTCTGTGCCGGTGCCAAGGGCATAAATGCCCTTTATATTGAAGTTTAGTACGCTGGAATTGATCTGCATCGGATTAATTACTACTTTGTCGCCATTAATATCGAGGATACCATCAAGCTTTTTAATTTCAACATTAGACATATTTCTGTTGGCAAAGGCGAATTTTCCAACATTAACCATAGGTCCAAAATTTACCAGGGCTGCATTATTTAAGTTGAATACTACTTTTCCGTTAATAGAACGTGGAATGATCTTGCCTGCCTGTGAAATTTTTCCGGAAATATTTACCAAAGAAGACAGGTAGCCTTTTAGGTTTTTGTTAGTAATGGTTTTCTGTCCGAAGTTATCAAACGAATAGAAGAAATCTTTCACACTTACATGGCTAATTTTCGAACTTAATTTAAAGGTATTGATACTTGGTTGCTGTATAATGCTGCCATTCATACCGATTAATCCACCGGCATGCTCTACACTTATCTTGTTAAAAAATATTCCTTCGCCCCGTAATGAGATGTCTGCAGAAAGATTTTTAGCTAAAAACTTATTGTAAATTGCTTTCCCAACTGTTAAGTTGATATTCATTTTAGAGACCTCTAACACATTACTTAATTGTTTTGATGCGGTCTTCATCGAATTGCGAGACGATGCTTTCTTGGCCGTGTTTCTAGGCCCTAAAAATGGCAGAAACTCATTTAAATAAAGCTGCGGACTATGCATTTTGAGATTAACCAGGATTTTATCAGGATCTGAATAATATAGGTTGCCGAAATTCTTAATACTGCAACTTACATTCAGTTCACTTTTTCCGAGCTGAAAATGTCCATTTTGAATAGAAAGATCATTCTGATTAAAATTGATATTCAGTGCACTTTTCACGAGGTGAAGCTTACGGGGCAGATAGGTAATGTCTGCATTTGAAATTTTGATTGCCCCAGAAACAACTGGTTTTATGAAAATGAAGTTGTCGATATCAGCTTTGCAATAGAGCTTTAAGTCTGCAGTTCCATCTTTAAATTCAAAATCTTGTATGCCTGACGAGTTGTTAAGGTTTGTTAGCGGAAATTGAGAGGTTACAAGGCCAGTGGCAATAGGTCTGGCTAAATTATTAACGGTGAAGGTATCTATCTTTATTGGCGCATTGAAATATTTGGCCGTGAGCCTGTGAAGCTTTATGGATGAATTTTCATCGCCGATAATACCTCCAACGGTATCCTGATTAGTAAATGAACCGTCAAAGTTGGCCGCAGTTAGTTTTCCGGCAGGGATAGAGAGCATGTTATCACGAACCTTAATTCCTACTTTAATTAATGGATCGCCATATTTCCCTGAGCCATCATCAATAATATTCCCACGGATATCAACTGGTTTTTCAATCCCAAATTTTAAAAGTTTGGAAGAAATATTTGGCGAAAGCATTAATGCAACCTCTTTAAATAGAATTTGATCTACCGCAATGCTAATGGCAAATGCAGATTTACCAAGATCAATTTTTGCTCCGATTTTGAACGGGTGACCGCCAATATTTAAATTCTCCGGGTCTAAAATCACGGCATCTAGAGCTCTGCTGTAATGCGCTGACAAAGTTCCATCTAGTGTTTTGCCTTTTAAAAAGCTCCCTTTTCGCGTATTAAAGGCGAAATTGTTAACCAGTGTTTTAAGCTTGATCTTACCTGTCCAGCCACTATCCGGATATTGCATTCTACCTTGAATCTGATCGATATTAAAGTTGAATAACTTAAATCGCTTCTGATTATCCAGGATTAAACTAAGTCTGTTGAAATCGATTTTTTTTATTTCAAGTGCAGATGATTTTGCTGAAGATTTTTTTTCTTCCGTTTTCGGCTTGCTTTTAAATATGCTCGTATTGCTGTATCCGGTAGAATCCGTGTAGATATATACCCTGGCATCATTTATAGCAATTCTATTGATGTTTACATCCCCAACAAGGAGCGAAAGTATATTTAGAGAAACATTAATCTCTTTTGCTTTTAGCAGATCGTGTTTATGCTGAGCCCATAAGCTGTCTCTCAACAAAACATCATTTAAAGACACAGAAACGCCAGGAAAACTTTTTAAAAGCGTGGGCTCCATACTACCTGCAGTAATCTCCCCATTTAGGTTTTTGTTAAGTTGGGCAAGAATAGTCGACAGGATTTCTTTTTTATTGCGGCTAATGTAGAAAGCACCGGCAAGCCAGGTTAAAATAACCAGAATTACAAGTGCAGAAAGTATTCTTAAGGTGATTTTGAGCCAGCGCTTCATAGATATTAGTTGATTTATTCATACAATATGTTTTACGATGCAATTGTTTTACAGCACACTAAAAAACATGGTAACAGTATCGTCGCTTGCGGCTGACTCCATAAGAGTTTACAGGAGGTGGGCAAAAACTGAAGAATGCCAGCTATCGCGGAAGGGTACTTCCCATTTGGTATTTAACTCCTCAAGATTTTGAACCATGTTATTGAAAACAATCGTATCTGCTGTTATTTGTTTAATGTTTACAAGTGTTTCAAAATCCTCCTTGCCCTGAACTTTCACTCCCCCGCCAACTTTATAAGCAATGTTGAAACGGTTAAAAAGATCAACATGAAACTCTTGTTCTATCTCTTTAACAAGTCTTACCGAACTGTCAATAGAGCAGCCAGTCACACCAGCCTGACTTTCATCTACCGTTAAAATAATAAAGTAGCCATAACGAATCTCGGCTTTAGCCAGCAATTCATTGCCATGGGCTTTCCATTGATTGGTGAAAGCAGACAGCTTATTTAATATTTCTGTTTCTTCGATTGCTGTGAATTTACGGTCGCTTTGATAGATCCAGACTCTAGATTGTGGAGAAAAACTCATATACAAATTTATAATTTTAATTAAATTGGTTTGCCTTAAAATCATCTCCTCATGAAAAAGTTTACATTGTGCTTGAAAACATCACTCCTTTCGGCCACGGCGGTGTTTTTATGCGCTTTTTCAGATCCGGAATCAATGGAACAATACGTTGGTTTCCTGCAAAAATCCTTTATCGATCATTATGATAGCAGCCAGGAAGTTAAGCAAATTAAGCGTTATGAGCTTAATATTACTAACAATGGCTTTTGTAGATATAAGCGGTATTTCAATAACGGAAAAACAGAGTATTTCGCGTTCAAGCTTGCAAAATTTAAAGATATGGAATATTATGGAACGACTACAGCAGGCAAATTATACCTGCGTACCAAAGGCGATGATGTAATTGTGCAAACTTATAAGGATAGGGGAGGAGATGTTGATTCGATGGCTACAGAAGTGGTAATACCGGTAAAAAACATGGAGGCTGAGGATTTAAATGCAATTCGGGAGAACCTGACCAAGATTTGCGGGTTACCAGCTGTGATAACGCCTTAATGTGCAAATTAAACCTCGCAGGTTTATAAAACTACGAGGTTTAAATACGATGAGAATTAAAGGCCATTGGCTCTCGCAGTAATTTCTGCGATGTCTAATACCTTAACTTCTTGTTCTTTATCTTTTAGTTTGATGCCGTCACTTAGCATCGTCATGCAGAAAGGGCAGCCAGCTGCAATTACCTGAGGGTTGGTTTCTAAAGCTTCTTCAATTCGTTCTACGTTAACATCTTTTTTGCCTTTTTCTGGTTCCTTAAACATTTGCGCACCACCAGCACCGCAGCATAAACCATTGCTTTTGCAGCGTTTCATTTCCACAAGTTGGGCATCTAATACCTCCAGTGCTTTCCGGGGTGCTTCATAAACTCCATTTCCACGACCTAAATAACAAGGATCATGAAAGGTAATTTTTTTGCCTTTGAAACTTTCGCCGCCCTCTGCCTTTAGTTTTCCTTCGTTGATTAAGTCCTGAATCAACTGCGTATGGTGAATCACTTCATAAGATCCGCCAAGGCCAGGATATTCATTTTTAATGGTATTGAAACAATGTGGACAGCCTGTAACGATTTTTTTAATGTTATAGGCATTCAGAACCTCGATATTGGTCATGGCCTGCATTTGGAAAAGAAACTCGTTCCCAGCTCGTTTTGCAGGATCTCCGGTACAGCTTTCTTCAGTGCCCAAAACGGCATATTTCATACCAACATGATGCAAAATTTTGCAAATGTCGCGGGTAATCTTCTGTGCCCTTTCATCGTAACTTCCAGCACATCCAACCCAAAATAATATCTCTGGTTCTTCACCTGCGGCCAATAATTCGGCCATTGTAGGGACTTTAAATTCCATTTTTATCAATATTTTAAAGGTTAATCGCTTTAAAGGTTAATTGTTTAAAGCGGTTAACTGTTAATTGTATTTTAGGTTGTTTGCCTGAGACTCTGAACTCAAGACTTCGGACTCCAAACTAATTCCCTTCAGCCCAATTAAACCGGTCTGCCGGAGAATATTTCCAGGGTGCCTGGTTATTTTCAATGTTGCCTAACATGTTATTAATGCTTCCCGGAGCCTGCGATTCTTCCATTACGGCAAATCTGCGCAGCTCCATTATAATTTGAAGCGGATCAATGTTAACCGGACAAGCCTGTACACAGGCATTGCAACTGGTACAAGCCCAAATTTCTTCCCGGGTAATGTAATCATCTAATAAAGATTTTCCATCCTGATGGTCCGCACCATGTTTATCGATGTTTTTGCCAATTTCGGTAATTCGATCTCGGGTATCCATCATAATTTTTCTTGGTGATAACAATTTACCGGTGATGTTTGCCGGACAAGAATCTGTACATCGCCCACACTCTGTACAGGTATAAGCATTCATCAAATTTACCCAGGATAAATCTGTTGCATCTTTAGCTCCGAATTTTCCGGGTTCAGCTTCTGCGGGTACAAAAGAAGGATCGAGCATGGCTTTAACTTCATTGGTTACAGATGCCATATTGGTAAACTCTCCTTTAGGTTCCAGATTTGAAAAATAAGTGTTTGGAAAAGCGAAAAGGATGTGGAAATGTTTCGAGTAAGGCAGGTAATTTAAAAAAGCCAGGATCCCAATGATGTGAAACCACCAGCAGCCTCTTTCTACCGCTACCAGCGTACTTTCTGATGATGGCAAAAGGTTAATCAGGTATTGGCTGATTGGAAATGCGCCTGCAGAGGTGTAATGTGCTGAGCCTAAAACCTGTAATTTGAGATCCGCAGCATTCATCATCAGGAAAGCTGTCATCAGTAAAATTTCAGTGATCAGGATATAATTGGCGTCAGATTTTGGCCAGGATGTCATTTCTACACCGCTGAAACGCTTCAGTTTTAACACATTCCTGCGAATAAGAAAGATCACACAGGCAACCCACACTGTAAGAGCAAGTATTTCAAATGATGCAATCAGGAAATCATAAAGTCCGCCCAGCCCATGAAAAATACGATGGGTTCCAAAAAGTCCATCAATCATAATCTCGACTACTTCAATGTTAATAATCACAAAACCGATGTAAACAAAGAAGTGAAGAAAGGCCGGAATTGGCCTCACTACCATTTTAGACTGACCAAATGCAACCCTAAGCATGGTTAATAACCGTTTTTGAGGCTGATCATTACGGTCAACAGGTCTTCCTAAGCGAATATTGCGAATAATCTTTCGCGAATTGAAGGTAAACAGCACAATTGCTGCAAGTGTTATTACTAGAAAAATGATCTGAGCCACCATGCAATATTAGATTGTTTTACGCTAAAATAGGATATTAATCTAAATAAATTACTATGCATGCATAAAAAAATATTTAATTATAGTTGTTTGTATTGATTCTAAGCTAGTTTTGAAGCTGTTTTTTCTATACCAAAAATTTAATTAATTGATAATCAGCAGGAGACTGAATTAATTAAAAAAAAGTTTTGCTTTTGAAAAAAGAACGCTACATTTGCAATCCCAAACGGTTGGTGCCTTAGCTCAGTCGGTAGAGCAAAGGACTGAAAATCCTTGTGTCGCTGGTTCGATTCCAGCAGGCACCACAACCTAAAGCCTTACAGAAATGTGAGGCTTTTTAATTTCCTTAAATGGGATTGTTAGGGAATAAGTTTTTCAAATGCTTTTGTATTTGAAAAAAAATGCTAGTTTTGCAAACTCAAAAACGGGGTGCCTTAGCTCAGTCGGTAGAGCAAAGGACTGAAAATCCTTGTGTCGCTGGTTCGATTCCAGCAGGCACCACTCCTAAAAGCCTTTCAGAAATGAGAGGCTTTTTTGGTTTTCAGGGATTTTTAAATAGAAATGCAATAGAGAAACTTTGGATTGGTGAGGCATTCAATGATAGATCGAGATAATGCTAATTAATTTATTAGTATTTGTCTGGTTTAGTTTACATTTGCTTTTAAGGTTATTCTCAGTTGAAAGTAATTTAATCGATAGTAATTAGTTATTTATCTACACTTCACTTATTTATTAAAATATTTTGGAATAAATTTAATTTGTGATAGTTAAATGTTCCTGTTCAGACAACTTCTCAAAGCGTATCCTCGTATCAATAAAAATATCCAAATAAAAAATAACTATGAAATATAATAGATATAGCTACCTGAAAGTATCCACACTTTTATGTATTGGCTTGTTTATGGCTTGCAAAAAAGATAGTGCTGCTCCTGAACCACCCCCGGTCACAGCCACTGCAACCAGAGATGAGTTAACAAAAGATTCCATTTTTCTGTATACAAAAGAGCTCTACTATTGGAATACTTCCTTACCCACCTACGATGCATTCAAACCCCGTAGTTTCAGTTCCAATGAAGCAGAACTTTATGCATTGACTCAGTTTTCTTCAGATCCTTCTACAGGCCGGCCATACGAATACGTGAATGGTACGGGTAAACCGAAATATTCTTTTTTTGAAGAGGTGACGACAGCAGGGAAGGTAGCGGCCTTAAAAGCTGATGTTAATGGAACAGCAAACGATTATGGCTTTTCTTTAAACTATCAAACTACTACAGATTTAAGGGTGAAATATGTTTATCCGAATTCGCCTGCAGGTTTGCAAGGTTTAACAAGAGGATGTAGAATTACCAGCATCAACGGACGCACCAATCTAACTTACAGTAATGCGACTATAAACTTTTTGAATGATGCAATCTTTGGTACGAATCCATCCATCGCGCTAACCTTCGTTGGCCTGGATAATGTAACCAAAACGGTAACGGTGAGTTCAGCAAGTTATACTGAAAACCCCATACTTTTTACGAATGTATATACTGTTGGATCAAAAAAAGTAGGCTATCTTGTTTTCAACAGCTTTACAAATAATGCTACTGCGGCATTAAGAACAATGTTTTCGAATTTCGCCACACAGGGGGTAACAGAACTTGTAGTAGATTTAAGGTATAACGGCGGTGGCTATGTTTCGACAGCAACTAATATGATTAATCTTGCCGGGCCACAAGCTCAAAATGGTAATGTAATGTACACTACCCAATACAACAGCTTTTTGCGAAATTTAACTACAGCACAAAGAAAAAGTTCTGTATTGGCTCATCAACCGCTATTGGATGACAATGGAAAAGTACAGACATTTACTACAGGTGTAAATGGCAAATATGCTACCTACGCAGATTTAGACTTTTCGGTAGCCTCTACAGATAATATTGAACGCTTTGTTAAATCGGGGTCTTTGAATCTTTCCCGAATTTACTTTATTGTAACGGGATCTACCGCATCAGCAAGTGAACTGGTGATTAATAGCCTAAAACCGGTTATGGATGTTAAAATTATCGGGGAAACCACTTATGGCAAACCTGTTGGTTTTTTCCCTATTAGGATAGATAAGGTAGATATGTATGTTCCGGAGTTTGAAACGAAGAATCAGGCTGGCGTTGGCGGCTATTATGCTGGGTTAACTGTTGATAAGGAGGCATTTGAAGATTTGACAAAAGCCTGGGGTGATGAATCTGAGACTTTATTAAGTTATGCGCTGTTATATGCCAGAACAGGGAGCTTCGTAACTACCGCAGCTAAATCAGCAAGTTTAAAAGCGTCATCTACCACCATGCCAGATAGATTATCATCAATAGAACGGAAAAGTGTTTCTTTAAGCCTTGATCAGCATAATTTCCAGGGAATGCTCCTGAAACCAGAGAAGAAATTTTAAAGAAATAAAAGACTTTACAATAAAAAGGGCAATTTTCAATTAAGAAAATTGCCCTTTTTTATTGTACTTAATTTTATAGTAATATTTTGCTGCTGATATCCTTATTGATTGTAATGTAACCTGGATATTTTACAGGAGTGTTTCCCAGCATAAATGTAGGTTTGATTTTAATGGTTAAGAGGCCTAGTTTTTCATCCTTAGATGAAGATCCTTTTTGGGCCGCCTTAACAATGTCGTTAAAAACATTTCCGTTAGATACCAATCCATAAATATTGCTCACTAACTGAACCGGAACCGTAACAGTTTGTCCTTGAGCAATACTTACATTCTGATTAACGACTCCTTGCGCCAGGTCGGTATTATTGACCAGAATTTTGTATTCGAACTGGTTTATCGCTGCCAGGTTACTGGATGGATTAGTGATTTCCAGATTAAGATTTGCCCTCAAAGGAATATCTTTTCTAAGCAAGCCCAGTGCAACGCCTGGTAAACTGGTGAGGCTAAACGTTTGCTGCTGCATTAATTGCTTAATATTTGTCCCAGCAATGGATACCTGTTTAACTCCTGTAATTTTATACGTGCAATCTTCCAGCGCCTTGATCTGCTGTGCCTGCCTGTTTATACCACAGCTAAATATGGTAATGGTAAAGAGGCAAAGCCATAGTGTGTTTTTCATGTTAATCATAACGGTAATTTAGTAAAACTATTTCAGCAGCAATAATGCTTTAACAAAAATTAGCATAATGCGCTAAGGAGTTACCGTTTCAATCCCATTATGCTCGTCATCAGCACCAGCTTTTTTATCATCATTTTCTTCCGTTGAGTTTGTTTCTTCTTCCCCGTTTGGAGCAGTTTTTTCTGGCGATGACGCTTCGTCTGTTCCAGATTGATCAGCATCTGTGGCGGGTTTCCCGGCACCTTCTTCACCCTCCGTAACTTTTTTGCCTTCCTCTTCTTTCGGTTCTTCTGTCGATTGATCTTCATCAGCATCGGCCGGTGTTTCAGCGTTGCCTGGTGTAACTTCCGCCTGGTGTGCAGATGGAACTACTGTTTCAATATCCATTTGAACATCATCAGTTGGTTTTGGTTGTTCATTGGTGTTTCCGTTCGTCGTTTTATTATTTTCGTTTTCCATGGTCGTATCTTTTCTTTAATAAATGAATTCACTGCAGTTTTGTTTGAATTTTCTTCAATGCTTTACGGGCAATTTTTAACTTTGGCGAAAAAAAATCATGTCCATCACTTATAGAAAAATAGAGTCGCAGGATAACCAGGAACTTGCCGAAGTAATCAGAACCGTTTTAAGGGAATTTAAAATTGATAAACCAGGCACCGTTTATACTGACCCTACGACTGATCATCTATCTGAAGTTTTTGAGGCAGAACAGTCTGCTTACTGGATTGCGGAAGAAGAAGGTAAAATTATTGGCGGCTGCGGTATCTATCCTACTTCAGGCTTGCCCGATGGTTGCGTAGAATTGGTTAAACTCTACACAGCGGCTGCTGCAAGGGGAAAAGGTGTAGGCAAAATGCTGATGCAAAAAAGTATGGAGTCTGCACAACAATTTGGTTATAATGAAATTTACCTCGAATCTTTCCCCGAATTAACGACAGCAATCGGTATGTATGAGAAGGCCGGTTTTAAAAAGATATCAGCTCCGTTAGGCAATTCAGGGCATTTTGCCTGCAACGTTTGGATGTTACTGGTGCTTTAAAACCAGCAATATTCTTATATAAAGGCTACTTTAAAAGATCTTTCAGTTCTACTATTTTAAACTTGTTTTCGAGTGCTATAAATTGTTTAATCATGGCAGCGTGGCCCGCACCAAGCAGGATTACGATTCTTTTATCAGTTGATTTGGTTAACTTTTGCACAAGTGAATACATATACAGGTTGCGGCGGTACCATTCAGAAACCGAATAAGCACCTGCGAAACTTTCTTTGCTCCCTGCTTTATTAATGGTTTGAAGATAAAAGCCTGCGTTTTTAGCCCTGAATTCTGGCGTATTCATGTTGAGGATAATTTCCGTAACGCCCAGGGTTTTGCGCTGTAAATTGGCTTCATCAGTTGAAATTTTCAGAAACAGGCTAATATCATTCATTAAATCAGTTTGTTTGGCAGATTCAATCGCTTTCATTACCGTATCAAAAGGTAAACTCATCTGGTAATCTATTCCATAGATCTTACCCAACCCTGTTTTTTTACCCGCCCTGAAAGCGAGTTGAAAAGTTTCATCTTCATTGTAGCTCGCAAATTGTTTGGTATGCTGATATTTTTCTTTGATGTAACTTTGATAGTTTCCGTTAACATACATTTGATATAAGGAGTCTAATTTTTCCTGGTCGGTAGCCGGCCATTCCACAAAGATCTGATCAGGATTAAATTTTTTGATTTGATTGGTAATATTTTCGAGTTCCTTTTGTGACTGATCACCTAAAATGTTGAAATCAATAGTTTGCACGGCATCAAGATTTGGATTGGCAAAATGGAAAGTGCCGATTAAGAGTACTTCCTGCTTTTGTGCAAATGCTGTAAACTGGAAAATAAATAAGCATATTAAGGTAAACAGGATTTTTGTAGCCGTTTTCATAATCATTGGTTTATTTGATGTTTCAAAGCTGCAGATTACTGTGCATGCTGAAAATTAAATAATCCCAAACCATCAGATTATTATCCAAACCGGAGATCGTATTCAAAAAACGTTTGCAGGGCAAAAGCGGGTGTTGGGATAATTTTTTTCAGCGTTTGAATAAGAAGATTGAGGGTTTGAAAAGGTTTATTTAGCTTTAGAGCATGAAACAATTTAAAATTATCGCGCTACATATTATTTGCTGGCTTTTAATTCTGGCTTACCAGTATAGCGGTTACCTGATCGAATCATCATCATTTGCAACGGTGGCACTTGGTGTTTCCATGTCGTTCATCAGGATTGTAGAATTTTATATTTGTTACTTGTGGGTTTATCCTAAATACCTGAAACGTGGAAAAATACCGCAGTTAATCGTTGGAATGGTTTTTACACTCGGCGTTTTTATCGCGTTGCGTTACCTAATAGAAGAAGTGCTTTATTTGCAATGGTTTGACTTTCATAATTATTCAGATGATACCAGCGCTTTTACTTATATTATAGATAATATTTATTATGGAATTTCATATATCATCATTCCTGCTGCGGTTTATAGTGTGCAAAAGAATTTCGAGACTGAAATTTCCAACAGGAAACTAAAAGATGAGGTGGTGAAATCCGAATTGGCTTTTTTGAAATCACAGATTAACCCCCATTTTTTATACAATACCTTAAACTATGTTTATTCGCTGGCGATTCCTGTTTCTGATAAACTGGCGAATGCCGTTTTGCGGTTATCAGATTTAATGCGTTACACATTGAATGAAAGTCCGGATGGAAAAGTTATCCTAAACAAAGAAGTAGAATACCTGGAAAGTTATATTGAACTGTTTAGAATGCGTTTTGAACCCAGGTTTTATGTTGATTTTAACACGGAAGGCATAGCCAACCAAAAAATTGCGGCGCTGGTTTTAATCCCATTTGTGGAAAATGCCTTTAAACATGGATTAATGAATGATGAAAAGCATCCCATTCGGATTAAGCTGAAAATTAATGGAAAGCGTTTGAGTTTTGAGGTGAGCAATAAAATCAGCCATGCACAAAAAGATCCTTCGAGTGGGGTAGGTTTGGTTAACATTCACAGAAGACTTGATTTACTTTATCCTAATCAGCATGAATTGTTGGTGTCGAATAATGGCAATACCTATAAAACGACATTGATTATCCATATTTAATGATATCTGGTAGGAAAAATCATTTCCATATTTTAAATTTACCCTAAACCCTAAACCCTAAACCCTAAACCCTAAACCCTAAACCCTAAACCCTAAACCCTAAACCCTAAACCCTAAACCCTCTATGATCCGCTGTTTAGCTGTTGATGATGAATCTTATGCATCAGATATTATTGCCACCTTCATTAATAAAACACCATTTTTGGAGTTGGTTGCTGCCACTACTAATCCTTTTGAAGCACTAAATCTGATCCAGGAGGGCAAGGTTGATCTGGTTTTCTTAGATATCCAGATGCCAGAGCTTAACGGGATTCAGTTTTTAAAGATTTTGGGTGGCAAGTGCAAAGTGATTCTAACTACGGCTTATCCCGAATTTGCATTGGAAGGCTTTGATCTTGATGTGGTAGATTATCTGCTGAAACCGATTCCGTATGAGCGTTTTTACAAGGCCGCGCTGAAAGCTCAGCAAGTCATCGCGCCGGCACAAACTGAAATGGTAAATATTGTTACGCCTGCAACCGGAAATGATTTTATTTTTATTAAAGGTGATACCAAGAACAAATTCATTAAAGTTAACTATGATGACATTTTATACATTGAAGGGCTGAAAAACTATGTCTCGGTGTATACCTCCACGCAAAGAATCGTCACTTATCAGGCCCTGCGTGAATTAGAAGTTGATCTGCCAAAGCCACCTTTCTATCGCATTCATAAATCCTACATTATTTCGCTTGATAAAATTAAAATGGTAGATGGGAATACCGTTTATATAAATGATCAATCGTTACCGATAGGGGATACTTATAAGGAAGAGTTTTTTAAGGTGATTAGAGAACGAAGGTAGATTAATGAACAGTCGCCTGGCGATGTTTATAAATTCTGGCGCTAAATTAGGCCGGTTTTTATACTTTTGCTGCCATCAGGATTAAACCAACAAACCATGCAGGAAACAAATTCACTCAATCAGGTTGCAGAATTTCACACCACTTTTAAACATCCAATTTTAGATTCGCCGGTTATTCCGTCTAAACAACGGGCAAACTTAAGAATTGCATTGTTGGCTGAGGAGTTGAAAGAACTACAAGAGGCTGTCGAAAATGATGATTTAGTGGAAGTAGCCGATGCATTGTGCGATTTGCAATATGTTTTAGCGGGTGCTATCCATGAATTTGGTTTAGGGGGAAAGTTTAAGACGTTGTTTGATGAAGTTCACCGTTCTAACATGAGCAAAGCTTGCAAAACGTTAGAAGAGGCCGAATTAACCATTAAACACTATTTCGATAAAGACCAAACCGAATCTTATTATAAAGAAGTTGATGGTTTATTTTTAGTTTTTAGAAAAGCCGATGATAAAACACTGAAATCGATAAACTATTCGCCTGCTGACTTAAAATCGCAATTAATCTAAAATATCCGGGATTTGAAAAGATTAAAACAGTTAACCAATTCACTAAAAACAACCGCTGAAAACCCAGATGATGGGCAGATGCGTGAGTTTATTTTTTACTCACCAAAGATGCCATTGCGGATTCATCAGGAAGAACTGGTGGCGGCTGCAAAAATCTTTACCCTTGCTGTTTACGATCCTTATTTTACACAATCCAACCTTGAAATAAATTGCTTCAGTTGGGGCATTGGAAAAATAAAAATACTTTTAACACATGGCTGGGCATCTAAGGCGTTAGATTTCTATGAATTAATTGTCGAATTGTTAAAAATGGACGATGTAGAAGTGATTGCCTTTGATGCGCCAGGAAATGGAAGCTCTGGTTCTGATCTTTCTAACCTTATGTTTTATACAGATGCCGTTAAATCCATTGCTTCAAATTATACACAACCAGATTTTGTAATCGGCCATTCGTTAGGCAGTATGGCAAACGTAATCGCTTTACAAGATTTGAATCTGTCGCCGAAAATGCTCATCAGCATTGCGCCGTTAATCAGACTTAAGGAGAAGTTCGCACAAAGCCTTACTTCGGTAGGCATTGCAGCTGTGCATCAGGATCGGTTTTTTGATAACTTTGCTAAAGAATTTCCGGTTCGGGCGAGTTATTTTAATCTGGTAAATCTTTATGAAGAAAACCGCAATTTCAATCACTTTGTGGCTTTCGATCCTGAAGATGACATTTCTACTTATCCTTTCTTAAAAGAGTTTCTCGATAAATTTCCTGATATTAACGCTACTGCTTACGAAGGTGTCGGTCACTATAAGATTTTGAAATCTAATGAGGTAATTAACGACATCGTTCTAAAAATAACTGCGGCGAAATAATTCGGGGCATAATTGTATGGTTTATTGGTTAGGATTATTTTGCCTCATACGTGGGGGCACCATTTAATTCTGCTAAATTATGGATTGGTTAACTCAGGGTAACAAATTCGATATTTAATCGATAATCTATAGCATATACATTTGATATATTTTTAATTAAAATGCTCAAAATATGGGTTTGACAATTGATCATTGCATTAAATTCGCAATTTTGCTTCCTGGTAAACCATATTCCAACCAGGAATAAATTTGCACTGATCGGCATAACAGTGCATAACAGTTAAACATGGTGTATTTTCTATTTTGGACCAACCAAATATTCAATATAGAGCATGCAGGCAATTTTAGGCGTAATTTTTCATTTCTTCGGTGGGTTCGCATCGGGGAGTTTTTATATTCCATACAAGAAAGTTAAAGGCTGGGCCTGGGAAAGCTATTGGATAGTTGGAGGAATCTTTTCCTGGCTTATTGTTCCGCCATTGGCTGCTTATTTAACCATTCCAAATTTCAGTGATATTATTGCCTCTACAAGTGGAAACATTCTCTTATTAACCTATTTCTTTGGTGTGCTTTGGGGCATTGGCGGCTTAACTTACGGCTTAGGCGTTCGTTATCTCGGTGTATCATTAGGAAGCAGTATTATCCTGGGTTTATCGATGGTGATTGGGTCGATATTACCTTCCATCTATTTTGATATTTTTCCACAGGAAGGTAAAGATACCTTCACGATGTTTTTGCATACCGATTGGGGCAGGATGGTGATGCTGGGCCTTTTGGTCTGCATTGTTGGTATCATGATCTGCGGTAAAGCAGGCGTGATGAAGGAAAAGGAAATTAATTCTGACGTGACTGATCCGCACGGCATGGAAGTAAAAACTGAATTTAAATTTGGCTTAGGTTTATTCGTAGGGATTGTTTCAGGTGTATTAAGCGCTTGTTTTAACTTCGGTTTAGAAGCCGGAAAGCCGATGGCGGATGCGGCCAATCAAATCTGGAAAGCTGCAAATCCATCAGAAACGGGTAATTTCCTGTTCCAGAATAACGTAACTTATGTAGTGGTACTTTGGGGCGGCTTAACCACCAACTTCATTTGGTGTATGATTCTCAACGCCAGGAACAAAACTTTTGGAGATTACACCAAAAAATCAACCCCGCTATTAAAAAACTATATCTTTTCTGCACTTGCAGGAACCACCTGGTTTTTACAATTCTTTTTCTACGGAATGGGGGAAAGTAAAATGGGTAACGGTGCCAGTTCGTGGATTTTACACATGGCCTTTATCATCCTGATTGCGAACATTTGGGGTTTGGTTTTGAAAGAATGGAAAGGTGTATCAAGAAAAACATTAACAACCGTAATCGTTGGCATTGTAACCATTATCGTTTCTGTGCTGATTGTGGGTTACGGTAATTCAATTAGATAAATTTTTAAAAAAAATAAACATTAATATACATGTCTGTTAAAGAAACAAATTATAAGTACGTAAGCTACTTATGGGATGAAGAAGAAGCCGCCAAACTGGCTGGAGATGAAGTTGCATTATTGATCTATCGCTCTAATTTACTGGGTGCAGATTTGCGCCTAACTAACTATGGTGGTGGCAATACCTCATGCAAGTTAATGGAAAAAGACCCGCTTACCGGTAATGAAACCGAAGTAATGTGGGTTAAAGGATCGGGTGGCGATTTAGGTACCTTAAAGAAAAGTGGTTTAGCTGCACTTTATGTTGATCGCCTGCGCAGTTTAAAAAACATTTACCGTGGCGTAGAACATGAAGATGAAATGGTTGAGCTTTTCAATCACTGTATTTTCGATTTAAGTTCGAAAGCACCTTCAATTGATACGCCTTTACATGGCTTCCTGCCATTTGCACACATCGATCACTTGCATCCGGATGCGGCCATAGCCATCGCTGCGGCAAAAGATGGTAAAAAAATCACCGAAGAATTATTCGGCGGAACAATTGGTTGGGTAGAATGGAAAAAACCAGGTTTTGAACTGGGCTTGCAATTAAAGCAATGTCTAGATGAAAATCCAGGCATTCGGGGGATCATGCTGGGCTCTCACGGTTTGTTTACCTGGGGCGATACTGCTTACGAAAGTTATTTAAATACTTTAGATGTAATCGAAATCTGTTCAGATTACCTGGCGCAGAACTACGGTAAAAAAGGGTCGGTTTTCGGCGGACAAAAAATAGAAAGTGCTACCGATATTAACCGTAAAAAACAAGCTGCTGCATTAGCACCTGTACTACGTGGTTTATGTTCTTCTAAACAACACATGATCGGTCATTTTACTGATGATGTTCGTGTTTTAGAATTTACAAATTCGAATGATCTTTCCCGTCTGGCGCCAATGGGTACCAGCTGTCCGGATCACTTTTTAAGAACAAAGATCAGTCCGTTGGTTTTAGATTTAGCCATTGATGCTGATCTGTCTGATGTAAAAGCGATAAAAGAACAATTGCTGCCAGCGTTTGAGGCTTACAGAGCGATGTATACAGACTATTATGAAACCTGTAAACATCCAAACAGTCCTGCCATTCGTGATACCAATCCTGTTGTAATTTTATATCCGGGTGTAGGTATGTTCACTTTCTCAAAAGATAAACAAACGGCGAGAGTTGCGGCAGAGTTTTACATCAATGCCATTAACGTGATGAAAGGCGCTGAAGCAATTTCAGAATATACTTCTTTACCACACCAGGAAGCATTCAATATAGAATACTGGTTGTTAGAAGAAGCAAAATTGCAACGCATGCCTAAACCAAAACCACTTACCGGTAAAATTGCCTTAATTACGGGCAGTGCAGGCGGTATTGGTAAAGCAATTGCCAAAAAGTTTGTTGCTGAAGGCGGTGTGGTGATTTTAAATGATATGAACGCCGAACGTTTGGAAGAAGCCGGCGATGAATTTTCAAAACTATATGGTAAAGATTCTTATAGTACTGCAATTTTAAACGTAACCAGTCAGGAAGATATTGACGGCGCTTTTGATGCTGCGGCATTAGCTTTTGGCGGTATCGATATCGTAGTAAATAACGCTGGATTATCCATTTCTAAAACCATAGGTGATCACACGGAAAAAGACTGGGATTTATTGTATGATGTTTTAGTGAAAGGCCAGTTCTTCATCACCCAGGCTGCAACAAAAGCGATGCAGAAGCAAGATGTTGGTGGAGATATTATTAATATTGTAAGCAAGAATGCGTTGGTAAGCGGACCAAATAATGCCGGTTATGGCAGTGCAAAGGCTGCTCAGCTTCATTTAAGCAGGTTAAATGCTGCAGAATTGGGTGCAGATAATATTCGTGTAAACGTAGTTAATCCTGATGCCGTAATAAGCGATAGTAACATTTGGGCTGGCGGATGGGCCGAAGGCAGAGCAAAAGCATACGGCGTAACGGTTGCGGAGCTGCCTGCTTATTATGCAAAACGTACCTTGTTAAATCAAATCATTTTACCAGATGATATTGCAAATGCATGTTTCGCTTTCGTTGGCGGTTTATTGCAGAAATCAACAGGTAACGTGTTAAACGTTGATGGCGGTGTGGCCATGGCGTTTGTAAGATAGCATCAGCAAGAGGAATTTCTTTTTTAGCCAGAGGCTGATGAAGAATACCTTTAAAGATAAGTTAGTTTTAGTAAGTCGTTTTTCAGGTCTGTGGTTTCCACAGACCGAAAATGACTGTTAAAAGGAATATCCAGTTACTGGATAGATAATGGCGGTTTTCGCCGAAGATTAACCTAATAAAGCAAATATTGCAATGAATATTGAGCAGAACCAAATAGAAAAACATAACGACTCCCTTTCTACTTCACACCAGCGCAAGTTGGATTTTTTAAAGGAAGACTGGTCGCATGTTAACCTTGAAAACATAATCCAGAAATTAGTAGATTTTCAAATTGCCATTCCGAGCTGGGCTTTGGGTACCGGCGGAACACGTTTCGGCCGTTTTGCCATTACTGGTGGTGAGCCAAGGACAATCGAAGAGAAAATCGAAGATGTGGGTTTACTACATGCCCTTAACGGCGCGAGTGGTGCAATTTCACTTCATATTCCTTGGGATATCCCTCAAAATGCAGAAAGTTTAAAAAGTCTCGCTTCGAGCTATGGCTTAAAGTTCGATGCCATGAACTCCAATACCTTTCAAGATCAGGCGGGTTCTGCAAACAGCTACAAATTTGGATCACTTCAAAATGTAAACAAAGATATTCGCAAGCAAGCCATTGAACATAATATCGAAGTAATTAAACATGGTGTAGCCTTAGATTCTGATGCCTTAACGGTTTGGTTGGCTGATGGATCGTGTTTTCCGGGTCAGTTGAACTTCCGTAAAGCTTTTGAAAATACTTTGGAAAGTTTGCAGGAAATTTATTCGGCTTTGCCAGAAAACTGGAAAATATTTGTAGAATATAAAGCTTTCGAGCCTAATTTTTATTCTACCACAGTTGGCGATTGGGGTCAATCTTTATTGTACGCCAGTAAATTGGGTAAAAAAGCTTATACGCTGGTAGATTTAGGTCACCATTTACCAAATGCTAACATAGAGCAAATTGTTGCCTTATTATTAATGGAAGGAAAGTTGGGTGGTTTCCACTTCAATGATTCTAAATATGGTGATGATGATTTAACAGCCGGAAGTATTAAGCCTTATCAATTGTTCTTAATTTTTAACGAATTGGTTGAAGGAATGGATGCAAAAGGCATGAACCATGCAAAAGATTTAGGATGGATGATTGATGCTTCCCACAATGTGAAAGATCCTTTAGAAGATTTATTGCAATCGGTAGAAGCGATTATGATTGCTTACGCCCAGGCTTTACTGGTGGATAGAAATGCTTTAAATGCCGCTCAGGATAATAATGATGTGGCAAAAGCACAGGAAATTCTTCAAAATACCTTCCGGAGTGATTTGAGACCGCTAGTTGCTGAGGCGCGTTTGAGAGCTGGAGCAGCTTTATCACCAATTGGCTTATACCGCGATTTGGCAGTAAGAAGTAATTTAGTTGATCACCGTGGAAATACTGTAGCTACAGGTTTATAATCGAAGAGGAAGTAAAAATGTCCAAACCTGTTATTGCCATATTTGATGTTGGAAAGACAAACAAGAAACTATTTTTAATCGACGAAAATTACAGCATTGTTTATGAGCGTTCTGCCCGTTTTGTAGAAACGATAGACGAAGATGGCGAACCTTGTGAAAACCTGGAAAGCTTAAAATCATCTGTTTATGATTCGCTGAACCAGGTTTTGCAATTGAAGGAGTTTGATATTAGAGCCATTAACTTTTCAACTTATGGCGCGAGTTTCGTATATCTTGATGAGAATGGTGAGCCCTTAACACCACTTTACAATTATTTAAAGGAATATCCTGAAGCATTAAAAACAGCTTTTTATGCCGAATATGGCGGTGAGGAAAAGATTTCTTTGGAAACTGCTTCACCGGTTTTAGGAAGCTTAAATTCAGGCATGCAACTCTATCGTTTAAAAAATGAAAGACCAGAACTCTTTGCCCGGGTTAAGTATGCGCTGCATTTGCCACAGTATTTAAGTTATTTGCTTACCGGAAAAGCGGTAGCGGATATTACCAGTATCGGATGCCATACCCAGCTTTGGGATTTTAATAAAAATGAATACCATCAATGGGTTTCAGCGGAAAAGATTATTGACAAGTTTGGCGAATTTACACCTGCAGATTCTACTTTGAAAACGACTTTTGAAGGGAAAGAAGTGAGTGTAGGTGTTGGTTTGCACGACAGTTCTGCCGCACTAATCCCTTACCTGGCCAATTTTAACACGCCATTTGTATTAATCTCTACAGGAACCTGGTGCATCAGTTTAAATCCTTTTAACCAGGAGCCATTAACGGCGAGTGAATTAAAAAAGGATTGCTTGTGTTACATGCATTTTAAGGGGAAAGCGGTAAAAGCCTCCCGTATTTTCGCAGGTAATGAGCATGAGATTCAATTGAAGCGCATTGCAGCACATTTCGATCGGGCGGCTTACCTTTTTAAGCACCTGAAATTCAATCCGGGTTTAGTTTTAAAGCTCGTCAGTAAAGTGCCCGAAAACCAGAATATTCAAACTGAATTTTCACTGGTTTCAGCATTTCCTGCCAGAGACTTAAATATTTTTCAAACGGCAGAAGAGGCTTATCACCAGTTACTTTTAGATTTGGTTAAGCAACAGGTGTACTCGCTGAAATTAATTCTGAATCCAGGTGTAACCAGAATCTTTGTGGATGGTGGTTTCGGAAAAAACGCAATCTATATGCATTTGTTGGCCAGCGCCGTGCCAGATATCGAGGTTTACGCATCATCTGTATCTCAGGCTACTGCGATTGGAACAGCGCTGGCTATCAACGATGTATGGAACAGTAATCCGGCACCAACGGACATGATTAATTTAAAGTACTATTCTGCTATTCAGCGAACGATATAACAAAAAGATCTGCTCTGGTAGCAGATTTTTTTTTATATTAGAAACCCAAGCCAAATTCCTTTGAAACCAGAAGATATCCTCGATTATATTCAAATTGATGAGTATTCATCCACACCAAAATATAAGCAGTTAACCAATGCTATTTTGAATGGAATTGATATGGGTAAATTAAAAAAAGGAAGTTTGCTGCCCTCAATTAACGAACTCAGTTTCAGTTTGGAAATGTCTCGTGATACGGCCGAAAAAGGGTATAGAAACCTGCGTAAACTTGGTGTAGTGGATTCGGTACCAGGGAAAGGGTATTTCATTATTAACACTGATTTTTCAAGAAAATTAAAAGTATGCCTGCTTTTTAATAAGTTAAGCACCCATAAAAAAATCATTTACGATTCCTTTACCAAAGCCATTGGCGAACGCGCTGCGATAGATTTTTATATTTATAATAATGATTACGTTTTCTTTAAGAAAATGATCATGAGTAAGAAAGATGATTACACTCATTTTGTAATTATTCCACACTTCCTCGAAGGTGGTGAAAATGCCCATGAGGTAATTAACACCATTCCGAAAGAAAAGCTTATTATTTTAGATAAGCTGCTGCCAGGCGTAACGGGCGATTACGCTGCTGCATATGAAAACTTTGCGCAAGATATTTATGCCGCATTAGAACAGGCATTGGATCGCTTGTCAAATTATACCACATTAAAAATTATCTTTCCGAAGAGCAGTTATTTTCCCCAGGAAATTTTGAGTGGATTTTACAGGTTTTGTCAGCAATATGCCTTTGCACACAAGGTGATTCACAATATTAAAGATGAAGAAATTAATGTTGGTGAGGTTTATATCAATTTAATGGAAGATGATTTAGTGACCCTGATCGAGCGATTAATTGTTCTGAAACTTAAAATTGGCAAAGATGTAGGCGTGATATCTTATAATGAAACACCATTAAAAAGGATTATTTTGGATGGAATTACCACCATTTCAACTGACTTTAACCGTTTAGGCACACAAGGGGCCGAATTTATAATGAATGGAAAAACAGAGAAAGTTGCCGTTCCTTTTTATTTAAATCTACGAAAATCACTGTAATTATTCAAGCCTTTCGGCTTCTTCAAACTTATAATTCACTTTCATGTTGAGCGTAACCAAATGTTATCGTCATTTCGAACGTAGCTGATCATTTTTAGACTTTGCTATACACAGATCAAAAGTTTTTGCCTCTGCTCTGCTTCCAGTTGAAAGATGAATTTTTTACTGTTGATAAAATATGAAAATCTCATTATCGCTATGTCCAGGCATAGCTGTACTTTTATAACTTATAATTTTCTATAAATGAGTCAAATTTTTGAGGAGAAACAACAGTCAGTACCAAATCCATACGATTATGTATTGCCTGATTTCAACCTTAAAGATTTAAACGGTATATTTATTCTCAAACATCTTAGTCAGGAAGTGCATACCAATGCGAGAGGTTTCTTCAATCTCCATCCGGAGCAGATAGAACTTAATTTTGCAGCTTTTAGTCATCCGGACGCTGAAGCAGTTTTTCCAATTGTTCAGGTGCAGCAAAACCGAACTTCAGTAAAGTTATCTTGTAGATGTTCTACGCCTAAAAACAAGCTCTGTGCGCATCAGGCCCAGGTTTTGTACAATATTTTACACCGGGAAGATTTCGCTATCTTTTTCGATGAGCGATTGCGTCGCCAAAAGTTGCATATACTCGCAATGGATTATGGCCTCGAAAAGGAGCCGGATCTTGATGCTGTTTTCTCCCTTAGCCATACCGATGGAGCTTTGCAAATAAAGCCGAAAATTGCCGCTTTGCAACCCTTTAATAGAGCAGCCAAAGAACAATTAGCAGCGTTGCTTTTGCCGAAAGAGAAAGCTAAGAATGTGTTGAAACCTGTTTACGATTTGAGTAAAACCATTCTCGTGCTGGGGCAACACCGCTATTACAGCAACCTGTCTATCGAACTGTATGAAGGAGAAAAAACAAAAGCCGGGAAGATCAAAAATCCTTTACAACGAGTAAATTTAACCAGTTTATTATTCAAAACAGACGATAGTGATGAACTGAAATTCTACAGTGGGATCTCTACCTTCCAGGCCAATTACAATAATGACCAAACTGGCGAGGAAATTGAAGCGCTAAAAGCCATTGTAAAAAATCCACAAAAAATTCCTTTCTATCTTCAGGATTCTAAGGAGGCCAACATCCAGGCTTCGACGATCATTCCTGTAAATGTTCAGTTTCTTGATCTTGATTTACGATTATCTGTTAACCAGCTGAACGATTTTTATGAAATTACAGGTAGGTTAACCATTGAAGGGAAATCTTACGAACTGGATCAACTGGTTTTGGTTCATCAGTATTTTATCCGGCTGAAAGATCAACTTTATCTCATCACCAGACCTGATTTTCTGCGCGTGATTAGCTTCTTCAAAAAGCAAAGCAATCGTTTAATTTTACATAAAACGAAGTATCCTGAGTTTCAGAAGCTGATCTTGATCCAGCTGGAAGGTAGCATCAAGGTTGATTACACTTACCTGAAAGCGGCAACGCCTGATCAATTGGAAGAAAAAGGTTTCGATCTCGAAAATGAGCAGTTAATCTACTTGTCAGAGTCTGAAGATTTTATTTTACTTACCCCTGTAATGCGTTACGGAAGCCTGGAAATTCCGGTGCTTTCTAAACGGCAAATTCAGGCGCAAGATAAGTTGGGAAATGTTTTTACGCTACATCGCGATGAGCAGGCCGAACTGCAATTTATCTCCAATGTACTCAGACAACATCCTCACTTCTACGATCAGGAAACCAATGATTCCTTTTATTTGCACAGAAAACGTTTTCTGGAAGAAGGCTGGTTTCTGGATGCTTTTGAAATTTGGCAGAATAAAGGTATCCACATTTTAGGCTTCAATCAGCTAAAAAATAATAAGCTTAATCAACATAAGGCAGAGATCAATATCGAGGTGTTAAGTGGCACCGATTGGTTTGAAACCAAAGTGAAGGTGAAATTCGGCAAACAGCAGGTAGCATTGAAGCACCTGCATAAGTCGATTAGGAATAAAAGTAAATTTATTACGCTTGATGATGGATCGCAAGGCATTTTGCCACATGAATGGATTCAGAAATTTACAGATTATTTTAATGCGGGAGAAGTAACTGATGATGCTATTCTAACGCCTAAAATTAAATTTGCTACGCTGAATGATTTGTATGAAGATGCATTGCTTGATGGCGAAGTAAAAAATGAGTTAAAACAGTATCAACAGAAGTTTGAAGGTACAGATGCCATCAGGGAAGTAGAAGTTTCGAGTGCTTTAAACGCCTCGTTACGGCCTTATCAGAAAGAAGGACTTAACTGGTTGAATTTTCTGGATGACTTTAATTTTGGCGCTTGTTTGGCTGATGATATGGGACTCGGTAAAACCATTCAGATCCTTGCCTTTATTTTATCGCAAAGAGATAAGGTAAGCCACAACATCAACCTGGTGGTGGTTCCGGCATCGCTCATTTTCAACTGGAAAGCTGAAGTAGAAAAGTTTGCACCATCAATTACCGTCAAAACGATTTATGGCAACGAGCGAATCAAAACCACTGATGATTTTGATCAGTTTGAGATTGTGATTACGTCGTATGGTACGCTACTTTCAGACATTCGTTTTCTAAAAGATTATCGTTTTAATTATATTTTCCTGGATGAATCGCAGAATATCAAGAATCCGGAGTCTCAAAGATACAAGGCAGTCAGGCTGTTAAAATCACGGAATAAAGTCGTAATGACGGGAACACCGATTGAGAATAATACCTTTGATCTTTACGGACAAATGTCTTTCGCTTGTCCGGGTTTATTCGGCAGCAAGCAGCAATTTGCCGACTTATATTCTACGCCAATTGATCAGTTTAAAGATAAGAAGCGGGCAGAAGAGTTGCAAAAGAAGATCAGGCCATTTTTAATGCGGCGTACCAAAGAGCAGGTAGCTAAGGAGCTTCCGGATAAGACTGAAATTATTCTCTACTGCGAAATGGGTGCAGAACAACGTGAAGTTTACGAAGCAAACAAAAAGGAGATTCAGGATTTTATCTTAGGCAAAACGGAAGATGAGTTGCCTAAAAGCGCCATGCATGTTTTGAAAAGCATTACCATGTTGAGGCAAATCTGTAACTCTGCAGCATTATTAGCCGATGGAAAATCTTACCTGCAGGCCTCTTCCAAAATTGAAGTGTTAATTGAGCAGATTGAAAGCAAGGCAAGGAATCATAAAATACTGGTATTTTCTCAGTTTGTAACTATGCTCGATCTGATCAAAAAGCAACTGGAGAAGAGAAACATTAAATATGAATACCTCACTGGCCAAACCAGAAAGCGGGAAGAGACAGTGAAGTCGTTTCAGGAGAATGCCGATATTCCGGTTTTCTTAATCAGTTTAAAGGCTGGCGGAACGGGATTAAACTTAACGGAAGCAGATTATGTATACCTGGTCGATCCATGGTGGAATCCAGCAGTGGAGAACCAGGCAATTGATCGGGCTTACCGAATCGGGCAGCATAAAAATGTAATGGCCGTAAGGTTGATCTGCCCGGATACGATCGAAGAAAAAATCATGAAATTGCAGGCTTCTAAAAAAGATTTGGTTAAAAACCTGATTCAAACCGATGGTGGATTTTTTAAAGGATTGAGCAAGAAAGAGTTGTTGGGTTTATTACGGTAATAAGCTTTGACAACTTTTACCAGTGCCATAGAAAGAAAGTTGTCAAAGCTGGTGCAGCTATAACTTATCTTATTTCCTCTTGGAAGTTATATTCTAAATACCTGGGAACATTTACACTTTCTATTACCTTCCATGCTTTTTTCTCTGAAACAAACCCGGGTAGCACTAATCCAGCTTTTTCAGCGGCTGCGGTATAAAAATCTTTTCTGGTTGGGTGCATAGGGGAGCAGGCATTGTAAATTCTGCCGAAAGCATGTTTTTCGATGATGTTAATTGCAATATTCACCGCGTCAGTTTGGTGAATCAGATTTACCGGCGCCAAACCATTCGGAATAGCTGTTTTTCCGGCGAAGAATCTTCCCGGGTTACGGTCTGGTCCAATTAATCCACCAAAGCGGATAATTGTGAAACCATCAGGATTTTCTATTTTTAATATATTTTCAGCTTCAACAATTACTTTACCAGATTCCGTATCTGGGTTTGTTTCCGTTAATTCATTTACAGCTTTGTTTTCATCGCCATAAACACTGGTAGCGCTAATTAGAACGACATTGGCAACCTTATCTTTTGCTGCGTTTAGAATTGAAGCGATTTTCTGCGCATAATCATACACTTCAATTGAATTTCGTTTCGGCGGGATACAGATAAACAACACATCAGCATTAAAAAATTCGTGATCTGCTATCACTTGGTCTGATGTGAAATTGACCAGGAAAGGCTGAATTTTTTCTTCGGCAATTAAGTCAAGTTTCTCGGGAGTAGTAGTTGATCCGTTAACCTCATAGCCCATTGAAATCAGCTTCTTCGCGAAAGCAAAACCAAACCAACCACAGCCTAAAATGGCTATTTTATTTACTTTTTTTAATGTAGACATGGTTTATTTAAATAATTGAAGATATATTTTGAACGAATAATTATCCTTTATCCAGATTATAGCAGGCCCTGCAACGTGGTTCATAGCTTTCTTTTTCGCCCAATAAAACGGTAGATTCATTGGCTACCGTTCTATAGCTAAAAAGGGCTGGATTACCACAACATACGCAAACTGCATTTACTTTGGTAACATGTTCTGCAATAGCCATTAAAGCTGGCATCGGACCAAATGGCTTTCCGGAAAAATCCATATCCAGACCGGCAACAATTACCCTGATTCCCCTTAATGCCAGTTTATTGCAAACATCAGGAAGCTCATTATCAAAAAACTGAGCCTCATCAATGCCCACCACTTGAGTATTAGTGCCCAAAAGTAAAATTGCGGAGGCATTATCAACAGGTGTGGAATTAATGGAGTTTAAATCATGGGAAACCACAGCGGTTTCATGATAACGGGTATCTGTTCTGGGCTTAAAAATTTCTACATTTAATTTAGCAATCTGTGCTCTTTTCAAACGTCGGATCAATTCTTCCGTTTTGCCGGAAAACATGGAGCCACAAACCACTTCAATACTTCCTGAAAATTCGCCTCTCCTTCTAAAATTCTGTTCGCTAAATAACATGCCAGATCTATTATGCCTCTATGTGCGCTCTATTAATTTAAAACCCAACAAATATGAGAATTATGTGTTATTTTTGGGTACATAGTTACCAACATAAATCAGCACAAAATTCGTTTAATGTTTATGATGAATCAGCAAAGTATCTTCAGGAAAGTCGGCAGTATTTTAACAGAATTAAATGAGCAATATGAGTTTCTTGCTCAAAATCCACAACAGTTAAATCATTTAGAACTCGAATTGTTTTTAGCCAATGCAGATTTCCTTGCAGATCATGTTCGGATTGTACAGAAATTAAATGCCATAAATGAACAACCGGCACCCGTAGTTAATCAGCCGTTGCTGGAAGAACAAAATACAATTATCTTACCAGAAGTTTCTCCGGGTTATATCGAAAATGATCAGGCTTTTGCACCACAAGAACTAGAGGAAGTCATTACAGCAGAGGAAGCAGAAGAACGGATCGATGTAAAACCAGAACAGGAAATTCTGGATGATGAGCAAAATAAAGAAGATACAGCAGAAGAGGTTTTAGCCCACGATTTCTTTAAACCAGATCAGGATAATCACAGTTTTGAATTTGTTTTGGGAAACCATAGCGATGATAATAAGTTCGACTATGAAGCCAAATCTGTTGAGGAAATATTTGATCGGCCGTTGAGTAAAGCTGAGGAAGAAATTCTGGCACAGAAAAAGAAAATCCACGAAAAAGAAGAAGCACCTTTAACCATTCAGGAAGAAAGTGCACTTAATGAAGAAGATGAAATAGGGCCAGAGCCATTTTTAATTGCCCATGACGAAGCAGCGGAACTTACAGATCAGGAATCCATTGCACAGTCGCCTGTAACTGAAGAGCCAAAACCTATAGAGCCTATAATTGAGCAACCAATAGTTGCCAATTCAGAACCCATTCCGGCTTTAAAAGACGTAGAAATGGATGAGCCTGTTATTTCCCCGCCAGTGGCAGATAGACCAATCTTTACCCCTGAAGCGGTACCTGTTAGGCCAGTAGAACAGCCTGTGGCTCCTGCTAAGCCAGCAGAAAGTTTAAATGATTTGCTGGCTAAAACAAATGCACAGGGTGATGAACCGGTAAAATCGCCAATTGCTGATTTGAAACACGCCATTAACCTGAACGAAAAATTACTGTTTATTAAGGATTTATTTAAGGGATATAATCTGGCTTATTCTGAAGCGATTGATATCGTTAACAAGATGAATAGTTTTGAAGCCGCCAATAACTTTTTGCAAAGCAATTATGCCATGAAGTATGATTGGGCAAGTAAACAAGCTACTGTAGATCAGTTTTATGAGCTGTTAAACAGAAGATTTAGTAAGTAGAGGTTGCAGGTTTGGTGTGTTAAGTTGCGGGTTATAAGTTGCAGGCCTGGGTTTATTAAAGTTAAGTTGCGAGTTATACGTCTGGGTTTGTTAGTTAAACAGAGAACTATGCGTAAAGCATAAGGGGCTGGAGATTATAAAAGAAATAATCATTGAGATTGTAAAATGAACTGTGTCAGTTAAGGAATTAAGAATTTGATTTTTTAACTTTATGATACAGATTATGAGTGA